>CAZBNE010000001.1:0-95686 GCA_964493155.1 uncultured Pelolinea sp.
TGCCCGGGATGACAAACTCGGTCAAGATAGCCACAATGATGGCTCTCCAGTCATACCCGGTTGCCATGAACATTAATAGTGGTGAAGGAAGGGTCCACGGTGCCTGGATATAGGTTGGGCGAACCAAACCAAACGAGGTCGCCAGGTAAGCTGTTGTGACATTCAGGAAAGTGATGATAATGAACGGAATGCCGAGGATCGGGTTGAAGATGACCGGCGCGCCAAAAGTGATAGGTTCATTGATGTTAAATATACCTGGCGGGATGCCAAGCCAGCCAACACGGCGTAGGCGTTCGGATTTGGAACGGGTGAAGTAGATCGCCAGAGGAAGGGTTGCGCCTGAACCGCCAGGCACAACAAAGGAGCGGAAAATGCCTGTATAAATGGCGGTCGGGGCTAATCCGGCGGCAACAGCTTCTGCGTTGGCAGCCAGGTTGGCTTGCCAGACGGGTTCCAGGGCAATACCAATGGTCAGGTCGCCATGAATACCCATGGTCCACAGGAAAGCATGGAAAGTTTCAGCGATTGCTGCGGCTGCATATGTGGAGGCGGCAGGAACGACTTTGCTGAGCACAATAAAGAGGTTGCCAGCCAGATCAAAGTTGAGGATGAAGCGAATGAACCACCAGCCAAAACCGAGTACAGCACCTGGAATGAGAGCTGCAAAAGCGGCTGAGATCGCAGGAGGGACACCTTCGGGCATTTTGATGACAATATTTTTCTTCACGAAGAAGTTGAACACTTCAACAGAAATGACTGAAACCACAATGGCCGTGAACAAGCCTTGGTTGTCCAGAAAAGTGCCGGCTTCCCCGCCAGCCAGTTGCGGACTGGCAACCAGGATATAGGACATGAAAGAGAAGAAGATGGGCATTAACGGATCCAGGCTACGCCTGCGTGAAAGCGTATAGGCTATAGAGATAACCACATACAGCGACAACAGTCCGAAGGTTACATTAAATACATGCCACAATGTGGATGAAATATTTTCGGGTAGCGCACTTTCCAGATAGCAGGCGGCTTCATCGCGGAAGCACAGAGGGAATTGAAGAACGATCAATACGATGGCGCCCACAATAATGAGCGGCATGAGGGCAACGAAACCATCGCGCACTGAGGCGAGGATGGGTTGATCAAAGATCGGCGCCATCTTCTCCATCAGGTTGGTCAGGGATTCTGCCCAATTACCTTTTTTCTTTTCAGGTGACATAGCAAAAACTCCTTTTTAAGATTCTTTTAAAAAATAATGTGCATACTTGCCAAATGGTATATTGGTGGTAGATTACCTCCTTTCATTCAGATTTTAGAAAATAAAAGTATGTGGGGATGATAGCATCCTGTGGAAAATAAAACACCTTGCTGTTTTTGCAAGGTGTTCGGTTTCGGGAAAAGCGCGTATTGATACCGAGCGCATTGATAATCAACGCCCGATTCAATGAAAGACTGTTGATAACCCGCCAATTAATCATGGTCATTCACATCAATCAGTGAATATTATACAATATACAATAATGAAAAATCAATATATTGTCATACAAATCCTGTCAATAAACCACCCCTTAAACCAATCTTTTTCTAATTAATAAATCGCAGTCAGGATCTTTATGAATTTTAATAATATTGGCAGGAAAATTGAGAGAACGCTTTCCAAACAAAAACCGCCAATCGGCGGTAAATAATGCCGAAGGTGGGAATCGAACCCACATTCCCGAAGGAACACGATTTTGAGTCGTGCGCGTCTGCCAATTCCGCCACTCCGGCAAGTGGAAGAAGTATATCCAGTTTTAAAGGCAGGGTCAAGGTATCTTGATTGGTTATTGTAAATAAGTGAAACAAGCCTTCTGTAAAAGAAACCTTACTAAGATCAAGATTTGTGCTTATCATTTCTCCATCGGTTTTATCTGGGGTTAATCGGAGAAATGCCAAACTACCGAAGCGTATATAATTGAAGAAAATTTTGAACGGATGGATTTATGAAATTAGGTATTATAGGTTTACCCCAATCCGGCAAGACAACGATTTTTAATGCATTGACGCGCGGCAATCAACCAACCGGCGCAGCTGTCGGGCGCATGGAAGTGCATACCGCGGTTGTAGATGTACCTGATAATCGCGTTAATCGGTTGTCTGCGATGTTCAATCCAAAAAAGACAATATTTGCCAAGGTGACGTATGCAGACATCGCAGGTCTTGGCGGCGCATCGGATAAAGGTGAAATCAGCGGCCAGTTATTGAACCAGCTTACCCAGATGGATGGTTTTATTCATGTGGTGCGCTGCTTTGAAAATTCTTCAGTCGCCCATGTACACGAAAGCGTCGATCCCCTCCGGGATATTCATTTGATGGATGAAGAATTTCTGCTGAACGACCAGATATCGGTGGAACGAAAACTTGAAAAATTGGGCGAGGAACAGAAGCGCTTTATGGGACGTGATAAATCCATAGTAGAACACGAAGCCGCCTTATTCAATAAACTGCAGCAAACGCTGGCAGCCTCGATCCCTTTACGTAACCTTGAATTTTCTGAAGAAGATGAAAAAATCATGTCGGGATTTGGATTTCTCAGTCGCAAACCCATCCTCATCCTTCTCAATCTGGGTGATGGACAAAAAGCGCCAGTCGTGGAATATCCTCACAAGAACAGCCAGGTGATCGATCTGCAGGGGAGATTGGAAATGGACCTGGCTCAACTCCCACCAGAAGATGCTGAAGTATTTATGCGGGAGTATGAAATTAAAGAGCTGGGATTAAGCCGCTTGATCACTGCCTCATATGATTTACTCGGCCTGCTTTCCTTTTTCACTGTTGGTGAAGACGAGGTGCGCGCCTGGACTGTTCGGCGCGGAGCTTTGGCACCTGAGGCAGCAGGAGAAATCCATACTGATCTGGAAAAAGGATTTATCCGTGCTGAAGTGATCAGTTACGAAGATATGATTGAAACAGGCAGCCTTGCTGAAGCGCGTAATAAGGGAAAATTGCGCCTTGAAGGCAAGGTTTATCCGGTAAAGGACGGCGATATTCTAAATATTCGCTTTACATCTTAAGGAAGATAACCGATTATTCTGCTCTCAAGATCCCATCCAAAAAACCAGGGTCGATGCGCGATGTCATATCCAGGCTAAGAGGCGTAACCGCAACCAGCTTTTCCACCCGAATAGTATAAATATCATTGTCCGGCGGGATCTCCTCATCTTTCAGGGTATATGAAGTGATATATCCGGTATCCTCTGGTTTTCCCTTTCTGACGACATACGGCTTGTAATAGCGCATGCGTGCCAGTCTGGTTACCTTCCAGGGTGTTTGTTCTGTTGCGCCATCCGGCACAACCACATTTAACACATCCACATCTTCAGGCATTTCTTTCGAGAGCAATTTCTGTGCAAATATACGGGTGAAATAGGCTGCGACAGAAAAATCAACATCCGGATGATATGAATCATAATCATCATGCAACAATTGTAACGACATAGCCAGCGCAGGTATGCCCAGCGATGCAGCTTCAATTGCTGCGCCAACCGTGCCAGAATAACTGACATCTGTAGCTAAGTTTTCACCAAAATTGATACCAGCCACGACCAGATCTGGCCGCTCCGGAACGACTTCCAAAATACCGTGGGTCACAGATTGCGAGGGTGAACCGCCAATGGCGTAAACATCCCATTCCTGACCTTTAACCGTCAGTTTCTTTTTGGTAATCCGTCCGTCAGCCTCTCTGGCAAATCCACGCCCTGTTGCAGACATATGATCGCGAGGAGCAGAAACAGTGACATAACCCAGTTCAGAAAGGGCTTCAGCAGCTGCCCACAATCCTGGCGAATCGATGCCATCGTCATTAGATAATAAGATATGCTTTTTCTTAGGTTTCATGATTTCATTCCTATATAAACAGAAGGAGCGGTGGTTACCGCTCCGTTGAAGGTGCCCCCGGCAGAACTCGAATCTGCAGCCTTTTGCTCCGCAAGCAAACGCTCTATCCAATTGAGCTACGAGGGCTTGGGATTAACCGTGAGCATACTATACCGCAGCGCACGTAAGTCGTCAAGCATGACGAAAATAATAAATTCAAACCTTTTTCTGCTGGATTCAAATAACGCGATCAATATTCGCTTCCTGGATCAAATCCACGATTCCATGTTTTGATGTGATCATTTTAAAGGAAATAGCATTCGCCAGTTTTAAAGCATTTTCCGGGCTTTTTCCTTCCAGCATGCCTTTTAAAAATCCACCGTTAAAGCAATCCCCTGCGCCCGAGGTGTTAACGATCTTCTTTTGAGGATCATTTTCGGCTGGAGCGCTTACCATAAATCCTTTCTCGAAATACTTTCCACCCAAAATTCCTTGTTTCAGAATCACTGCCTTACATCCCAATTCCAGCAATGCTTCGATCTTTTTATCTATTTCCCCGGACTTCACAAGAAAAGCCAATTCACCCTGATTCGGCAAAAAATATTTTACGAATTTTAATAATCCAAGAATTTTTTCAGCCGATTGCTCAGAAACACAAATGCCCGGATCCAGGCTGATCGGGATTCTCAATCTATATGCGCTTTCTATTAATTCTTTTAATACATCATACTGGTCATCGCCTTTTAAGGTATAACCGGAAACATGCAGATGGTCGAATTCTTTTAATTTTGGCAGCAGGGCTTTAATGTCAAAGGAGGCAGCATTCGCGCCCCGGTTGCTGAATATTGTATTTTTTTCACAGCCCGTGATTAGAGTCAGGAAAAATCCGGTTTGCTTATCTGAAAGGATATTTACCAAAGATACATCTAATCCCAAAGCATTAAAATAACCTAACGCAAATTGTGAGAAAACATCATTGCCCATATTGGCCGTAAGCGTTGTTGGCAGACCGAGTAATTTAAGGCTGAGTGCGGTGATGCATCCTGAACCGCCCAATCGAAAATCGCACTGCTCCGCGGAAATACTGCCCCCCTCATGTGGATAGTGATTTGAAAAAATAGTGATATCAATATTGATATCACCAATAACAAGAATATTCTTGGGTCGCATTTTTATCGGAGTTTTCCGACTGACTCCATGAAGCGTTTGACGTTATCAGGGTTGACCGGACGATAAGGGTGTCCGGTGTCTTTCATGCCAAATCCCACAATGCAGCCATCAGCGACTTTCATAAATTCGGCCACATTCTCTGCGGTCATCCCGCTGCCCATCAGGATAGGCCGTCCTTTTGCCAATTGCTTTGCTTTTCTGACTTTTTCAATATCAGGGGCGTTGCCCGTCATGCGACCGGTGATGATCATAGCATCCGCCAGAAAGAATTCAGTCCATTCGATATGTGTTTCCAAATCGATACCCGGAAATCGCACAGAATGCTTCTTGTCTACATCGCAAAATATCTTAATATGCTCAGCCTGGTTTAATTTGCGTGCACTGAGCAGGTCACGCGCGCAGCCTGAAGTAAATTCGCCCGAATCCCAAACTGCTGCACCAGTTAAAAGACAGATGCGCATAAATTTGGCGCCTGCCGCAATGGCAATACCCAGACAAACCCGGCTGCCATTGTGTACCACATTGATGCCAACGGGAACATTTACCGACTTGACTACCTCCGCTGCGGCGACAGCCTGCGAGCACATTTCTTCAGGTGAGGTTTCCATACCTACCGTCCATGGAATGTTCCACATGTTTTCCACAATTAGCCCGTCAACTCCATTATCAACGAGCGTAGCTGCATCTTTCAAGGCAAAATCAATGATTTCCTGCATTGGATAACCGGTATATCCAAGCGCGCCGGGCAGAGGCGGTAGGTGCACCATGCCGATTACGGGTTTTGGTTTTATAAACATCTCACCCAGCGTGTTTATCCGATGAGAATCAAGATCCTGGCGCCATTCCGCTGCTTTTCCTGGCATTGTTTCCTCCGAGAATTTATTTTATTGTAATTGATTATCCTAAAGGTAGACTGGAAAAACCTTCGTGATAAAATCACAGGCACATCATCAGTCTGGAGTAGCATTTATGTCCGAATTTATCCTGACAGCTGTTGCCTGGCCTTACGGCAACGCAGAAATTCATGTGGGCAATCTGGTTGGGGCTTATCTCCCTGCGGATATTTTTGCCCGCTTTCATCGGTTAAAGGGCGATCAGGTGTTAATGGTCTCGGGGACGGATTCTCACGGTACACCCATAACGGTGCGCGCTGAAGCTGAAAAGATGACCCCGGAAGCCGTTTATAAAAAGTATCATCAAAGTTTTCTTGACCTCTTCCAAAAGCTCGGCATAAACTTTGACCTGTTTACTTCAACTCACACAGAGAATCATTTTAAAGTGTCACAGTCGATGTTCACTGCCCTGCTTAATAATGGATTTATGTATAAAGATAAGCAGCTTCAGTGGTATTCTCCGGTGCAGGGACGTTTTCTGCCTGACCGGTATGTGGAAGGCACCTGTTATATCTGCGGATACAGCAACGCTCGCAGCGACCAATGCGACCAATGCGGGAATCTGCTGGATCCTTCGCTGCTTTTAGAGCCCCGCTCCAAGATAGATGGTTCAACACCCGAAATGCGCGAGACTGAACATTTTTTCCTTGATCTGGGTGAACTTGAAAATCAAATTGAAACCTTCCTTAAATCACGCGAATCATACTGGCGGCCAAATGTTCTGCGCCAGTCTCTTGGCCAAATTCAAACTGAAGGCCTGCGCGGTCGGCCGATCACCCGCGACCTTGATTGGGGTATTCCTGTGCCGGTAGAGGGCTGGGATGGCAAATGCTTATATGTCTGGTTCGAAGCTGTCATCGGCTATCTTTCGGCTTCCATAGAGTGGAGCAGTTTGCATGGCAAACCTGACGCATGGCGTTCCTGGTGGAAAAAGGCAGATGCCAAGAGCCTTTACTTCATTGGAAAGGATAATATTCCCTTTCATGCCATTATTTGGCCGGCTGAACTTTCCGGCGCAGACGGTCAATTTGATGAAGAATTCGGCTGTGGTGAAAAAGCGGAGTTTGTCCTCCCTTATGATGTGCCAGCTAATGAATTCCTGAATTTGGAAGGAAAGAAAATATCCGGAAGCCGCAACTGGGCTATCTGGGGATTGGATTTTCTTAGCCGATATGACCCGGACACACTGCGTTATTACCTGACCTGCATCATGCCTGAGACCCGCGATGCAGATTGGGACTGGGCTGATTTCTTTCACCGCAACAACGATGAATTGGTTGCCACCTGGGGCAACCTGGCAAATCGTGTGCTTTCGTTTGCTTATAAGAATTGGGAAGGCGTTGTACCTGACCCTGGAATGTTATCTGCGGATGACCAGGCTTTACTCGATCAGGTTGAAAAAGGATTTGAAACTGTCGGGAAAGAACTCGAGGCTGTTCGTCTGCGTTCGGCGTTGGGTGAAGCCATTCGGTTGGCATCAGAGGTCAATAAATACCTTGACACTTCCGCACCCTGGTTCACAATTAAAAAAGACAAGGCCGAAGCAGGCCGATCCATTTATGTTGCTATGAAAGCGATCGATTCTCTCAAGATCTTGTTTGCACCATTTCTGCCCTTTTCCTGTGAAAAGCTTCATCATTACCTAGGATATTCTGAACCGCTTTTTGGGGAACAATACACACAGAAGATCAACGATTCATTGGGCGAGCATACTGCACTGCTTTATGATCCAACCAAAGCAACAGGTTTCTGGGAGCCGAGCAAATTATCGCCTGGTGATTCTTTCAGGGAACCTCAGCCGCTGTTTAAAAAGCTGGACGAGAGCATAATTGAGGCGGAAAGAAGCAAATTAGGTTGAGAAAAAAAAGAGCTCCTTACGGAGCTCTTTTACTTTCGTAAATATGAAGTCAAAAGCTCCATCGCTTTTTCTGCGGATTGGATTTTCACATCACCACGATCTCCTTGAAAATTAAACTTGACTGCTTCTTCGCCTTCAGCGCCGCTGACACAGATCCAGACTGTGCCCACAGGTTTTTCAGGAGAACCGCCGCCAGGCCCCGCGACTCCCGAGATGGAGATTCCAATGACCTTTTCGGGTAGAATTTTTTCTCTCAGAGTGTTTCGTATGCCGTGTGCCATTTCAATTACGGTTTCCTTGCTTACTGCGCCAAACTGTAGAAGTGTTGAATGTGCAACTCCCAGCCAGTGTTCTTTTGTTTCGTTTGAGTATGTGATGAATCCTCCGAGGTAATAGTCAGACGATCCTGCGGTTGAAGTAATTAAATGTCCAAGCAATCCGCCAGTGCAGGATTCAGCTGTGGCCAACCATAAGCCTCTGGATTTCAATAATTTTCCCAGTTCTTGTGCTAATATTTTTTGGCTCGCCATACAAAGGTTATTATACCTACCGAGAATTGAAATGGTTTATAATAAAAACGACAATTTTTATCCTGTTATGCATATTTAGAGCAAACTGGCTCTTTTTCCTGTGTTATGATAATTTTCCGAGGTTGAATGGACGAACAATTAACACCGCGTGATAACCGCGATCAGTTTGACGCTTTACCTCCAAAAAAACCTGATTCTGAAGATTCTCTCCAGTTTATGAGGCTTTGGGACCGTTTTTGGGCATATATTACCAAATTAGGTATGGGTAACATCGCATTGCGCACAGGTTCCGCTCTGGTAACGATCAGTCTGGTGGGCCTGGTAATATGGGTCATGAAAGGCTTCTTTATTCCCGGAGAAAAAACCGATCTCACGGCGAGCTTGCCCTCCGCCGCCATAATTGAAGGCCCAATTGAACTGCCCTCTTATGAGGGAATTGCACCGGTAGAAGGTTTATCCCCTGCAGCAAACACAAAAAGATCTGTCCCGGCCGCAGTGTCTGGTTCCCGTTACGAATTTTCCACCTATGAAGTGAAAGCAGGTGATTCGATTTATTCCATCGCAGAGGCCTTTGGTTTAAAACCCGCTTCTCTTTTGTGGACAAACTATGAGACCTTGCTGGATAATCCGGCCTTTATTCTGCCTGGTCAGGTGCTTAATGTTCCCCCCATTGATGGCGTACTTTGGCCTTGGGTAAAGGGCAACGGTTTGAATAAATTTTCTGAAACCCTGGGTGTAACCCCTGAGGATATCATCAATTGGCCTGGCAACAATTTAAGCATGGATACCATTGGCGATTTTGCCGATCCGAACATTGCAGAAGGCACCAAGATCTTTGTTCCCGGCGGCAAACGTGAATTCGTGGACCAATTCTTGGTCCTTATTCAGCGAGATGCCCCGGCGGAATCCGCCATCTGGGGAGAAGGCAAGTGCGCCATTACGGATATCGGGCCTCTGGGTACCAGCACCTACGTATGGCCGACAACTGAAACACGCATTTCCGGTTATGAATGGACGCCGGATGTCGGCCATTATGGTATCGATATTGGCGGTAAAAAAGGAAATCCGATCCTTACAGTGGATAATGGTGTGGTCGTCTATGCGGGTTGGAGCACCTGGGGTTATGGCAATGTGGTCGTTGTTGACCATGGCAATGATCTTCAGTCAATTTATGCTCACCTGGATACAATAGCCGTTACCTGCAACCAGAGTATCTATCAGGGAGACACGATCGGTACAATGGGCAGCACCGGCAACTCCAGCGGTCCGCATCTGCATTTCGAGATCCGCCAGGGTTCTATCCGCCTCAATCCCCACAGCTACCTCGGCTGATCAGTCTGTTTCCATCGAAAATTCTGATTATCTGTATAATCAGAATTGAGGTAGAAAAATGGATTTCAGATCAGATGCGCGTCCTTCGCCTATCGCCGGAACCTGGTATCTTGGCAACCCTGATAAACTTGCCAACCAGATCGATGCCTTGCTCGGCTCCGTAAAGTTATCCGCAGATGAGTTGTCCGGGAGGGTGATCGGCCTGCTTGCTCCGCATGCCGGTCATCGCTATTCCGGCAGAACAGCTGCCTACGCCTTTAAAGCGATCCAGGATAAACCAAGCAAGTTGGTTGTCATTCTTTCACCATACCACCCCTACTCCAGGGCTGACTTGCTTACAACCGCCCATGCCGCTTATCAGACGCCGCTCGGAAGAATCCCTGTCGCAGAAACCGAATTATCAGCGCTTGAAAAATTATTAGATGATCAAAAAATACAGATTACTCAAGTCCCAATGGATGAGGAACACTCACTTGAAATTCAGCTTCCCTTTCTTCAGCGCGTCTGGAGAACCGGTTTTTCACTTTTACCATTGATGGTCCGATCTCATAACCCAATTTTTCTAAATTCACTGGCAAAGGCGCTTTATCAAGTAGTCGCTGAAAAGGATTTTATTTTGGTCGCGAGTTCCGATCTGTCTCATTTTTATCCATTGGAAATTGCCGAAGCTCTTGATGGTGAGATGCTGCGGCGCATCAATGCCTTTGATCCCGATAGTGTTCTCTCGGCAGAAGCAGATGGCAGTGCGTTTGCCTGTGGAGCGGGTGCTGTGGCTGCTATGCTTTGGGCCTCAAGATTGGCCGGTGCCAATAAGGTTCAGATCCTGAATTACTGCACTTCTGCAAACGCCACGGGAGATCCCAGCTCAGTGGTTGGTTACGGCTCAGCTGCAATAATGGTTTCATAATAATAATGTGGTTAGCCGCATGAAAGAATTTGCGAGAGTCGCGGTCAACGTTCCTCAGATCAGAGATCTTTTTGATTATGGCATTCCTCAGGGAATGATCGGATCGCTTGCTCCTGGATGTCTGGTTGAAGTACCTTTCGGAAAGCAGATCGTGCAGGGGGTTGTGATTGATCTATTGGATCAGCCTGAAGTAACAGAAACGAAACCGATCCATGCTCTGTTGGATGAAGCGCCGGCTTTGACAAAAAACCAATTGGATCTTGCGTTCTATCTGTCAAAGAAATACCTTCAGCCGATCGCCGAATTTTTATCAGCCATGCTGCCCGCGGGATTAAGTCAAAGGTCAGATTCACTTTTCAGTCCTAATCTGCCTGCTGATTTTGAAATTGCATCCCTGCCTATCATTTCACAGCGTATACTCACCGCTCTAATCAAGCGCGGCCCGCTTCGCGGCAGGCAGCTGGATAAGATCTTCAAAATGAAAGATTGGCGAGGATCAGCTCGTATACTGGTCAGCAAGGGCTTGATCGTAAGCCAGCCATTATTATCAAAGCCTTCAGTGCACAACAAGTATTCCCGCTCGGTATTGATAACGCTCTCTGCCCGGAATTTGGAGTCAGTACTGTCTTCTCTGGATCTCAGGCACACAGCCTCATCAATTCGTAAAGTTGCTGTGTTAAGGTTGCTGGCAAAGGAAAAGGAATCAGCAGAAATATCCTGGCTTTATGCTTCCACAGGGGCAAATTCATCCGATTTGCGCTGGCTTGAACAAAAAGGTTATATCACATTTCAATCTGATCAAGTTTGGCGGGATCCTCTGAAGAACACGCAAGCTGACTTGCGTTACACAGTTAAACCAAAATTAACTTCTGAACAAAATGTTGTTTGGATGAAAATTGAAAATTTGGTTGATCAGCGTACGCAAACAAAGCCTATTCTTCTGCATGGTGTTACTGGATCAGGTAAAACAGAGATATATATGCGTGTCATTGAAAAGGTGCTCGCGTCAGGTCAGCAGGCAATTGTGCTTGTACCGGAAATTTCACTTACGCCTCAGACAATAGAACGCTTTATGGGACGTTTTCCAGGCAAAGTGGGGGTCATCCATTCAAAACTTTCGCCCGGCGAAAGATATGACACCTGGCAGCGTGCCCGTCGAGCGGATTTTTCAATCGCTATCGGACCACGCAGTGCGCTTTTTTCGCCCTTTCCCAATATCGGTGCAATCATTATTGATGAATGCCATGACGAATCGTATTATCAGACCGATATGGGCCCCACTTATCATGCGGTGGAAGCTGCGATCATCTTTGGCCAATTGAGTCATGCTGCTGTGATCTTGGGGACCGCAACACCGGATGTCAGTCTGTATTTTCAGGCAAAATTTGAAAAATGGCCACTTTTGGAATTGCCGACACGTATCTTGGCGCATCTCACTGCAGAGCCGTCAGGCCAAGTAGCATCTGCCACTCCTCTTCCGGAAGTCAAAGTCGTGGATATGCGTGTCGAACTACGTGAAGGAAATTTTTCAATTTTCAGCCGCAGCCTATCACTGGGATTAGAGGAAGTCCTTGCGAAAAAGCAACAGGCGATCCTTTTGATGAATCGCCGCGGTAGCGCAAGTTATGTTTTTTGCCGGGATTGCGGTCTTACACTTAAATGCCCGCGCTGTGATTTTTCATTGACCTATCACCGCAATTCAAACTTACTGGTTTGCCACACTTGCGGATATTCACGTAAGTTGCCTGCCAAATGCCCAAATTGCAGCAGCAACCGCATCAAGCAATTCGGTACAGGGACTGAAAAAATTGAGGCGGATCTGCAAAATTTATTCCCCTCAGCGCGGCTCCTGCGCTGGGACGCCGATACCTCCAGCGCAAAGGGATCTGAGGAGGTAATACTTGCTCATTTCAGGCAGCATAACGCAGATATTCTTATCGGAACTCAAATGCTGGCAAAAAGCCTGGACCTGCCCCTGGTTACGCTGGTCGGGGTGGTTCTGGCAGATGTAGGCATCAATTTTCCGGATTACCGAACGGCTGAACGAACCTTTCAACTCCTTACGCAGGTTGCTGGTCGCGCTGGCCGTAGTTCTTTGGGTGGTAAGGTTATTATGCAAACCTATCAACCGGAGCATTATTCCATCCAGCGGGCAGCAAAGCATGATTTTGCCGGATTTTTTTCTGACGAAATAGCCTTTCGACGCAAATTAAGGTATCCTCCGTTTGTGCGCATGGTACGCTTTGAAATACAGGATACTGACTCAAAAAAGGCGCAAGATACTGCGCTTGAGCTTTTCAACCACCTGGAGCGCCTGGTGAATTCCTGCAGTGACAAAACCTTTGAACTATCCGAACCCATTCCTCCCTATTTCGCAAAGCGCAGAGGTCTGTATCGCTGGCAGGTCATTCTAAAAGGAACAGATCCAGCTAAACTGCTTAAGGGTGAAATTTTTAATGGGATTCATATCGAGGTAGATCCGCCAACCCTTTTGTAGCTGAGTCTTCGCGTCTATATGTTAAAGATGCTTTTTATAATAATTCTGTTATAAGAAAAAATCCCGGTTTCCCGGGATCCGTTTTACTGTAGCACCTGCCATGGGTTGAGAAAACCACCATTTTGACGAATTTCAAAGTGCAGATGAGCACCGGTGGAATTTCCGGTACTTCCGCACGCGCCCACGACCTGCCCTTTATTGACCGGCTGACCGCACGATACATTCCAGCTATTTAAGTGGGCATACACTGTTACGTAACCATTCCCATGATCTATAGCCACCATATTCCCGTAACCGCCACTGATAGGCCCGGCATAAATGACCATGCCGGAATCTGAGGCGAATATTCCATCACCTTCAAAACATTGGGCATCAATGGCAGGATGGCCTGACCAATAATCATTACCAGAAACTTTGCCCGGATAAGGCGCAGGCCATCCAAAGGAACCACCGCCATAGTAAACACCGGCAGGTGTGCAGGAACCAGGACCATTGATGACCGCGGTCGTTCCGCCTGACACATCAGCCGCCTGCAGAGGTACGATCCAGCTTTGTTCGAGCTCGCGATAACCGCCCGGGATCATGATTAAAGTACCCGGCTCGATAACTGGATTGGTTATATCCAGATCATTACCCGGATAGAGCAGAATATCCTGAACATCCACTTTATATAATCCCGCGATATGGTCCAGTTTATCGCCCGTCTTCCATTCATATAAAATTCCATCCACGGGTGGAATATTTAATGTCACCCCTAAAGAAATCATGTGGGGATTATCGTGCAGACTTTTAAAATTTGCCCACAGGATGCTTTCGGGTTCAAGGGAGTAAGATTTTGCCAAACCAAAAAGCGTATCCCCGGCTTCAACCTGATATTCAACCACACCCTTCCTTGACCCGGTTGGCAAGACGGTCTGCGGATCTGTACTGCGTGCTACCGAATTATAAGCTTTGGTTGGCGCAAAATCTGGTAATGTAGAAGGTGCCTGCGATTCCTCGTTTGTATTTGATGAAAAATTTATATACGCCAGCAGAGATTGCCCGCTGAAGTATTGGTACAGGGAAAATCCCAGTAAAGCGATCATCAGGAAAGCGATCACCCAGGTTGCAGCAATTACCCAAACCGGCATTGTTTTTTGATCGCCGGTTGAATTTTCCTGGTCATCCTTATGTCGGGAAAAAATCATGAATTTAGGCATCAGCGGTCAATGCTTCAAGAAATTCAAGATTATCTTTAGTTTTGCTCATTTTATTAAGAATTGCCTCGGTTGCCACAGCCGGGTCCATCCCTGCACCCTGTGGAACTTGCCCGATCATCTGCAGATACATGCGGCGCATTAACCAGATCTTTTGAAGGATATCAGGGTCAAGCAGCAGTTCTTCACGTCGGGTGCTTGAACGTTCAATGTCAATGGCAGGGAAAATACGCCTTTCTTGCAAGCGCCTGGAAAGATGGAGTTCCATATTGCCTGTGCCTTTAAATTCTTCATATACAACATCATCAAGCCGCGAACCAGTGTCGACCAAAGCAGTTGCGATAATGGTCAATGAGCCGCCATCCTCGATGTTGCGTGCTGCTCCATAAAATCGCTTTGGCGGGTAAAGCGCTGAAGGATCCATACCTCCCGACAGGGTTCGTCCTGAGGGATTGACAACCATATTGTAAGCCCGCGCCAGCCGGGTCAGGCTGTCCATTAAAATCACGACATCATGACCAATCTCAACCAGCCGTTTGGCGCGATTAAGGGTAATTTCAGCTGTGCGTACATGTTCAGTAACTGGTTCATCAAAAGTTGAAGCGACGACCTCACCAACTACAGACCGATCCATATCGGTCACCTCTTCCGGGCGCTCACCGATCAGGCTGATCAATAGATGGATGTCCGGGTTGTTATCTGAAATCGCATTTGCCAATTCTTTTAAAATAGTGGTTTTACCCGCTTTCGGAGGTGATACGATCATCGCGCGCTGGCCGCGTCCTATTGGAGCTACCATATTGATCAATCGGTTGGAAAGGATCCCGCGTTTGGTTTCAAGATCTATGCGTTTATCAGGAAAGATGGGAGTCAGGTCTTCAAATTTAATGCGGTTTCTAGCTTCTTCCGCAGCCGAACCGTTGACTGTTTCAACCTTAACCAGTCCATAATGCCTTTCGGATTCACGCGGGGGCCGAATCTCGCCAAAAATCATATCACCGTTGCGCAGGTCAAAGCGGCGTAATTGTGCCTGGGAAATATAAATATCATTTTTCCCCATGTGGTAATCTTCACGCAGGAAACCGATGCCCTCCGGCATGATTTCCAAAATACCACCGCCTTTTTCCACCCCTTCTTCACCATGCGTCCGGCTGGCAATTGCGATCGATAAAAATTCTTTTTTCTTTCGTTTGGCATCCGGTATGCCCAACTCTTCGCCAATTTTATGTAATTCAATTAGTGGTTTTTTTAATAACTCGGATATTTCCATTACATTTGCCTTTTAATATTATTTGAATTGTGAACGCATGCTCCACCCAAAAGTGCGATTCACCTTAATAAAATGATATATGTATAAATCCTGTTGGGATAATTATGGGCTGTTTCCTATACTTATGGATAAAGCCTGCCGTTGGAAGCGAATAGTTCCATACTTGTTAACTTTGGTATTATATCATGCACTGTTTTTACCTGCAAGTTTAAAGACTCTGGAACAATTTATGTCAAGTAATCGCGCAGTTGGCGGCTTCGTGTGGGATGACGTAATTTTCTCAGAGCTTTAGCCTCGATCTGTCTGATTCGTTCCCGTGTCACGTTAAAATAGTTACTGACTTCCTCCAATGTATGGTCCTTGCCGTCAATCAAACCAAAACGTAATTCAAGCACTTGCCGCTCCCGTTCTGTTAATGCACCCAGAACGTTTTGTACTTGCTCGCGCAGCATTTCCCGTGATGCAGCATCCATTGGCTCTATAGCTTCATTATCTTCAATAAAATCTCCAAGCTGGCCGCTGTCTTCATCACCTACCGGCTTTTCCAGCGATATTGGTTCATCAGCTGATTTGAGAATATTTTTGACCTTCTGTGATACAGATTCCCAGCGCTTCTGGAGATCGGGTGGTATCACACCACCCTCTTTCAATGCCCGTTTGATGATATTGCGTTCGTCGGCGCTGATATATTCGGATTCTAAAGCGATATCCTCCGGTTGAGGGTCGCGCCCAAGCTGCTGTACCAGTGTACGCTGAACTCGCAGTAATTTTGAAATCGATTCAAACAAATGAACCGGGATGCGGATGGTTCTTGCCTGTTCCGCGATGTGGCGGCTGATAGATTGCCTGATCCACCAGGTGGCATATGTGCTGAATTTAAAACCGCGTGCGGGATCAAATTTTGATACCGCCCTCAGTAATCCAATATTTCCTTCCTGGATCAGGTCCAAAAAAGAAATCCCTCTCCCAAGAAACCGCTTTGCCACACTCACCACCAGTCGCAAATTGGCACGCACGAGCACCTGGGTTGCTTCCTCAGAGAGTCTGTTTACATTTTCAATTGTCTTTTTTAATTCGGAATGACCTGGAAGATGCGCAAGGCAGGATTTTTCCAGTGGAAATTTCCCGCGTTTCTTATAATGATCGATCAGGTAAAAAGCTGTCTGTTCCGGCAGCAGATAACCCGCCAGATAAAAGGCATAGATTTCCTGAACAAGGCCTGAAAGAAGCTGCAAACGTATAGAATCTTCCGAACGTGCGATTTCCTGCCAGAAATTGTCCATAAATTGACGTGTATAGGATGGCGTATCTCCATACCAATTGGCTCGCAAAGCTTGGGCTTCAGCCAAAACAAGAATGAAATCAGGCAATTCAAATGCCTGGATGTTTTCACAGAAAATCTGAAGATTTTTATTAGCCTGCAGCAGATCATCCAGAATCTGCTTAAAGATAATATGAGTTTGATCTGTTTTTCGGGGATTATCTTTTTCACGGTTTTGCAGCCAAACCAATCGTTTTTTGGCCTCATTACGCGTGGCTAAACGAAATTCGCTTTCAGCATTTAATAGTTCAATCTGGCCAATTTCTTTTAAATAAAGCCGGATTGGATCTTCAGAAAGTTCACTGGCTGCAATTGATCTGGAAATTATGTCGGCTGATTCATCCGAAATTTCTGCATCTTCCAGGGTGACCAGATCCCCCTCAACAGGCAGTAGTGCTTCTTCAGCTGTTTCATCTGTGATCCGAATGTCATCGACAATTGGTATCAATTCTTCCTGGAAAAAGGGTATCTCAGAATTCTCAATTTCCGGAAAAATGCCGTTTATCAGGGGTTCTTCTGGCGGATTTTCTATGCCAGCTTTCTTGCGGTTCATGTAATTAATTATACATGAACAGCCTTTAGTCAATAATCATTGGTTTAGCCAGTGCTTTATCCAGCAAGCTCCGTGCCCTGACCAGTTTCATAAAATTTTCTTGCTGAATTTTTTGAGCCTGTGTGTCAGGCTTTTCTTCCTGATTAGATTCCAGGAATCGCATCTGGCTGATAAAGCCGTTGACTTGCATCTGGCGAAGTTGCATGATGAGACGTATCACTTCTTCCAGTTCACGCTCGCTCGCGTCCTTTTGTTCTTTTTCGGTTTCTATGGAATTTAATTTAACCGGTTTTTCGAGCAGTAGATCAACATCTTCAGCAAGTTTTTCCTGAATGAATTGTGCTGGATCAAGTTCATTTTGCTTAATAGATTTCAAGATAATTTCAGCTATTTGGCTATGTTCTGAATAATAAAAATCTGCTGCTGAAATACGTTCCAATTCTTCTTTTTGCAGCCATCGGTCAATACGATAAATTTTTTCAGGATCTTCCAGCAGATAGGCAAGCACCTGTATTTCCATCGCTCCAATTCTTTCCTGTACGTTTACTCCTGCTGTTTTCTGAGATTCTGGTTCACTGCTTTTTATCTCAACTTTATTAAACCTTCTGCGCGGCCGTGCTTTATGAGTCGTCAGTTGTAATAATGCACCCTCATCTACCTGAAGAACTCTGGCAACATGCTGCCTGTAAGCATCTCTTTCAACAGGGTTGGGAACATCATTGATCAACGGTAAAATCCGCAAGGCGATATCACTTTTTGTTTTTGGATCCCGGATATCCTGATCATTTATTAATGTATCCAGAACATGAAAAATGATGGGTTTGGATGCTGCGATAATTTGATTCCATTCTTCAGGATCCCGCAGAACAATTTCATCAGGATCCAATCCTTCCGGCAAAGCACTGACACGCAGGTCAGCCTGCAGACGCGCTTCATTGTGAAGCAAACCACGCGCGTCAAAGGTTATATCGCTGCTGTGATCCAGTGATTCCCGTGCTACTTCCAATCCACGCATGGTTGCTTTTACGCCAGCGGCATCCGGGTCAAGCGCCAGCACAAAACGGCGCGTGAAGCGTTTCAGCAATCGCATTTGGGTTTCTGTCAGCGCAGTTCCCATTGGCGAGACAACATTTTCAAAACCCTGCTGATGAACTACCACAACATCCAGATAACCTTCCACAATGACAGCCTGATTGGCAGTACGGATCGCTTTGCGCGCCTTATCCAAACCATAAAGCAGGCGGCTTTTATCAAAAAGCAGTGATTGTGGTGAATTCATGAACTTTGGGACATCCACAGGATTCAGCACGCGTCCGCCAAATCCCGTCATTTCACCATTTGCATCCCTGATTGGGAACATCAAACGATGCCGGAAACGGTCAAACACACCGCCCTCCTGTTTTTCAGAAAGCATTCCCGCATCCATCAGATCAGCCTGTGAATACCCTTTTTTCAGGAAGTAATTTAGAGTTGAATCCCAGCCTTGCGGGGCATATCCCAATCCCCAGGTCTCAGCAGTTTTTTGAGTGATGCCCCTTTTTTCTGTCAAGTATTCCAGAGTGGCCCTCCCGGGTTCAGTCTGGGTCAATTGGTGTCGGAAAAAAATCACTGCATCTTCCAGGAGTTTACGAAGCTGATCAGCCCGCTCATTTTTCTCCTTATATTCCGGAGTCAGCGGTTCAAGTTTTACACCCGCCCGTTCGGCTAGAAATTTTAAAGCTTCCCTGAAATCCCAGCCTTGCTTTTTCATAACGTATTTGAAAATATCACCACCCTCGTTGCATTCACCAAAACATCGCCATGTACCTGTATCTGAAAAAACTACGAAAGCCGGCGTACGTGAGTTGGCGTGAAAAGGACAGAAACCGGTAAAATTCTTTCCGCTTCTTTTCAGCTTGACATCCTCGGAAACAATATCGACAATATCAAGTCGGCTTTTAATTTCATCAATTGTGTTCATTGCCGAAAAAAAATAAAACCATCAATGGGATGGTTTTACTTTAATGTATTTATCACTAGAATGCAAGAGGAACGTAAATGATTATGAGATCAGTTTCGACAATTCCTCATGCAATTTTTCAGGAATAACTGCAAGCGCTTTTTCATCCAGATCATCGCTTTCCACAGATGCGGTCGCGCTGCTGTCAAACATGCTCACAACAAAATTTAAACGTACTTCTTTACCTTCGTGAGTTCCGTTTCCCAAAACTACGCGGGCAAGATCGCGGGTTTTCCACACCTTAAAACCTGCATTGACTATGGCTTTCTTGGCTGCCTCATAGATTTCGCCATCTGTTTTATCCTCATATACTTTTTTTAGTTGAACTGATGCCATTTCTTCTCTCTTTCTTTAAAAATTTAAAATCCTTCGAGTTGTGAAAAATCCGCTTTACCTTTGGTAAAGCCGGCAATGGCTTGAAGCAGTGCCAGTCGGTTCTCGCGAACTTTTTGGTCTTTATCCATCACCAAAATAGTATCAAAAAAGCTATTGATCACAGGAACCATGTTTACAAAATTAGTCAGAAAGCTCCCTAATGATGCTTCTGGACCGATCAATTTTTTGACATTTTCATAGGTATTATATAGTTCTTTTTCCTGGATTTCGAGCAGTTTATCTGAATTGAGTGAGAATGTGTCTTTAAGGTCACGTGTAATACGCACACAGCGCGCGTATGAAGGCAGTATGTCTTTCCAATCTTTTCTGGTGGTCCATTCAGTAAGTTCTCTGATTGCGGTAAGCGCGGCAGTCGGATTATAGGCTTGCTCTGCGAGCACAGACCTGACCACATCATGCTTATAACCTTCTTCAAGGAGCAAATTTTCAAAACGCCCGGTGATGAACTCGCTGCACGCCTTCATAACCTCAGGTTTAAGCGGAGAGGGAAAAAAGCTTGACGCGCTATCCAGGCTTTGGCGCAAGTCAATAGAAATGCCTTTTGCGATCAGGTTTTGTACCAAACCAATGGCTGCTCTTCTTAAACCAAATGGATCTTTAGTCCCCGAAGGTGCCATTCCTACCGAAAACAAGCCCGCCAATGAATCGAGCCTGTCAGCCAGACTTACCACCAGGCCTGGCATGGATGCAGGTGGAGTATCACCAGAGAAGCGCGGATGGTAGTGCTCTTCTATCGCCTGGGCGGCCAGTGCATTTTTCCCGCTCTTAAGCGCATAGTATCGTCCAATAACACCTTGAAGCGCGGTCATTTCAACCACCATTTTCGTCACAAGGTCGGCTTTACAGAAGCGTGCAGCTTCCAGGGCAGCAGATTGATCCTCCGGAGTGAGTTTAAGTTGTTCTGATAACTTATCAGTCAGCTTCACGATTCTTTCGGTTTTATCCAGCATTGAACCTAATTTTGGATGGAAAATCAGTGTGTCCAAACGCGGGATGAAATCATCAATTTTGTGTTTATTATCCTCACGCATAAAAAATACCGCATCGGCGAATCGTGCTTCAATTACTTCTTCATTACCATGTGCAACAACCTCCAAATGCTGGCTGCCGCCGTTGCGAATAGTGATGAAGTGCGGCATTATTTTTCCTTGAATATCCTTGATGGGAAAGTAGCGCTGATGTTTTTTCATGACTCCCACCAGCACCTCGGGTGGCAAACTCAGATATCCTTCGTTAAAATTCCCTAATAACGCTGTGGGAGCTTCAACCAGATTGGTCACTTCATTGAGCAATGAGCCATCCACCTCAGGCGATGCATTGATTGAGGTTTGCAGGTCAGCCACCTGGCTGGCAATTTTATACTTACGTTTCTCTGGATCCGCCAGGATTCCCTGTTGTTCAAGAAAGTCAAAGTATTCCCCTGTATTTTTTAATACGCAGGTTTCTTTTTCACTGAAACGTAATCCGCGTGTTTCCCGCCCTGCTGTCAAGCCCGCATAGTCGAACGGGACTACCTGATCTCCAAAAAGAGACACCAGCCATCGGATCGGCCGAGAGAACGCCACACCGCTCGTGTTCCAACGCATGGCCTTATCAAATCGCAAACTGGCTATCAATCCCGATAGTTTCTCCGGTAATGTTTCAAAGACCGATCTGCCCGTCTGGTGAATTTCTGCCACCAGGTAAACTCCGCCGTCAATCTCTTCGGTTTTTAGATCCTTTACGTCGACGCCTTTACCGCGGGCAAAGCCGATCGCAGCGGAGGTGGGAGCTCCGCTTTTATCAAAAGCCCTGTCTGCCGGCGGACCTTTGACTTTTTGCGTTAAATCCAGCTGGGCAGGCGCCAATGATGCGATCCATACCACCAGCCGGCGAGGTGTTCCGAAAACATTTACTTCGCTATACTCAAGTCGCGTGTCAGCAAGTAATGCAGGTATAAGTTCCTTAAGTTGTTGAAGCGCATTTTCCTGATCTGCCGCCGGAAGTTCTTCGGTTCCGATTTCAAGCAAGAGATCAGCTGGAGAATCCGTTTTTTGATCTGCTGGCAGTACTAATTGGTCTTTAAATTTTTCCTTCTTGTCATCAATTGAAATTTGTTTTTGAAGCCAGGGAAAGCCCAGTGCTTCACGCTGGGCGACGTAAGCTTCAGCAGAACGCCGCGAGAGATCACGCATGCGGCCAAATAAAGCCTGACGTTCGGTCACCCCAACTGCACCACGGGTATCCAGTATATTGAAAGTATGAGAACTTTTAAGGATGTAATCATGCGCTGGCAGCACCAGCCCTTTATCCAACGCCAGATTGGCTTCCTCTTCATACAGCCGGAACATTTCACGCACCCGTTCGATATCCGCTGTTTCAAAATAATATTGGCTGTGCTCTTTTTCCGCCTGATAATTGACATCGCCATAGGTGTAATCCGGACTCCATTGGATCTTTTGAAAGTTATAGCAGCCCTGCAATGCCATTGCGATACGTTCCAACCCATATGTGATTTCTACTGATACAGGATCAAGGCTCAAACCACCAGACTGCTGAAAATAGGTAAACTGAGTAATTTCCTGCCCATCAAGCCATACTTCCCATCCCAATCCCCAGGCACCCAGCGCCGGGGATTCCCAGTTGTCCTCCACAAAACGGATATCATGCTCAAGCGGGTCAATCCCAAGTGCCTTCAGAGATTGCAGATACAACTCCTGTGGATTACCGGGGTCAGGTTTAAGGATCACCTGAAACTGGTAGTGTTGTTGAAGTCGATATGGATTTTCACCAAATCGCCCATCATCCGGGCGGACTGAAGGTTCAACATAGGCTACATTCCAGGGTTCAGGTCCGAGCACTCGCAGGAAAGTCGCAGGATTCATCGTACCCGCACCCACCTGAGAATAATAAGGTTGCCATATCAGGCATCCTTTTTCCGCCCAGAAGTGTTCCAAAGCGAGCATGATGGATTGAAAATTCAATTGATTACGCATTCATTCTCCAAAGACCTGATGAATTTGGAAAATTATACCAATCTATCCTAATAAGGCACATAATTCTGTTTTCTTAGCTTATTAAAATTTCTATTAGACTAAAGTCGCACCT
This sequence comes from uncultured Pelolinea sp., assembly GCA_964493155.1. Classification (GTDB taxonomy): domain Bacteria; phylum Chloroflexota; class Anaerolineae; order Anaerolineales; family Anaerolineaceae; genus Pelolinea. Next base: position 22,856 of record CAZBNE010000001.1, read on the forward strand.
CGTTTGAGATAAATCATATTTATTATGCTCATGAATGGAATAGCCACTCTCGAAAATAAAGGTGAAGTGCTTAAGCATGTAATGCGTAATTGGGCTTCAGGTGTAGCTGTGCTCACCAGCAGCTGCCTGGAGTCTCGCGCCGGAACAACTGTCAGCTCATTTACTTCATTATCGCTTGAACCGCCGCTAGTATTGGTGAATATTGCTAAAGAAAATCCTTTGCAGACGATGATCGCGGAAAGCGGTTTTTTTGGTTTGTCAATCCCGGATGATTCACAGAGGGAGATATCCAACCTTTTCGCAGGCTTTGGCAAGCGCATTCAAGATTGCTTCAATGAAGTGGGAACCTTTACATTGACAAGCGCGTCGCCATTTCTAATGGGTGCGATTGCCCTTTTGGATTGCCGGGTTTATGACCGCTGTGATCTGCCAAAATCTATTGTTGTAATCGGTGAAGTGATTGATGGAACATTTTCCGAGAATGACAATCCTCTTCTTTATTTCAATCGGGATTATGCCAGGCTGTGCCGGCCTGACCATCCCTGATTGATAAGGGCAGCTAATCCGCCTTCGAATAGACGATCAGCTCATTCTTTATTCCCAGCAGTTTTGACCACCAGGTTTCGCGGCTCCAGTGGGATTCAAATGCCGCCCAAGGCTGGGATTGTAATCTTTTATCCTCTGGAAGAAACTCGAGAAAGGGGTTAGGATCAATATAGTAAAACCTGTCTTTTTCATTTGAATACCGCACCAATGTTACCCAATGCGCCCCGCCATTCTTCCAAATTTTTAAGGCGCTGACCGGCCGGCCCGTCATCAGTGCCTCAATAATATGAGCCCGTCTGGCATGACTTCTGCGTTCTGCGCGCCAATCCAAACCCATTCTGGAAGCATGCAGGTTGAACGCCTTCACCATTCCCCATGGTGCAGTGGCCCCGCCAACACCCGGTATCCATTCAGGCAGCCGATCCCAGAAAAACAAATGTGCTAAGCGTTTCACTGAATCTTTTTCAATAAGAGATGCGCCCAGATTCGCCTGGAATAAAAATAAATTCAAGGCAACAGCCAGGCTGGTCGGGCCGCAGTCATTTGTCAATTCCTGTTTTTTATTAAACCCCTGCGATAAATAAAAGCGGCCAAAATACTGCCGCTCTGCCGTCCAGTCCGGCAGGCTGCTTGTTTGCTTTTGGCTGTTCGTTTCAGAGACCATATTCTTTATCAATATATCATTAATGGCAGGATTGCACGGGTGAAGATAAATACAAAGGCATAATTGATCAAATGGTATTTATTGATTTCTCCTGTTTCCCTTGAGTCAAAAAATATACTCTAAAAGTTATAATCTCTCAATATGAGATCATATTTCAGAGTATTTATAGGATTAATTGGAATTTCAGCGTTATCAGGGTGTCTATCCAATAATGGATCTGACCAGTCGCTTGTTGTTCAATTAACACCCTGGCTTACAGCAACAGCCGCGGCGACGACACCTGCAGAAACCTCAGAAATCCAGCCACCCTCCCCTATACCGGCGCCAACACCCACCCCAACAATCCATATCGTTACCCTGGGCGAGACGATCTCATCCATTGCCCTGCGATATGGATTGGATATGAATTCTCTGTTGGCTGCCAATCCTGCAATTGACCCTTATGCGCTCATTGTTGGGGATGAGGTGATCATTCCCGCTGGGGATGATCAGGTTCAAATTGGTAGTTTAACTGAACCCCTCTCCCTGGAGTTAAGCCTTCCGGAATGCTTCCATACGTTAGAGGGCGGCCTTTGGTGTTACGCCATTCTCTCTAATCCCCTTGAAGAGACAGCTGCAAATCTTACCGTGACTTTCAAGGTTATTAGTGCATCTTCGGAAGCTGTCGCAAGCCATACTGTGCCGGCGATATTAAACCAACTGGAGCCGGGTAAAAATATTCCAGCTTCTGTTTATTTTCCGGCTCCAATACCAGCTTCGTTCGAAGTTACTGCCAGTCTGGCTTCCGCCTTACCTGTCAGCCAATCTGGAAAGACTTTTTTCCTTGTCAATACAGATAATCCTCTCATTGAAATTTCTGGACGTTTAGCAAAAGTATCTGGTGTTGCAGTGCCCGCGGCAGATCCCGGAAAAACTGTGGATGTTTGTGTGACTGCTCTCGCTTATGACGTTAATGGAAAATTGGTGGGCATCCGTCGAACAGAAAACCGGGTTACGCTTGAACCGGAAAAGGGTGTGGTTTTTAATATGTATGTATACTCGTTTGGCGACCTGATCAAATCTGTCATGATCAAGTCTGAAGCAATCCTTGTAGAGTAATATGGAGAAAACCATGGATCCAAAAACCTTCCTGATCACAGGCGCAACTGATGGCATTGGCAGACAAACAGCGATTGAAATGGCCCGTCAAGGAGCAAAAGTCCTTATCCATGGACGAGACAAAGCCAGGGGAGCAGTGGTTCTGGAGGAGATCAATCGTGATAGCTGCAATGAAAATTTGACCTTGTATCTGGCTGATTTTTCTTCCTTCGAGGATATCAAGCGAATGGCTGAAGAGATTAAACGGGAGCAAAGCGCTTTGCATGTATTAATTAACAATGCCGGGACTTTTTCCAAAGAAAAGCTGATGACGAACAATGGCCTTGAGATGACCTTTGCGGTCAATCACCTGGCGCCTTTTCTGCTTACCCTGCTGCTTCTTGATCTGCTTAAAGCCAGCGCACCCTCCCGGATCGTTAATGTCTCATCCAGCGCGCACAAAAATATATCTGAGGTTGACTTTAGTGATCTCCAGGCAGAACGATCCTATGACGGTTTCAAGGCATATGGCTTGTCAAAGCTGGGGATTATTCTTTTCACCAATGAACTCGCAGAGCAAATGAAGGGCAGCGGGATTACCGTCAACAGCCTGCATCCGGGTATCATTAACACCAAAATGCAGCGCGCAAGCTATAATCTTGACGGCGCGGATGTGGAAGAAGGCGCCCAGACTTCAGTTTATCTGGCTTCATCCCCCGAAGTTGAAGGCGTAAGCGGCAGGTACTTCAGCCGCATGACTGAAAAGCCCACCTCCGATCTTGCCCAGGATAAAGCTCTTCAGAAAAAATTCTGGAAGATCTCGGAAGAGTTGCTTTCAGGTTATTTATAAGTCTCTTTAAGTTACCAAACATTATTCAATACCTTAAGTGAACATAAAGGGTTGCCTTGACGCCTGCCTTATTCTTCTGTACAATCAACACATATTAATTAGCCGCTCTGGTGCCCGATCCCCCGGATGGGAGGGCTCAAAGGCGAAGCCGGTAACCTTTATGGGAAGTCCGGCGCTGTCCCGCAACTGTAAGGAGATCCATCTCCAAGCCAGGACGCCCGCCAGAAACGGCATTATCACCGCCCTCGCGGACAGGAGGTGGAGCATGCCCGAAATAATATGAGCAATCCCCTGACCGGAAGGCAGGGGTTTTTTATTTTTCCTCTGCCCTGTTGTTTGATCGACTCTTAATTGTTCAGAGGATTTATGAAAAGTAGAACTTCAAAATCACTTCTTGTTTTATTGGCAGGTATTTTTCTGGTGAGCTGCAGTCCTGCCAAAAGCCAATCTGGTCCCATCACGCTCAACGATGACCTGAATCGACAGGTAAGCCTGCAAGCACCCGCGCAGAAAATTATTACCCTGTCGCCCCCGATCACCGAAATGCTTTATGCGATCGGTGCGGGGGAGCAGATCGTCGGTCGTGATACCTTCTCGGACTTTCCTGAGAATGCGAAAACCCTGCCGGATATCGGTGGTGGATTTGGGGATTATGACCTTGAAAAGATCGTCAGCCTGTCACCTGATCTGGTGGTGGCGGGATCCATTAATACACCTGAATTGGTGCAATCGCTTGAAGATCTCGGGCTGAAGGTCTATTACTTATCCAATCCCATTGATCTGGATGGTACTTTTTCAGCTATTAACTCTCTCGCCAAACTTAGCGGCCATGCTAAAGAAGCGGATAAATTGGTAAAGGATCTGGATAAACGGGTCAATGCTGTCAGAACCACCCTGAAAAGCATTTCAACAAGGCCGGTTGTCTATTATGAACTGGATGCAACCGATCCGGCTAAACCTTATACGCCAGGTCCGCTCACTTTCTATACCTCTCTGATCGAGGCCGCTGGAGGCACTAATTTTGGTGCAGATTTATCCGGTGAATGGGTGCAGGTCAGCCTGGAAGCGCTTCTCAACACAGATCCCGACATTATCCTGCTGGGCGATGCCATGTGGGGAGTAACACCGGAATCTGTTGCGGAACGCCCGGGGTGGGGAGCGTTGACCGCTGTCAAGGAAGGGCGCGTACTGCCTTTTGATGATAACCTCATTGTCCGCATTGGTCCGCGCCAGGTAGACGGTTTGGAAGCTCTGGCGAAAATTCTACATCCTGAAGCCTTTGAATAAAATGCAAAAGCTTGCCCGTCCCCAGTTTCTGACTATTGCCATCCTGTTGGTCGCTATACTGCTCAGTATCGGGGTTGGCAGTATCTTCATCCCAATCAATACCATTTTTGCCACTTTGTGGGACGCTCTGAGGAACTTGCCACCAGCCACAGCGCAAGCTGAAAAACTTCGCGTCATTCTTTTTACACTGCGTTTGCCGCGCACATTGTTGATGGCTTTAACGGGTGCGGCTCTTGCAGGCAGCGGAGCCGCATACCAGGGTTTGTTCCGTAATCCGCTGGCTGATCCCTACTTGATTGGTGCAGCTTCCGGGGCAGGCCTTGGTGCGGTGTTTTCGCTTTCATCCAATTGGCCTTCCAGCCTATTGGGTTTTCTGGCTGTGCCGCTGACAGCTTTTATCGGCGCACTGGTCACCGTTTTCACCGTTTATTCTCTCTCAAGAGTCGGTAACACGCTGCCTGTTACCAATCTGATTCTGGCAGGTGTGGCTGTCTCTTCTTTCGCTACAGCCCTGACCTCTTTCCTGATGATCAATGCCAGCGGCGAGCTGCGCCGGTCATTGGTTTGGCTGCTGGGCGGCTCAAATTTGGCTGGCTGGAAACCCGTCATCGGCCAACTGCCATATGTCCTCATCGGGTTAGCTGCCCTGGTTGCTATGTCTTATCGATTAAATGTCCTGCAGCTTGGCGATGAACAGGCACAGCAGCTGGGTATCAATGTTTCCCGCAGTCGAACGATCATCATCCTGGCAGCCACACTAGCTACTGCCTCCGCGGTGGCTTTTACCGGTATCATCGGTTTTGTAGGGCTGGTCGTACCGCATATCATGCGCCGCCTGTGGGGAGGGGATGTCCGGCGCTTGATGCCGCTCTCCATCCTGGGCGGAGCCTCTTTTTTGCTGTTGGCAGACATCCTCGCCAGAACATTAATGGCGCCGCAGGAGTTGCCAGTTGGCATCATTACCGCGCTCGCCGGTGCGCCCTTTTTCCTGCTCATTCTGCGGCAGTCACGGCGGGAGGTGTGGTAAGCCATGCTGCTCAGGGTTAACCTCATTTCTGCAGGTTATGCTGGCAAAGTCATTCTCAGGGATATTCATTTTGAGCTGCCTGCTGGGCGCATCCTGGCGCTAATAGGACCAAATGGATCAGGTAAAACCACGCTGATCCGTGCATTGAGCGGTGTGCTGCCAGTTATGGAAGCGGAGGTGCACATCAATGGCACCAACCTTGCCCGATCAAATCAGCAAGAGCGCGCCCGCCTGCTGGCGGTGGTACCGCAGAGCACATATATACCTCCTGCATTTATAGTAGATGAAGTTGTAATGATGGGTCGCACACCCTATATCAACTGGTTGGGAAGCACTACACAAAAAGATTCGGAAATTGCCGAAAGGGCAATGGCTTTGACAGATACCATAAATTTTAAGGGTCGCATGAGCGGGGAACTTTCAGCCGGGGAACGTCAGCGCGTCATTCTGGCACGCGCCCTGGCGCAGGATACGCCTGTGTTGCTTATGGATGAACCCACATCTCATCTTGACCTGCGTTACCAGATTGAATTCCTTGAACTTTCGGTCAACCTGGCCAGGGAGCAGAATAAAACCGTGCTGATCGCGCTGCATGACCTGAACCTGGCAGCGCGCTTTGGGGACGAGGTTCTGGCGATGAAGGACGGCACCATCGCGGCACTGGGAAAAACAGAAGAGGTCCTGCAATCGTCAACCATTGAACGAGTTTTTGGGCTGGCGGTGGATATTGTTAATGTGCCTGACAAGAAGCAGTTATTAATTGTCCCGGAATAGGAATTTGATGTTCGATTTCCTGAAAGGGGCTTGATCCTTTAGGTCTAAGTTAATTCGAGAAGGTTAAAGCCATGCTTTGATATAATCCGCAGCAATAAAGGAATTCTGTCTGTTTTTTAATGGATTTTCAAGGAAAAAATGGCTGTTACCCAAAAGAAAACTTTATTAGTGCTCATGCTTTTAGGGTTGCTTTATTTCGGCATTTTCATTTTCGCCAATCGGCTGGGTGCCAAAAATGTGGATATGATGGCTGTTTTTGAAGTTGACGAGTATGCCCAGTATCCATATCTTGCTCCGATGCTCAGTGGTGGGGGTTCCATTAAACAAGTTGTACGCAATTTTATGGTTTATGGGCATTATTACTACGGTTATCCATTCTACTTTTTCTCTGGTTTGGTTCTGCTGCCGCTTCGTCTGATCCTGGGGCAAAGTTGGACTGCCAACACCCAATTGAGTATGCTTATCCTGAGACAGATGGTTAATGTGCTGCCCAACCTGCTCAGCGCCCTGGTATTGACCACCTTTGCCACCCAATTACGTTCCTTCTGGAAGAGTATAGCGATATTCTCCCTGTTATTGATTACCCCCGCGCTTGTGAACAATGGATTCTGGTGGCATCCGGATGGGCTGGGGCTTTTATTCGTATCGCTTGTTTTTCTGTGTTTATTACTGGATAAAATGCAATTCGGTCAGTTCTTCCTTTTGGCATCTGTTTGCGCAGGATTAGCCGCAGGAGTCAAGTACCTCGGGCTGTTTTTTTTCTTCACGATACCTGTCTATTTGATCACGGGAGTCATAGAGAAAAAAATCTCTGTCAAGGCTGCTGCACTAAAGGGTGCTCTTTTTCTGGTGGTCATGCTGCTCGTAGTAGTCATATCCAATCCACTTTTGCTGCTGCCGCTTGAGAGGTCTGAACTGATTGCAACACAGCTAAGGCAATTCTCGCGTACCAGCGCAGGTGAAATAATGGGTCGACAGTCGATTCTTGAAGGTACACAGCTGCCAGGTTGGTTGACGGAACAATATGGCAGCCTGCCCTTTCTGCTATTCGTCAGCGCTGCACTGATTTACGGCTTTTTCAAACCCGAGAACAGGATGAAAGCATTATTGATCGCCTCTTACATCCTTCCGCTTTCAATGGTGATATTAAGCGGCGCGCTTCAGCGTCAGCATTACTGGTTGCCGGTCTTTCTGCCAATGGCAACTTCAATGACCTTCCTTATGCCTGAGTCAATCTCAAGCTTATTTATAAAACCAGTAAAGTGGGCGCAAATTCTGCTCCTGGGTTTATTAACTGTACAAGGCGTCATTTTTACCCATACCGATTTCAACCGTTTTGATCAAATGTTAAAACGCGAGCAGCAATCCGCGAGTCTGACTTTTTATCAAGATGTCAAGGATCTATTCTTCAAGGATAACCAATCTGTCAGTGTGTACAGGGACTGGAAAGTTTATTTTCCTTCAGACGAACAGACTGGGGTTTTTATGGATTGGGATCTGGCCAGTTACGAATTGATCTCTCAAAGGCAGCCAGATTATCTTTTACTGGAGAAGGTGAATGTGCTCACCTATGGAAATGAGAATTTTCTGGCGAGTTCTGCTGATCCTGAACGCCTGTCCCCGATGCACCTTTTTTACTCAGATGCATTAAAGGATAAGATCGAGGGATATCATTTGATTTTTTCAGACGATTTTGGATTGGTTTTCCAACGGATTGTGTAATTTTTTATTAAATCAGTTATGGAAAATAAGTCCTGGATTCACTATTCTAAATTAGAATAAATTTCATAATGTTTCCGGAGGTTTGTCAAATGAAAGCGCTTATTGTTTACGATTCATTTTTTGGAAATACTGAAAAGGTTGCCATGGCGATTGGAGGTGCCTTGGGCAGCTCGAAGGATATCAAAGTCAGCCGGGTTAGTGAAACAAACATAGACCAGTTAAAAGGATTGGAGTTCTTGATCGTTGGATCGCCCACCCGGGCGTTCAGTTCAACACCTGCAATAAAAACCTTCATCAAGGATCTTCCCCGGGAAAGTCTTGCAGGTATTAAAGTGGCTGCCTTTGATACACGTATGAAGATCGATGAAAAAACACCGGGCATTCTGCGGTTTTTCGCTGGTATTTTTGGCTATGCCGGCAAGCCAATTTTGGACGGTCTGGTTAAAAAAGGCGGCGAACAAGTTTTACCAGAGCAAGGTTTTTTTGTTAATGATTCTGAAGGTCCTCTGGCAGATGGCGAACTTGATCGGGCAGAGGATTGGGCTAGAGAGATCAAAAATTTTTGATCATTTTTTATGCTCCCTGATTTCACTCTGTGAACTTCTTTATATAATTACAGAGCGTTTCGATTCATAGATAGAGTTAAATTCAAGTATCAACAGGATTAATATCAATCGGTTATTTAATTACCGATCCCTTTCTATCCTCCTGCAGGTATTTTTCTCCGCCCCCATGATATTGATCAATACAACGGTTGTGAACTCTGAGTTTTATCAGGCCTTAAGTGATTATATTAACTGGCAAGATTACAATTTGGATTTTTTGATTGCGAATGATTCAAATTAATAATTTTTATTATTAATTATGTATAATTAATTACGCATGTTGGCCAAATTTTAATCGTTTTTTATGATCTTTTTATTTTTGATAAAAGGGAGCTAGCAAATAGAATGAAAAGATTACTTAATTGGCTCGGGATTGGCAACGCTTTTAACAAGGGGTTAATCGCCAGGATTTTGGTCATTTTGTGTCTTCTATTCGTCCTTTTTGGACTGGTATTCGTGGCCACACGCCTCGTTGTCAGTTTAATCCCCGGACTACCGGATGCCCACTGGACTGATCTGGTTATTGAATCTGCGATCTTTTTCTCCGGCCTGATCGCACTCAGGGAAATACGCTCAGACCACTTGCGCACCGCAAGCAGGGTAATGCTGGGTGCCTTGTTGATCGTTGTCACCATGCAGGCATACGTCATTGGCGATCCGGCAAACGATATTGGTGGAGCAATGGGGCTGCTGTTGTTTGCTTTTCTCGCGATTTTGCTCTTGGATCGATGGGATCGTTGGGTAGCAGTTGCATTGGTTATCCTGATCTTCATCGGATTGATCGTTTTGGCTGCATCAGGAAAACTGCCGCCTGTCATTCAATTGGACCCCTTAAGCAAGACGTTATATATACTTTTTGTTTGGCTCGCGGTCAGTATCATTATCGCGTTTGTCCTGATCGCGGCAATGGGAGCCATGCGGCGCGAACCGCATCTGATCGAACAATCCATCAAAGATTCTGAACAGATAAAAGACCTGGGTGATACCCGCAACAGTGTCGCTTTTCTCAGCACTCATGATGCCCTGACAGGCTTGTATAACCGTCTGTTCTTCGAAGCTGAGTTCGCTCGTCTGGAGAAAAGCCGTCTCTACCCCATCAGCATCATTTCAGCGGAAATTGATGAGCTAAAAGCGATCAATGAAGTTCACGGGAAAAGCGCCGGTGACCAGATGTTGATTGCAGCGGCACAGCTTTTTACAAAGGTCTTCCGCCAGGAAGATATCATTTCGCGCTACAGCGGAGTTGATTTCGTTATCTTATTACCGGGTGCGGATGCCAAAGTGGTTGAGGCCGTTGTTAACCGTGTTAAAAAGCAGCTTGACTCATACAACAAAGCGCATGCCAAGCTCCCCATGAAGCTCCAGCTGGGTTTTTCCACCGCGGTGCAGGGTGAATCTTTAAAAGGCCATTTAATAATTGCCCGCGAGGTTCTTGAGCATAATAAATTATCCAAAGTTTCCGCGTGAGCTTCAGCCCAATTAGTTTTTAACGTTTGTAAATCCAACCTTCAATTCAAATCCTGATCCAAGTTCAGTGACGGTTCTTTTAAAAATGAACATCCAAGCAATGGTAACTGGCTATGCTGTAAGGACGCGAAATACTGGGCAATCCCTGCAATCCTCAACTTGCCGCGCAGATGTTCAGCAACCAATGCCTGTGCCTCCCCAATATCTGTTGCCTTTTGGTCGTTTTTTATTTAGCTGACGAAAAGGCACGCAGGTTTACAGGGTAGGTAAAGCCGACCCCGATCATTTCAAGGGTTTGGATCCGCGCCTTCACCCACGCGTTCAGCATTACACCCGATATTGAAAATTTTTTCAAAGGCCTTTCCGTTAAAAGTCAGGCAGATATCAAGTGTGCCTTCTTCGATTCGCGTAAGAAGATCGACACGAATACTCTCAGGATTTTGTGTTTTTTCGCTGGTATTTTCGGCTTTGCCGCCAAACCGATTCTTAACGGTTTGATTAAAAAAGGTGGTGAGCAGGATGCCCACTGGCAAAGGGTGAGCTTGAATGGCAGCAGCCTGTGTAAATCAAATCGAATATTTTTATATTTGTGCTTTTCACATAATCTCTATACATTTTTAGGTCAGTGAGGATCATCTGGCTTTAATAAAATGCAATAACCATGGCCATGCGAATTTGTACAATATGGATCATTAGCAGTATTTTTAATAGAAATCTGGGTGTCATTTGGGCACCCAGATTATTAATTCAAGGATGTGTATGTAAAAAAATCCTTATTTTTTTCTTAATAATTCATGCTGGTTTATGGTTCTTCGGCAGGCTCTTCGGTTGGCTTTTCTGAAGGTATAGTTGTGGGTGCTCGAGTGGGTGCAGGTTGATAAATTTATGAACTTTCTACCTCAATTAGGACAAAGATGCGCCCAAATTTGACACCGTTATTGGCTCTTAATCGCCAGTATCCAGTGTAATTACCCTCCTGGTTGGGTGCAGACAACTGCACCAAGATTTCTGTATGATCACCAGGCGCAACATATTCATTCATTCGTACAGAATTGGGACCACCCATTTGGTCACCGCTGGAGAATACCAGGCGGTAGTCCGGCGTCCAGGTGCAGGAACCAGTGTTGCGCAGGATCCAGCTTTTAGGAAATGCTTCGCCGGATTTGAAGATTGTTCCATCAGGTACTGATTCGCCGATCAGCAGCGCCTGATAACAGGGAACTGGAGCATCATCTGGTTCGGGCGCCAGCGTTGCGGTAGGCGGCACTTCTTCGCTGACAAGCACAGGGGCTTGTAATGCGGTGGCTGTCTTTTTAACAGAACGGGCCTGCATTGTCATTGCAACCGCACCCGCAATAAAGTCGGCATTATGTTGAGCGCTGTTTGGCACGATGCAGGCTGCACTGACCATCAAGAGTAATACCACGATTAAAAATACTCTTTCTATTTTCATCTGTCACCCTCCAATGAGCTGCAAAAATAAAAAATATTTTTTGTCAAAGATATTATAGCAATTTAATTAGAAATTCATCTTTTTCTCAAAAAAATTATTCGGTTTAATGGTGAAAAAGTTGCTTTACCTCAATGTATTTGAATCCTCTATGTGTAAATCCTATAAGATCTCTTGCCATGGTTTTTTATCAAAAAACGCAAAAAGTACCGCCGGCTTGGGAGCGACGGTCTTTTATCTAAATAAAGAAAGGGCAGATCCTGCACTCATCATCTGTCTGATCACCGCCGCCTATGAAGGTTGTTCAGACGTTATATAACCAGGTGCTGCCCTATCTTTTAATTTAGTATCAAGACGTTTCGGCATATAAAAAGCGAGCTTAGCTTTTGCCAAGTCCGCCTTTAATACTGTTTGTGTCAGAAACTTCTGTCTGAATTCTTCTTAAAGAAAATCAGACTTTCGGCGGCCTGGCGATCCATTCCGGTTGACCGGTTTTAGACCCATAGCTTTGCGCCCCTGCCTTTTGGCAGGTTTGCCTTTATCGTGTCCTGATGTATATATATTACAACTATAAAATCAAAATGTCAAGCCCCAATTATGGCAAAATTATTTTTTTTCCCCCACATGTGGGGGCTCACGAAATAATGAATAATCCTTACTCTCGTTCGAAAGAAATAACTCAGACTGTGACAGCCCCGATTTCCACCAATCACCTTAAAAATGCCTGATGATGTTCAACAAGATGCATGTTGCGATTCGCAATATTCAAGACTACTGATTAAATGGTTCGGGGATCGCTTGCTTTTATGTTTTTTCCAATGCCTGGTCAAGATCCCACAGGATGTCCTCGATATCTTCCAGCCCGATGCTCAGGCGGATAAAATCGGGCGTCACACCTGCGCTGGCCATTTGTTCTTCGTTCAGCTGCGCGTGAGTGGTGCTGGCAGGATGGATGGCCAGGCTCTTGGCGTCGCCCACATTGGCCAGGTGGCTGAAAAGCTTCAGGCTGTCAATGAATTGTTTGCCAGCCGCAACACCGCCTTTGATTCCGAAACCAAAGATCGCCCCGGCGCCTTTGGGCAGGTATTTGCGCATGGCAGCATGATCTGGGCTGCCGGGCAGGCTGGGATAGCTGACCCAGGCTACTTTGGGATGGTCGTAAAGAAATTCCGCCGCTTTCTGCGCGTTCTGTACATGGCGTTCCATGCGCAGGCTGAGTGTTTCCAATCCCTGAAGGAAGAGAAAAGAATTGAACGGCGAAATGCAGCCGCCAATATCGCGCAGCACCTGGACGCGCGCCCGGGTGATGAACGCCGCTGCGCCCAGGTCGGCAAAGACCAGTCCATGATAGGAATCATCCGGTTGATTAAAGTTTGGAAAACGCTGATTCCCTTTCCATTTAAAATTTCCGCCGTCCACGATCACTCCGCCAATCGAAGTTCCGTGCCCGCCGATGAATTTGGTTGCGGAATGAATGACGATGTTCACGCCCCACTCGAACGGCCGGAAGAGATAGGGTGTGGCGAAGGTATTATCGATCATCAGCGGAATACCGAACTCATGAGCGATGGAGGCGGCTTCTTCAAATGGGAAGATATTGATGCGCGGATTGCCCAGCGTCTCGCCGTAAATCAACTTGGTATTGGGCTTTAGCGCGCGGCGGAAATTCTCTGGGTCATGCGGATCGACAAAAGTGACATCGATCCCCAACCGAGGCAGGGTGTAGGCAAACTGATTATAGGTCCCGCCGTAAAGGGTGGAGGCAGAGACGATATGATCGCCGGCGCCAGCCAGAGTAAAAACCGCCTGCGACTGGGCGGCGTGGCCTGAACTGACTGCCAATGCGCCAACACCGCCTTCCAAACTGGCCATGCGCTCTTCAAAAACATCGCTGGTCGGATTCATGATGCGCGTATAAATATTGCCGCTTTCCTCCAGGGAGAACAGGCGTGCAGCATGGTCGGTGCTGTCAAATAAATAGGATGACGTCTGATAAATGGGCACCGCGCGGGACTTGGTCGCAAGGTCGGGCTCCTGACCGGCATGCAACTGGCGGGTGCTGAAACCGAAGGAATGGTTGATTGGTTCTTGGTTCATATCTCTCTCCTTGTAAACAGTTATTGGATTTTGTAGATCATTTACTCATTTGGTTTAGATCGAAGGGCGTTTCCTGATAGACATAATAATTAATCCAGTTGGCGAATAACAGATTGGCATGCCCGCGCCAGCGCACCAGCGGCGTTCGGCTTGGATCATCATCCGGGTAATAATTGACCGGCACCTCGATGGGTAATCCGGCTGCGATATCACGATCGTATTCTTTCTTCAAGGTAAAGGGATCATATTCAGAATGTCCAGTCACGAAAAGCTGCCTGCCATCGGTTGTGCCGAGGATGTAAATCCCCGCCTCATCTGATTCTGCCAGCACCTCCAGCTGAGGAACTTTTTCAACATCTGTTTTGCGTATTTCAGTATGCCGCGAATGCGGGACGTAAAAAACATCATCGAAGCCGCGTAGGAGTTTTACGTTCTCCTTGGTCACATGGTGCTTATAAGCGCCGAATTGTTTGGCCGGCAGTGTGTGCTTGGGGATGCCGAACTGGTGATAAAGCGCAGCCTGGGCTGCCCAGCAGATGTAAAGGTGCGCGAAAACATGAGAATAACCCCATTTGAAGATCTCCTTTAACTCCTCCCAATAATCAACTTCCTCGTATGTCAGCAGTTCCACCGGCGCACCGGTGGTGATCAATCCGTCAAATCTATCATTACAGATCTCATTAAAGGTTTTATAAAAGGTATTCAGGTGTTCCAGGGGCGTATTCTTGCTGTAGTGTGTGCTCATACGCACCAGCACCGGCTCAACCTGGATTGCGGTGTTGCCCAGCAAACGCAACAGCTGAGTTTCAGTGTCGATCTTGGTGGGCATCAGATTGAGAATGGCAATACGCAGTGGACGAATATCCTGATGAAGCGCGCGGGTTTCATCCATCACAAAGATATTCTCATTTTGTAAAACCGCTTTGGCGGGTAATTGGTTGGGAACCTTGATTGGCATGATCATCTCCTCTGATAAAGAAAAAAACCGCCCCTTAGCAGGACGGTTTGGCAAAATAACGATTCTTAAAAATGTCTAATTAGCAACCATCCCAAAAAAATTCAGGCCCGCAAATTGGAGCCATGCGCATGCCCATAGGCATCATGACTGATCTACAGATTCTCATTTGGCCGGTTGCTGCTGGTCTGGTTTTCACTTCGCAGGAGTTTACATTGACATTTTAGTTATGTCAAGCGAAGAAATTTGTTCATTTCATTTTTCACATGCATAATGATTACTATCATAATTTAATTATTATTACGATTATTCCTAACCATCTGCACTGTCGCTGTTATCCTTCAGGATGTTCATATGGTTCCTGATTGAGGTCTTGCGCCTGTCAATATGCTTAAAATACCTGGGTTATTCCTGGTTCAGGGGATGGAAGGGTAGCATTTAGGTGAAGTGGCAGGTTGAGATCAAGGTCTATTAATCCTGATCATATACTTGTTTAAAAGAATTCGTTGGTGTACCTTTTTGTCTGGTATGATAAAAACCGTCGAACCTATTGATACCTGGCCGCCGGAGCGGATGTCAAACCTGCTTGATTTCGCTGATGCCGCAGGTTCACTGGCAACCACAAAAAAAGGCGCAATTTCGGCCATGCTGAATGAAAGCCAGATCAGGGATTACATTCAGAATATACCCCGCTGCAGTTTAAGGCAGTAAGATAGTATTTTTTTAACAGGAAAAGGAGCATCTCGTTATGGATCATTCTATGAGTTACAACGACATTCTGATTAAATATGCCGAGTATCAGGAAAAAGCCAGAAAGATACTGAAGCCCTCCTGCTATGTTTGCAAGGTTTGTAATGGCGTGGCCTGCGCCGGCCGTTTTACCAATTCACTTGAATTTGGCGCCAAGGGCAACAATTTGGGATTTATCAATGCCTATAAAGCGCTTGCCGATATCCGTATAGAACTGGATGTTATGCATGATGATTATATTCCCGATACATCCATCGAGCTTTTTGGGCATACTTTCGATCTGCCGGTTTTCGCCTCACCCATTGGAAAAATCCT
This sequence comes from uncultured Pelolinea sp., assembly GCA_964493155.1. Taxonomy (GTDB): domain Bacteria; phylum Chloroflexota; class Anaerolineae; order Anaerolineales; family Anaerolineaceae; genus Pelolinea. The sequence goes on from CAZBNE010000001.1 coordinate 38,442, forward strand.
CACGGATTACACCTTTGACAGCCCTTTCTTCAATAATAACGACAGGTATGCTGACGCGCTGGTCAAAGGCGCTTATGAAGCGGGTGGTATGGCATGGCTGGGTGACAATAAAGCACAGGATTATTTTCCGGGTCAGATTGCTCCGATCAAAGATGTCAACGGCGTTGGCGTTCCTACCATTAAGCCCTGGGCAGACCGCCAAGAGTTTAGCAAGCGCGTAAAAATGAGTCTTGATATGGGTGCGATGGCGCTCGCTACTGACCTGGATGCTATTGGATTGGGTTACCAGTATTCCGGCAAAGCTGGCTCAATAAATGAGGGCGTCTGCGCCAGAAATGTAAAAGAAATGAGGGAATTTGTTAAATCCGTCGATGTGCCGGTGGTAATCAAAGGCATCATGTCGGTAAAAGCCGCGCTTAAAGCTGCTGAAACCGGAGCATACGCCATCCTGATCTCCAACCATGGCGGTAATGTGGTTGAAGGAAGTATGGCGCCCTGTGATGTTGTCGAAGATATCTGCAAAGCAGTTGGGGGGTCGATTAAAGTTTTCGCAGATGGCTGCGTACGTTCCGGCGAGGACGTTTTTAAAATGCTGGCGCTTGGTGCAGAAGCTGTTGGTATTGGCCGCCCGTATGTGGTGGCTGTTTATGGCGGTGGACAGGATGGCGCCAATATCTATACTCAAAAGATCTACTGCGAGCTGCAGAATATCATGCGCCTGGCCAACTGCCAAAGCCTGAAAGATATCACCCGTGATAAATTGGTTATCCGAAAATAAAATAATACTGGATTAGGAGGTATCGATCATGGGTAAACGCTATCGCTCTGAACTGGTAGGTGCTTTTGGCGATCCCATCGATGAAAATCCGACTGGAGTAATGGAAGAAGCTGCCTTCGCTGCAAAGGGTCTGGATTTTCGTTACCTAACAATAAATGTAAAAAAGGTTCATTTGAAAGCAGCCATGGAAGGCATACGCGCCATGAATTTCCGCGGCATCAACCTCACCATCCCGCACAAGGTCGAAGTTCTACAATATCTGGATGACCTTTCTGAGGCAGCCGAGATCATCGGCGCGGTTAATATGGTCGTCAATCGGAACGGCAGGCTTTGGGGAGAAAACACAGACGGCAAGGGTTATCTGACCTCACTGACGAACGCCGGCATATCGCCAGCGGGAAAGAATATCACCATTCTCGGCGCGGGCGGAGCGTCGCGCGCGATCAGCGTGGAATGCGCCCTGGCGGGAGCAAGGAAGATCACGATCGCCAACATTGAAAAAGAACAGGGTGAGGTTCTGGTTGACCTGCTCAGGAAACGCACCAATACAGATGCGAACTTTGTGATGTGGGATAAGCCTGTCGAAGTTCCTGCTGATACCTATATCCTGTCCAACGCAACATCGGTAGGTTTATATCCCAACGTGGATCAGAAACCCAACATTAATTACGATTCGATTCATTCCGGTATGGTTGTGACAGACGTGATCTTTAACGACCCCAACAGCCTGTTCCTGCAGGAAGCGGCCAGTCGCGGCGCAAAAACTATCAATGGGCTGGGTATGCTGGTCAACCAGGGTGCCTTGAACTTTACCTTATGGACCGGTGTAGAAGCGCCAATTGAAATTATGACAAAAACCCTTAAAAAAGAGTTTGGTTTGTAAGCCAAAAATCCGCAGACCAATTCGGTTCTGTGATTTAAATTACATCGGCCTGTTTACTTCGAAAAGCAGGCTGCTCATGAATAATTACATTGATCTATTCTTTTTAAATGACATTTACCAGATCGGCAGTAGATCTCAGGATCAGATCAGCGCCAGCCTGCCTTAAGCCTTTTTCCCGGCCAAAGCCGCACAGTACGCCAACTGACTGCATCCGCGCCAGGCGAGCCGAGCGGATGTCTACTGGTGTATCGCCCACCATCAGGCAGTTTTCCGGCGCGATCGCCAGTTTTTCAGCCGCATAAAGCATTGGATCAGGATAAGGCTTGGTGTGCCTAGTGGACTGCGAGGTAACAATTACTTTAAAAAGTTCGCCTAATCGAAATTGATCAACAAACGCCCTGCTGGAGTGCTCATCGCGGGCGCTGACGATACCCAGCGAATATTTCTCCGCCAGTTTGCTCAACATCTCACCTGTTCCCGGTATTAGCCAGTATTCCCGCAACCTGTGCTTGCGCCTGCGGGCGCGCCAATCCAGTAGTTTGATGAACAGGCTGTCCAGGTCAAATCGGTCGGCCAGGTTATAGATAGCATTGCCGGGCGATTCTGCGCTCATCACAAGCCAGCGCGCGATTGCCCGGCGTTTGTTTTCATCCAATACCATGCGTAAAGGACTTATTATCCTCTCCGCTTTTTTCATTATCTGGTCATCAGTGTCGCTCAGTGTCCCATCAATATCGAACAGGATCGCTTTAATTTTCACGGCATCCAGAGCCATATTTATCCTCAGTTATTGGTAACGTAATCGATCGCGTAGAACGCATCCTGATATTCAGGGTGGATCTTGAGCGCCGCGCGAAACAGGTTGAGCGCATCTGCATTACTTCCCTGGCGATAGAAGCCCCATCCGCGCCATAACATGGCTTCTTCAGATGTTCGTGTTATCCCAAGCGCGTACTTGGTCAGTGCCATCAGATCATCTGTCCGCATCGAATGAAAGTAAGAAATGAAAGGCCCAAACTGGTAGCGCAGCATACGCGCTGGCAGCCCGATGGTACGCGCAGTATCATATGCTGCCGCGGCATCATTGTAGCGCTCAAAATAAGTGAGGTTGGTTCCGTAGTTGAACCAGACATAGGCATTACCCGGATCAGAGCGAGTTTCCTTTTCGGATACCTCTAGGGCTTTCTGGCGGTTGGTTTCCACATCCCAGTTCTCACCTAGAACACTCTCAAGTGTACTTTGCATTTCAGCGGGGAAAGCCATTATATAGACATAATTAAATGACTGCCAATTCTTGACCAGCTCAGCATAAGATATCTTCTGGTTTGGACCGATTTCACTATCATGGACGGTGAACTGCTGCGCACCATCATCATATCCGGTCACCAAAAGGTAATGTCCTGCCCAAAGATCGTCATCCGGCCAATATTGTCGATCTGTCTTAAAAGTCTCTTCGATCATCACCGGGAAGCCGGCAGCTAGCAGCTTTTTGAGAATATCCAGGTCGCCGCCCACACGGAACTCGGCATTCAGCCAGCCCGAGCGCGTACGCACGTAATAGACCAGTTCGTCCACATTGACATTACGGTCATCGCGGGTGGGCTTGATCACCTCGGAAATATCATACTGGTCGCCTTTCCAACCATAATAGCGCAGGTATAGTGCCAAAGTGGCAGGACCGCAGTTGTTCCAGTCCTGCTTGTCGCGCGTTTCATCATAAGCCGGAGGTGTGAGCTGGATGCGGTTCGGGATGGGTGTCGGCACCAGGGTTGGAGTGGGTGTATAAAGCGGTGTGGGTAAGGGCTCAGGCGTTTCAGTTGGAGGCGGAAGGGACGGTGTGACCAGAGCCATACCCGACTGCACATTCACAGCCGGAGTGGGCAGTTTGTTGACTGGATTGATCAGCATGCGCACGTAAGTCAGCGCGATATCCATCCGCCAGGTAAGCGCCCGGTTGATTCTCGGGATCTGAAACAATCCCAATCCAAGAAGAGCCAAGGCTAAGAAAGCGGAGATAAGTTTTAAACCCAGGCGGCGTTTTCCGCGCCGGTAGGGCAAATAATCAGGGTTTTGCATTTCGCTATCTTACCACACCTGATTTCGAGTAATTAATTGGATTATTTTAGTCTTATTCACTGTTATAATCGCGGGCGTGAAATATTACATCTGGACTGAAGGCTGCCAAATGAACACCGCGGATTCGCTGCGTGTGGCTGCTGCTCTTGAAAAACTTGGTTACAGCGCCTCTCTCAAAGCGGAAGAGGCAGATGTTGTGGTACTTAACACCTGTGTCGTGCGGCAGAGCGCCGAAGACAAAGCTGTCGGGCGTTTGACCTCGCTTAAAGCACTCAAATCCAAGAATCCCGACCTGGTGATCAACTTAATGGGCTGCCTGGTCGGCATTCGCGGCGCGGCTGAGATGAAAGCGCGTTTTCCGTTTGTTGATGTATTCTCCCAGCCTTCCGACCCGCACCCCCTGATCGATCACCTCACTGGCGTATCCCGCCAGCAGATGCTGCAGCGCGATGCGCACATCGAAGATATTTTGGATTCCGATTATGCCTACACTCTGCCGGATTCCCGCAGCGCGCACACGGTTTCGGCGCTTTTGCCGGTGGTTTTCGGTTGCTCGCACGCATGCGCTTATTGTGTCATTCCGCTCAGACGTGGGCATGAGATCAGCCGACCGCCACATGAAATATTGGCAGACGCCAGATCGCTGGCGGTGCAGGGTGTAAAAGAAATCACACTTTTAGGCCAGATCATCGACCGCTACGGGTTGGATCTGGATGATAAACCGACACTCAGCAGCCTGCTGCGGGAGATGAGTCGCATTGACGGTCTGGAACGCATCCGTTTTCTTACCTCACACCCCAATTGGATGAAAGATGATCTATTAGACGCGGTTGATGAACTCCCCAAGGTGATGCCGCATTTTGAGCTGCCGATCCAGGCTGGAGATGATGCGGTACTGCACAATATGCGTCGCGGATATTCAGTTGAACAATTTATGCAGACAGTTGAAAAGATCCGTTCATGTTTCAGTACAGTTTCTATTGCGACTGATCTGATAGTTGGATTCCCGGGTGAAAGCGAAGCACAGTTCAATCATTCAGTGGCAGTACTGAAAGCCATGCGGCCGGATATAACGCATGTCGCCCGCTACTCGCCTCGCCCAGGCACGCTTTCAGCACTTACCATGCCCGACGACATTCCAGATGAAGAAAAGTTGCGTCGTTTCCGCGTCATCGAAACACTTCAGGAGCAGATTACCAGTGAGATCAATCAAGCCTATCTGGGCGCCAAAGTGCCTGTCCTGTTCGAGGAAAAGAACAAAGATCGCTGGCGCGGGCGCACATCTACCAACAAGTTGGTCTTCGCTGAAAGCGCTCAGGATCTGCGCGGCCAGGTTTGCAATGCCGAAATCACTTGGGCCGGACCATGGTCCATGATCGCTGTGGTGTAAAATTTCTTTCTGTCCCAATGAAAATGGTTAAAACGTTCCTTCTCATGCTTACTGTCGGTCTGGGCTTGTTGGCCGGCTACTATGTGATGCGGATTGCTTTCCGCCCTGTTCGCTATCTACACTTCATGGAATATATGCGCGATCCGGTCGGGCATAAAGAATGGGCGGTGTCAGCCAATCAGCGCTGTGCAGATGCCCCCTTTCAGCACCCGACAGATGGTTACATCGGATTTTTATGGGGTGATTCTTTTCGTATCGGCCACAGCCACCAGGGACTGGATATTTTTGGCGGCGGGGAAGCGGGTATTACCCCGGTTTACGCAGCGTTTGATGGCTTTCTGACACGCCAGCCCGATTGGAAATCCAGCCTGATCATCCGCATTCCTTCGGACCCCCTGCACCCGGGCACTCAGATCTGGACCTATTACACCCATATGGCTGACCAAAACGGCAGATCATATATCACTTCTGACTTTCCGCCAGGAACCAGTGAGGTTTTTGTAAAAGCCGGCACACTGCTTGGCTACCAGGGCAATTATTCTGGTACGCCGAACAATCCCGTGGGAGTGCATCTTCATTTTTCGGTCGTGAAAGATAATGGCAGCGGGCGATTCTTGAATGAACTGGAGATCAAGAACACCCTTGATCCTTCTCCTTATTTCAACCTGCCTGTTAACGGGAAAGAAAATAAAAAAGAAATTCCAGTCTGCGGTGCTGCTCCGCTTGAGTAAACAGCTATAATTTTTAAATCCTGATTATTTTTAAAAAAAGATGATTTCTTATCGCGACATTTCTGCTGGTTTGCAGGACCTGGGACTTGACCGCAGCACTCCCGTCCTTGCACACATCAGCCTACCAAAGCTGGGCGAGGTTAAAGGCGGGCTGAACACCATTATGGGTGCTCTGCTTGCCACTGTTGATAATGTCATGATGCCAACCTTCACCTATTCAACCCTGATCATTCCTGAAAGCGGGCCTGATAATAATTTGGTGATCTACGGCAGCGGACGAGAGACCAATTTAAAGGCTCAGGTTTTCTCGCATGACCTTCCTGGTGATGCACCTGATAATCAGGCATCTGAAGCACTGCGTGCCTACCCCGGTGTGTATCGCTCCAGCCATCCGGTTTTCTCCTTTACGGGCCTGGGATTGGATGTTGCCTTGGTCGATCATCCAGCTGACAATCCGTATGCACCCATCGCCGAGCTGCGCAAATTAAATGGGTGGGTATTGCTTCTGGGTGCAGAGCCTTCAGCGAATTTCAGCCTGCATTTCGCCGAAAAACTGGCTGGCCGTAAACAGTTCACACGTTGGGCGCTGGGCACTGACGGCATCCTTGAGATTCAAAATTTTCCAGGCTGTTCAGAAGGTTTTCATAAAATAAATTTTTATATGCAGGAAGAGCTTCATACAGTGCGAATTGCAGATGTCTTCCTGCATGCGATGAAACTGGAAACACTGCTGAATGTAGCGGTTGCTTTAATCAATGAAGATACTTTTGCCCTCCTGTGCAATAACATCAACTGCCCGCACTGCAACTTGGTTCGGGAATCTATCAAGGCGCAATTTTCACGCCAGTGGCATCCGGAAAGTCGGTTGGAGTGATTATGTTATACTGGCAGCGAAGCACTGAAACTGGTGCGGAGAAAGGATCCGCATGAAAGAAATTGCGACGGATATTTTAATTGAAACTGAATATGAAGGTGTGACTGTAGGCGCCATCCGAACGGCAGCGGGCGTGGTGATGGTGGATACGCCCATCAATCCCAAAGATGCCTCAGCGTGGCGCACCACCTGCACCCGCTCTTCCACCGGATCAGATCGGCTGCTGGTGCTCCTGGATGAGCATTTCGACCGCGTTTCAGGCGCAACCAACATCAAATGCCCGGTGATTGTGCATGAAAAAACCTCCCAGGCGGTTTCATCCAAACCATCCTTAAAGAACCAGCCGCCTGACGAAATGGGCGCGGCATGGGAGACAAATCCTGAACCAGCGGTTACCACGCGCTGGATCCATGCCGAGATCACCTTTACAGTAAATATGGCTATCAACTGGGGAGATGACCCCATCCTGTTGGAACATCACCCGGGCCCATCCAAGGGCTCCACCTGGGTTGTTGTACCGCAAAAGCATGTGGCGTTCATCGGAGATACTGTAACACCCGGGCAGCCGCCATTCTTCGCCAACGCGGATATTGACACCTGGCTGGAAAGCCTGCATGAATTGCAGCTGGCGCGCTTTAAGGATTTCATCCTCATTAGCGGGCGCGGATCTTTGGTTACGATCGACGATGTTAAGGACCTGGAACATTTTCTCAAAAAGGCTGCACGCAAGCTGGAAAAATTGCGGCCATCTAAAGCCAAAGCCGAAGAGATAGAAACATTGGCAGCAGAATTAATGGAAGATTTCACCTCCAAAAACAAACGTGAGGCAGAACAATTCTTAAACCGCCTGTCTACCGGCATCACGCAGTATTACAGCAGCCACGCTTCAAAAAAATCAGACTGATCCTGAAGAGGCAATATGACAACTCTCCGTCATCTCCCGTTGGTTGAAGTAACACGCGGACGGATCGTTGAATCAGTGCATTACGGCAGCCTATGTGCCGTGCGGCCTGATGGCAGTATCTTGTTCACTCTGGGAGACTCCAAAACCAAATTCTTCCTGCGCTCCTCAGCCAAACCCTTCCAGGCGCTCGCGTTTCTGGAACGCGGCGGTGCGGAATACTATCGCCTGGAACCTCGCGAGGTCGCGCTGATCTGCGCGTCTCATTCAGGAACGGAGGCGCATATTCAAGCTCTGGAAGCACTGCAGCGAAAAGTGGGTATTACTGAAACCAGTTTGCTGTGCGGCGCTCACCTGCCATACTCACAGAAAAGCTCCGACCTGTTAATAAAACAGGGCATCTCTCCCCGTCCAAACCATAATTACTGTTCCGGCAAACATACTGGCATGCTGGCCTTTGCCAAAATGATCGGCGCATCGCTGGAAGATTACCTTGATCCTTCCCATCCCGTTCAGAAAGCCATTCTGAATACATTTGCGGAAATGTGCGGATTAAAAACTGAGGAGATCGAACCTGGTATCGACGGCTGTACTGCGCCTGTTTTTGCGGTGCCATTGACAAAAGCCGCGGCGGCTTATGCACACCTCTGCCAGTCGGATGATCTGCCAGAAAAAAGGGCTGCTGCCTGCCGGCTGATCACCTCATCTATGTGGGCTCATTCAGATATGGTTGCAGGACCTGAACGCTTTGATACAGATGGTATGGCCGCAGGCAAAGGGGCTTTCATTTCCAAAGTTGGTGCTGAAGGATATCGCGCGTTGGGAATTTTTCAAGGAAAAGCAGCTGGTTTTGATTCCAGCATTGGCATAACCATGAAGATCAGCGATGGCGACCCGATCCTGCGCGCTGGCGCGCTGATCGCTATGAATGTCCTTAAAGTTTTTGGCGTTTTGGATGATGGGCAGCGCGCAGCGCTGAAAGCTTATGACCGGCGCCCGTTTTTTAATTGGCGCGGCAAGGAAGTTGGCGAGATCCGCCCCACCCCTGAACTGATCCGATCTCTGGCGGCTCTCGGATAATGGTCAGAAAACTGGAAGTTCCGCCGCCTGACGGACAGCTTACAGCTAAAGCGCAAAAAATATTCCAGATACTGGCAGGTGAATTTGGCCTGCCTGATTGGCGCCCCCCGCTATCAGCATTGGATGAACTGGTTTCTACCATCCTTTCACAGAATACCAACGACGTCAACCGTGATGTCGCTTTCAACCACCTGAAGGAGATTTTCCCTGTATGGGAAGCAGTGCGCGACGCGCCTGTTGATGATGTGATCGAAGCCATCCGCCCGGCAGGCCTGGCCAATCAGAAAGCCCCGCGCATACAGGCTATTCTGCGCCAGATCACCGAAGAGCGCGGCTGCCTCGACCTGGAATTTTTGAGCAGTTTTGGGCGAGATCAGGCGCATGCCTGGTTGAGCCGCTTTAAAGGTGTCGGGCCCAAGACGGCTGCTATTGTGCTGCAGTTTGCACTGGGGATCCCTGCGTTTCCGGTGGATACCCATGTTTACCGCGTCAGCGAGCGGCTTGGGCTGCGCCCTGACAAGATGAATGTTGAAGACACACATATCTGGCTGGAAAGATTGTTTAAGCCTGACCAGTACGGTCCCGGCCATTTGAACCTCATCCGGCTTGGTCGCGATATCTGCCATGCGCGCAAGCCGGAATGCGGGCGCTGCCCATTGAAGGATTTATGTGACTATTATCAGGATCACCAAAAACCTTTACGATAGAATGTTGTTACTTCTATCCAAATATTCCGCAATGTTCAAGGATCACTTCCCGGCGAAAAGCGCTTTGTAGCCCATGCATTTTCCGAGACCATAGTACTTTCGAAGCAATGTTGCCCCGACTGAAAGGAAAGTAATGTGTGGGTATAAGAAAAGGCGGTCGGGAATGACCGCCTTAAAACAACCTCATAGCCCCCAGACATATATGCCTGGGAACAAATATCAATCAATTCCCAAGTTTGAAGTAAACGCCCCAATAACCGGAACCCTTGCTTCGCCCTGCTGCCAGCTGGTTATACTTTTCCGAGTTCACGGTCTCCCAATAAGCCACGTAATTCGGCACGATCTCTACCCAGGTCTGGCCGGGCTTGAAAGCGATCGGAACACCATCCGCGTCCATGAATCTGATCGGGCGCAGCCGTCCAGTAGTTTTCTCATATTCCTCGCTCAAAGTGGTCCAGTAAATTTCCTGCATTACGCCATCTCTAAAGAGCAGTGCCTTGCCGCGTTTAACATATAAAAGCTCCAGATCAATCAGGGTTACCTTCTGAACATCATGATCGGTGAAAAGTACCACAACATTTTCGTAAGTCAGCGGTTCGCCATTCAGGCGGTCTGTCTGCTCGATAAAGGTAGCGCCATCGGCGTTGTCCTGCCAGCGGTGATAAGAGCCGTCTGTTTCGTTAAAACGCCAGAATATCTGGTTCTTAAAGGCATAGAAGATCCACAGGGATTGCGCTTTCTTTCCATCCTTCGGGATCTGGGGATCAAATACCATGCCGCTCAGGTTCATTTCACCCAAAGCTTTCTGGTTGGCTTTTGCCACATCCTTCAGTCTGTCCACCGGCATAAGGGCGCTGTTGATATCATGGTTGTCATCGCCATACACATTGACGTAATCCTTTAATTGTGCAGCCACTTTGGAAAAGGCAGAAGCCATGACAATGAATCCGTTGTAAAGTTTGCGGATGTGTTCATAGGGAAGGCGCCCGGATCGGACAGGTCCGACCACAGGTATCGGCAGTTCTCCAGTATCCGGGACTGATGAGCGTGGATAGTCGCCGTAAAACAGTGCCAGATAGCGCGTCATGCCTTCGCCGATGAACATTTCAAACACCATCGGGCTGTATGAGAGCCCGGCCTGAGGGCGCGCGGAGGGTGGAAAGTTGGTTACCGACACCAGCGCCGGGGGCAGCAGCAGATTTTCAGGATCCTCGACAGGAAGGCCGGTCAGAGGATTTATGGATGACTCCGCTTCATGTGCGGCGCCAAGTTCTTGTACAGTGCTTTCCGGCTCATTGGTTGGCCGCACCTGATCATCTGAATCTTCAGATACACCTGCGGTTTCAGGTATCGGAGTTGCAATCGGGTCTGGAGAAGAATTTTGATTGTTGGTTTCAGACATTGCCGATGCTGAGTCTAATTGGCACACCGTGAGCGTAAAAGCGGCGATGATGGATAAGGTTATTAATTTTCTTGCGTTCATCTTTTCCTTTTTACAGCGGTTGATTATTCATCTTTTCCCGCCGCTTAATAACAAAAAAGATCTTCAGCAGCCTGGCAGTCATCACTTGCGTTTTAGACCCATGGCTTTGCGCCACCGGTTTTCACCGGATTTGCTTTTTTCGATCTATTGTTATACAGCTAATATACCACGAATTGTAAAATATTCAATTGGAAAATATGGATATTTTTTACCCGGCAAAAATCGTGCTGAATAAAGAAATAATTCATCGATCTATATCGATTTTTTTATCCTTGTTCATCCACGGTTAATCATTTTTTCCCTATTGACAAATTTTAAAAAAGTCTTAAACTTATGGTATAGTGGTATGACCAACATACCACCCAAATGATCGTTATTGATGCAAAAGGAGAAAAAATGAAAACAAAAATCTTTGCTCTGTTGATCGCAGGAGCACTTTTTCTTTCAGCTTGCGGCGGATTGCCGAGCCTGGGGATTGGCAGCGCTGCAAAAAATGCTGAGGAAATGGAGCTTCAGGAGATCAAGCCCAGGCCAACCGAAGCTGTACTTACAGATGCCGCCTTTTTCCGCGATGAGCTTGATAAAGATATCAACAATGATTGGGGCTTGAAAGTCATTTCAGGCCTTGAAGAACAATTGGTCAGCTCGCAGGTCAATGGCAAGTTTCGCATGCAAACTTTGCCGCCCAATGATGTCAACTATGTTTTCCTGAACAAAAAGCATGCGTATAAAGATGTTATCGTGCAGGCGCAGGTTGAAAACTCCGGCCAGCTTGACAATGCTTTCTCGCTTATCTGCCGCGCCACAGAAGCTGGCTGGTATGAATTCCGCATCAGCAGCAGCGGATACTATGAACTTCTGCGTTTTGACCAGTACAAGAAGAACGAAGGCCGTAACGCATATACAAGTTTCATTGAAAAACGTGTCGGCAGTTCTCTGATTAAAAGCGGGCTGGACAAGAACGTGTTCTCCCTGTCCTGCGTTGGTGATGTCATTACTGTCTTTATTAATGGCGAACAGCCCTACTGGGAAAAACGCCCGCTTGCCGTACAAGATAATTCATTCAGCGAAGGTACCATCGGCTTTGGCTTTGCAGGTTATGGCCAGACATTGGATGCTGCGTTCGATTGGGTGGAAGCGGTAAAACCTTAAGCAAGTCCTTTGAATGCGAAAAAAGGAAGGTCGCCCTCGCCTTCCTTTTTTTCATTTAACCTTGCGATGAAAAATGTTTCCGATATAATCACCATCATGGCCGAGTCAGAATGGGGATCCCCGTATGCCGCTTAACTATCTTCAGCTACAACCGCAGATCGAACAATACGGCCAGCGCGCTGTCATGAACAGTCAGGATCTCGACGCCAAATTGAAGATCGCTCTTGAATTATTGCATATGTGCGGCCGGCAGCATACCGGTATCCGTTCTACGCTCAATGAAAAAATTACAGGAAGCCGGCAAGGCGACCGCACTGCACTGCTTTCATATGAACCTGCAGATTCTGCGGTAGATATCCCGGTAACAGATTCAAATTATATTTTACTGACGTCTGATGGCTCACAGATCATCCCCGATCCGCATGATGCCCTGCCGGTTGCGCTGATCAACACCAGCCGGTTGTGTTATGAACCTGGCAGCGGGCGGGCCCCGCAAGTGGAGGTTTTCACACGCTTCCTTACAGATGCCAGTGGTCAGATCGAACTGGATCAGGTCAGCGAAGACCTGGTCTCATTGAAACGCGATGTTGAGGAATTGCGTGTCCTGGCGGAATGGCAGAATGACTCCGGTCATCAGGTCATCGCGCTCGGTGACGGACCTCTGGAGCTTTTCCATCAACCGCGCAGTGCGGCGGATTTTGCCAATGCCTTTGATATGTATCAATCAGCGTTACGTGATTTGCGGAGTAATAAAGCAATCATAGCCGGATATACCGACCGGCAGCGCTCGCCTCTGGTGATCAAAATGCTTGAATCTTTGGATGAAAAATTTCATCTGGATGGACTGGATGACCTGGTTTTGTTTAGCGCAGTGCTTGAACCCGGTCAACGCTCGGCGATTTTTGAGCTGTGGTCCACTTCGAGCCAGAAGTACACGGGCGATCTGGCACTACATTTTTTTTATCTGAATGTTGGCAGCAAGAAATTCCCGTGGCTTGCTCGTGTTGAAATTCCCGCCTGGGTGGCTGCTGATGCGGATCGGGTCAGCCTGCTCCAGAACGCTCTGCTTGAGCAGTGCCGCCTGATGGGTACCCGCCCCTACCCTTACCTGCTGCACCGGGCGCATGAAGAAGCGGTGGTGCATTTTGATGAAAAAGAACAGTTGATCGCCCGCCTGGCGCTCGAGCTTCAGCGCCATGGGCTGGGGATTAGCACTCAATCCAACAAACTAAGCGCCAAAGAACTGCAATCAAGGACAAGGATGGCAAAATGAGCGAAATTCATATCGGGCGCCTGCTGCGCGCCAATACCCGCGGATGTGTGGCTGGTTGCCAGATCAATCAGCCTTTTCCGGCTTTCGGTTCAATGGTCAGCATCCCGCTGGATAACGGCCTAAAAGCGTATGGTTTGGTGACCGATATCCATATTGACGATGACGGGCTGGTACGCCAGCTGGCCGCTTCAGACAGTCTGCCCGAAGAAGTCATTCAGGATAACCGCCTGAACCGCAATGTTCCTGTGGAATTGAGCGTGCTTTTCATCGGTTCTTCTGACAATGGCAGGGTTTCGCACCTGCTGCCGCCCCGTCCGCCATTATCTCTTGACCGTATGTTCACCTGCCCGGATGAAGAGATCCGTGCTTTCACATCCTCCGGACGCTTCAGTTATCTGCGCCACATCCTGGGTGCGCTGGACCTGCCCGCACCTGATCTGCTGGCCGCGCACCTGATGCAGGCGGGCAAGGCGCATGCCGCCGAAGCCAATGCGGTCTGGGCTAAGGAAGCCATCCAGGAGATCATCACTCTGCTGCGTGATAATCACGCGGCGCTCACGGCGGTGCTGGGCGCAATCGCCGATGCCTATCCGGGTTTTGCGGTAGAAGATTAAGGGAGTCAGCCATGGCAGAATTAAAAACATCCTCTGAAAATCCCCCCCAATCGGTAGGTTACGTGGTCAGCGGGGGATTAAAAGAAAACCTGAACGTGCGCCTCACCGTACCGGCGCATGAGGTTCAGGAAGGTTCGTTTATTGTCATTGAAAGCGGTGATTGGCAGTTCTACGGCATCGCCATCGATCTGCAGCTGGGCGCCACCGACCCGCGCTTTGCCGACGAACAAAGCGAAACTCGTCTGCCGCCAGCCCTGGCAGCGCTGCTGCACGGGCAGACCTTGTTCACAAATCTGGTAGTAATGCCCGCGCTGATGCTTGAACGCGGCCCTGATCCCGAAGGTGCAGATTATGCCAAGGCTTATCCTGTTTGGCGTGCGCCTATTGACGCAGGCGACAAAGAAGAGCCGCGCCCCATGCCAGTCAAAACCCTGCCCGCTCACCACGCGCAGGCGCGCCTGGCCGCTTCCGGGGATATCGCCGAGATCTTTGGCGACCCCGGGCAACCGGGAAATTTTACCGTTGGCACTACCCGCGAGCAGAATCATCCGGTCTGCCTAAACCTGGAAAAATTCGTGCAGCGCTCTTCAGGCATTTTCGGCGCTACCGGCACCGGCAAATCTTTCCTGACGCGTATTTTACTGACAGGCCTGATCGACCACGACAAAGCCTCGGTTCTTGTATATGACATGCACAATGAATACGGGCTGGACGACACCGCCTCAGACACAGGCAAGAATGTGATCGGACTGCGTACCGCTTTCGGACGCGCCAAAGTTCAGATCGTCGGTCTCGGTGCTGATACAAAGATTCGTGAAACCGTACCGGATTTCAACCTGGTTCTGGATTACAGCGACATCACCACTGCTGATATCGAACTGCTGACGCGCGAGCTGAACCTGAAAGAAACCACCCCGACCACACTGGATGCCCTGGTGACCTCCTTTGGGCAGGATGGCTGGTTCAAGGAATTTAAGGAGATGAAAACTGATGCCTGGGTTGAGGACGCCGATGGCAAGAAAGTGCCGGCGCCAGGCAGCGTTGCCCACTGGGCGAACAGCAATGGAGTTAATGTTATGGCAGCCGAAGGGCTGCACAGCAAGCTTAAACGCGTTTTCAATCTGGATTACATCATTGAAAACCCTCCTTCTGACAGCATCCGTGACATCATCGAGGCCTTGAAGAAGGGCAAGCATATCGTACTCTCCTTCGGCAGGCACGAGACAGACCTCGACTATTTGCTGGTTTCCAATTTGCTCACACGCCGCATCCGCGACGAATGGGAAAAGCTGACCAATGCCTTCCGCAGCCAGAGCGCCCCCGAACCGCGCCCTCTGGTGATCGCCGTGGAAGAAGCCCACAAGCTACTCAATCGTGAGATGGCGGCGCAGACTACCTTCAGCACCATCGCCCGCGAAATGCGCAAGTATTATGTCACGCTGCTGGTCATTGACCAACGCCCGTCGCAGATCTATGACGAGGTTATGTCGCAGCTTGGAACGCGCGTGTGCGGCTGGCTGGGGGATGACGATGATGTCAGCGCGGCACTCTCAGGCCTGGCTTCACGCGATGCGCTGCGCGGCATGCTGGCGCGCCTGCAGCCCAAAGAAGAGGTGCTGCTGCTGGGCTGGGGTGTTCCCATGCCCATCCTGGTGCGCTCCAGGCGCTATGATCAGCAGTTCTGGAATGAGATCAAAAGCGCAAATAAAGGTGATTTTAATCGGGATAAAACGATCAGCACGATGTGGCCGGGCTGATTGGAAGCAGCCAGAAGAGCACAACGCTGATGACGATACCCAGAATGACACCGGTGATGACCTCAAAAGGCGTGTGGCCGAGTACTTCTTTTAATTCTTTTTCGGGAATGCCGGTGCCTTCAAAAAGAGATTTCATCATTTCATTAATGCGTTCAGCATGGATGCCCGCCTGTCGTCGCACACCGGCGGCATCATAAATAACGACCATGCTGATGGCAAATGACAGCGCGAAAAGGGGTGAACCAAAACCTTCCTGTAGTCCGATCGCCAGGGTTACTGAAGTAACCAGCGCCGAATGAGAACTGGGCATGCCGCCGGGGCTGAAAATGATGCCCCAATTCCATCTCTTATTAAAAAAATAATCCAGCGGCGCCTTAAGGAACTGCCCGATGCCCCAGGACAGGATGGCAGCTATAAGCACATTGTTATGAATGAGGCTGCACAGCATATCAGTTCTTTTCCTCAAGCTCAGTCTCTTCCCCTTCAGCAGTCAACTGGCGCACCTTAAGCTCCGCTTTTTCCAGCAGTTCCTGACAGTGTGCGATCAGTGCCTTGCCGCGCTCGAACATGGCCATGGTGCCTTGCAGATCTCTGGATTCACCTTCCAAAGCAGAAAGCAGGATTTCAAGTTCCTCTAATGCCTGTTCATAGCTCATGTCCTGTACGGACGCAGATGTTTTTGCCATCGGTTTTTCCCTCAAATTATTTCTTGATCTCATTTATAGAAGCGTCAAAAGCGCCATCGTGCAGGAGCACATTCACGCACTGGCCTAATTTTACCTGTTGAATGGACGCTGCCACCACGCCGCTCTCATCACGGACCAGGGCGTAACCGCGTCGCAAAACGTTATATGGATCCAGCGCTTTCAAACTCGCGCTAATGGAATCCAGGCGAGCGCTTTCAGCGCGCAGGAGTGTTTTGATCCCGGCTGCCAGCCTCAGCGACAGGTCATCCAGGCGCTGCATACCCTGCCGAACCTGCCAGCGCGGTGAAAGACCTTCGAGTCGGTGGGCGTTTTCTGTCAGGTGATAACGCCTTTCATCGATTCCAGTTTTCGTTATTCGTGAAAGCTGAAGCGCAAGAGAGCGCAATTCAGACTGGAGGTCGGCCATATCCGGCACAGCCAGCACAGCCGCCCCGGTGGGTGTGGAGGCACGCAGGTCAGCCGCGAAGTCTGTCAGTGTGAAGTCGGTCTCATGCCCGACGCCGCTGATGACCGGCACTATTGATGCGGCTACTGCCCGTACCACACGCTCATCATTAAAAGCCCACAAGTCTTCCAGCGAACCGCCGCCGCGTCCGATAATGATGACATCAGGTTTTTCAGAATAGTTCAGCGCCTCGATCGCCGCTATGACCAACGCCGGGGCAGATTCGCCCTGGACGGGAACGGGCGCCAGCACAACCTCAACCAGCGGGCAGCGTACCCGCAGGATGTTGAGGATATCCTGAAAAGCGGCGCCGCTGGCTGAGGTGACTACGCCGATGACCTTTGGCAGGCGCGGAAGCGGGCGTTTGCGTTCTTCGTCAAACAGGCCTTCCATTTCCAGCCTGGCTTTCAGACGCAGGAATTCCTGATACAGCAAGCCCTCACCGGCAGCACGCAGTCCATCCACATATAACTGGTACTGCCCGCCCTGCTCATAGACGCTCACCGCACCATGTGCTTCCACCGCCATACCGTCGCGCAAGGCGGCGCTCAGACAGCGCGCCTGCTCGCGCCAGATCACACAGCGCAGTGAGGCATGCGCATCCTTAAGGGTGAAATAGATATGACCGGATGATGGCCGTGAAAGGTTGGAGATCTCGCCCGACACCCATACATTCGCCAGGTTTTCGTTGCTTTCCAGCACCGCACGGATGTATGCGGTCAGATCTGCGACCGAATACACCTGCGGGGTTGAAGCCAATGGATCATTTTCCATGGGATTAGCATACTCTTTATGGGAACTGGTGTCAATTGGTCCGCCAAATGGGATAGAATATTTCTGAAAGGAAAATCAAAGCCTATGGATCACATCTGGTCGCCCTGGCGCATGAAATATATCGGCCGGCAGAAAACCCCGCGCGGCTGTATCTTCTGTAAAGCCGTTCAACGGGAAGACGGTGTGGACAACCTTATTGTTATGCGCGGCAAGCTGGCTTTTGTGATCCTCAATCGCTATCCCTACACCAGCGGCCATGTAATGGTGGTGCCTTACACCCACGCCAGCACTATGGCAGAACTGGATGATGCATCGCTTGCTGAGGTAATGTGCCTGATCCGCCAGGCGATCGCTGCTATAAACACTGTTTATAAACCTGAAGGCTTTAACATCGGCGCCAACCTGGGCGCGGTGGCGGGTGCGGGAATTACCAACCACATCCACTTTCACGTCGTCCCGCGCTGGGGCGGCGACACCAATTTTATGACCTCCGTCAGCGGCACACGCGTACTGCCTGAAGATCTGTGTGATACCTATCAGCGCCTAAAAGAATCCTGGCCAAAAGGGTAGATCTCGCATGCCACCCTCATCCGAATTTCAAATAAAGTGGGTCTTGACTCTTGTCTGATAAAGATAATATCCTGTTGAGGTCCGCTGCCTGGGCTGCGCGTATCCTGCCCGCGCCGGTCAAACGCGCCTTTTACAGGATCCCTTTCCTCGCCCGGCTGATTCGCGGCTCTCTCAACAAAGCCGCGCCGCAAGGCATTACTGAAGTAAAGATTGCCGCCGGGGTGCTCGCAGGGTTGCGCATGCATCTTGATCTGCACGCTGAAAAGGATTACTGGCTGGGCACGTATGAGCCCGACCTGCAGATCGCCGCGCAGCAATATATAAAATCGGGCATGGTGGTCTATGACCTTGGCGCCAACATCGGTTACATCAGCCTGATGGCAGCCCGGCTGAGCGGGGAAAGCGGCAGGGTGGTTTCTTTTGAGGCGCTGCCCGCCAACATTGAGCGCCTGTCTCAGAACGTTGCTCTAAATACCTTACAGGACCGGATTCAGATTGTTCATGCTGCGGTGGTGAATAAGCCCGGGGATGTTACCTTTCTGGCTCACGCGTCCGGTGCGATGGGCAAAGCAAAGGGATCTGCCGGGCGTGATGAACATTACACGCAGGCTATCCAGGTTGCCGGGATCGCGCTGGATGATTTTGTTTTTCAACAGGGGAATCCGCCGCCCGCAGTAATCAAAATGGATATTGAGGGGGGCGAGGGCCTTGCGCTGGCCGGCATGCCGCGCTTGCTCAAGGAAGCCCGGCCATTGCTGCTGATCGAACTGCATGGCCAGGAAGCCGCCCGCCAGGTTTGGGACTGTCTGCAAGCCAACCGTTATACCCTGCGCGCCATGCGCGTTGGCTCAGTTCCGATCCGGTCGCTAGAAGAACTGGACTGGAAGGCGTACGTTATCGCCTCACCCTAACACTAAGCCAGAGAATTAAACCAAAACCGGCGCTCGCGCCGGTTTTTTATTGGGGCCTTAAGCATTCCAGATCTACTGCTCTTCGGGCACGACCAGCATCATCACCAGGTACGCCCAGAAGGTGGCACCGCCGGCAAACAAACCAAGCACAAACAGCAGGCGCACGATGGTGGGGTCGACATCCACGTATTCAGCCAAACCGGCGCAGACGCCGGAGATCATGCGGTTGTCCCTGGAGCGGTAGAGCCGTTTAACATTGTTGTCAGACATTGTTATTCTCCTTTTTTGATAATCTATATCTCATATACGCAGCACGAATCCTGTGGTTGCGCTTAAGTTGTTCAAAACCAAATGGCAGAACTTTCGTATTAATCAGTACGAGGAAGAAATGAAGAATAACGTGCAAACTACTCCCTGGCTGCTCTGGCCTCTTAAAGCTCTGCTGGATCTGATCGAAGGTATCATCAAATTGACCGGCCGGCTTGTAGCCGCGGTTTTCGGGCTGGCAATGATGATCGTCGGTGTTGTGCTGACTATCCTGGTCATTACCGCCCCGCTGGGCATTCCGATGATCATCTTTGGTTTTCTTTTGATGATACGAGGAATATTCTAAATATTATGTGAGGTGAATATAGAGCTGATTTGAAAATCTACTCCTAATTTGGTCCTACTTAACTGCTAAGCCATTCTGACTTTACGTGCGCTGTGATGCTTAACCCGGTGCTTGAGGTATTGTAGGTTGAATATGTTAGAAATGCTATAATAAGTTTTGAATTGCGAAATCAATAATCCAGGAGGTTGCAATGAAAGGTAATGAAAAAATTCTTGAAAAATTGAATGATCTTCTTTCAGATGAGCTCACTGCAGTTAATCAGTACATGGTGCACGCGGAGATGGATGACGACTGGTCATATTCCCGCTTGGCTGAAACAGTTGAAAAGCGCGCTATTGACGAAATGAAGCACGCCGAGAAACTGATTGCCCGTATCCTTTATCTTGAGGGTATGCCAATTGTCAGTTCCTACAAAAAAATAAATATTGGCTCTGATGTGGAAAAACAGATTGGTCATGACTGGGACGCAGAATTTGGCGCGATCAAATCCTATAATGACGGCATCAAGCTGAGTTCGGAGCTCGGAGATAACGGGACTGAACAACTTTTGAAGGAAATATTGAAGGACGAAGAAGCACATATTGACTGGCTGGAAGCCCAGAAAGACCAGATAAGCCAGATCGGTATTCAGATGTACCTTGCTGAACAGATCAAAGAATAATTTTTTACATACGGTTATACAAAAGCCGGGGCGCATCCCGGCTTTTTTTCTCTAAAAATTCTTGTTTTTGAAAAAACTTCTTTAAGAGAGCAATTCTTTCAGGATCTGCCCGACGATTTTCGCGTCAGCCTTGCCCTTCATCTCGTGCATCACCTGGCCCACAAACCAGCCCATCAGGGTCTCTTTGCCGCCTCTATACGCCGCAACCTCATTGGGGTTGGCATCCACGATCTTCTGGCAGGCGGCGCGGATGGCGCTGTCATCGGTCACCTGCGCCAATCCCAGTTCTTCAACCAGTACTTTAGGTGCCTTGCCGCTTTCGTTGATCTTCTGCAGCAGTATTTTGCCGGTGGTGATGTTGATCGCGCCCGCATCAACCAGGCTGATCAGTTCAGCTAGGAATTGCGGTGTCAGTTTTATTTGTTTTATATCCAGCCTCTGCTCATTGATCATGCGCAGGACGTCATTCATCAGCCAGTTGGATACTTTCTTGGCTTCGCCTTTATAGGCTTTGGCTGCACTTTCAAAATAATCCGAAAGTCCGCGTTCCAGGGTCAGGATATCGGCATCATACTCGGGCAGGCTGTATTCAGTCATAAAACGCTGGCGCCGTTCAAGGGGACGCTCCGGGAATTCCGCCAGGATCTGTGCTTTCCACTCCGGGCTGATCTCCAGCGGCAGCTGGTCCGGCTCGCGGAAGTAGCGGTAATCCGCCTCGCTTTCCTTTGAGCGCATTTTGCGCAGCGTGCCGCTATCCTCATCCCATTCCAGTGTCCAGGATTCAATGGGTTTGCCTTCTTCCACATCGCGCCTCTGGCGCTCGATCTCCTTGCGGATGGCGTCACGTACGGCATCAATGGAGTTGACATTCTTAATTTCGGTCTTCTGGTTAAGAACTTCGCTGCCCTTGATACGGATGGACACATTCGCATCGCAGCGCAGGTTGCCTTTTTCCATGTCGGCATCCGAGACGCCCAACCAACGCAGCAGCTGGCGCAGGCGTATCAGGTACTGTGCAGCTTCGTCGGCAGTGCGCAGGTCGGGTTCAGTGACCATTTCAACCAGCGGCACGCCGCAGCGGTTAAAGTCCACCAGCCTGCGCCGGCCGGCGTTTTTGGTCTTGCCGGCATCTTCTTCAATATGCAGCCGGTTGATGCGCACGTGGCAGATATAGCCTTTGTCCTCCGGGTCTGCTGCAGCCGGGATGGGCAGGTCGACAAAACCCCTTTTGGCCAGCGGCATATGGAACTGTGAGATCTGAAAACCCTTGGGTAAGTCGGCATAGAAATAGTTCTTGCGGTCAAAACAGGATACCGGCTGGATTGCGGCATGCATGGCTTCAGCCAGCAGAACCGCTTTCTCGGCAACTGCCTTGTTGAAGACCGGCAGCACTCCGGGCAGCCCGGCGCAAACAGGGCAGATGTTGGTATTCGGCGCGTCTTCCCATGAATTCGCCTTGCAGGAGCAGAAAACCTTGGTGCGCGTGTTCAACTGGATATGAGTCTCCAGGCCGATCACAGCTTCATAGTCGGTCATGCGGCACCTCCTCTCAGGATGGCAGGGCGCACTTTGCGCCAATCCGAGTCTGCTGTGGCTTTCTCGTATGCATGTGTCAGTTGCAGCAATTTTCCCTCAGAAAAGTCAGCACCCAGCAGCTGCAATCCGATCGGCAGTCCTTCAGCGTCGAATCCGCCCGGGAAGGAAATGCCGGGTGAACCGGAATGGTTGGCCGGTACAGTGAGCTGGTCGCCATACTGCATCAGCACCGAATCGCCGTAAACGCCCTTCATCGGGTAGGCCGTGGTGGGTGTGGTGGGCGTCAGCAGCGCATCCAGCCGGTATTTCCCTTTAGGATCAAAAGCATCGTCAAAGTCGCGGCGAATGAGCGTGCGCACGCGCAGCGCCCGGCGGTAGTACTGCTCGCTGTATTGCGCGGCGCTGACGTACATACCCATCAGGATGCGCAGTTTGGGCTGCAGGCCAAAACCTTCTCCGCGCGAACGCTGGTATAGATCTTTCAATTCATTAACCGGTCTTTGTGTGCGGTAGCCGTATTTCACTCCGTCAAAGCGGTGCAGGTTCGATGCGGCTTCCACGCGGCTGATGACAAAATAGGCCGGGATGCCATAGCGCGTATTGGGCATGGGTACATCTTCAACGATCTCCGCGCCCAGCGTTCGATAAACTTCCACCGCCTTGAGCACAGCGGCTTTGATATCATCCGGGACTTCCTGTTCATGATAATTGCCGGATCGCGCGTCAGGGAAGGTGATGCGAAAATAATCAGGTGAAAGCCCGATGCGCATGCCTTTGATATCCTTATCAATCCCTGCCAGATAATCCGGTACTGGCACTTCCGCCGCGGTGGCGTCCTGCCTGTCCGCTCCGGCGATGGCGTTCATCATCAGGGCGGCATCTGCCGCTCTGCGCGCCACCGGCCCGGGGCAATCAAGCGAAGAACCGAACGCGATCAGCCCGTAACGGGATACGCGCCCGTAAGTGGGCTTAAAGCCGATCACACCGCAGAACGCAGCCGGCTGGCGGATGGACCCGGCAGTATCGGTACCTAACGAAAGATAAGCTTCACCTGCCGCAACAGAAGCCGCGCTTCCTCCCGATGATCCGCCGGGAACATGTGCAGGATTCCAGGGATTGCGTGTGGAGGGCTTGAAGGCCGATGATTCAGTGGATGAGCCGTGTGTGAATTCATCCAGGTTAACCTTGCCAAGCGGGATCCCGCCTGCCTTGAGCATACGCTGAACAGGTGTTGCAGTGTAAGGCGATACGAAATTAGCCAGCATTTTCGACGCGGCTGTGGAAGGCGTATCCTTCACGCAGAAAATGTCCTTTACCGTAAAAGGAATTCCCGCGAGCGGACCAGGATCCTCGCCTGCGGCAAATTGGCTGTCTATCTCCCGTGCGCGCGCCCGTGCTTTTTCGGGCATCAGGCTGATAAAGGCATGGATCTTGTGCGTATCTGCTTCGGTTTCAGGTTCATTATCCAGCGCGCCAGGTCGGCCGTCCACTGCTTCAATACGTGTAAGGCAGGCATCCACAACCTCCAATGCCGAGGTCTTTCTGGCGCGCAGCATGTGTGCAATTTCAAATGCGGAAAGGTCGCAAAGTTCCATGGTCACTCCAGGGTGGTATGCGGAATATCAGGGACGATAATATAGCCTTCTTCGAACTGGGGCGTCTGGGCAGTGATGGCTTCGACTTCCGGGCAGGCCTCCCAGATATCATCACGAAGGGCGGGCTTGTGCTCCGGCGGGTAAGGCACCCCGTGTGAAGCGGCAGGCAGATCATGATCCAACTGTATGGCCCCCAACTCGCGGATGGATGTCAACTGCTTGTTCAATTCATGCCTTAAGTACTCTGCCTGGCTGCTTTCCAGTTCCAGAGCTGCCAGCTGAACCAGATGATCAAATACTTGCGGAGAGATTTCCTCTTGAGGTCTGGTCATTTTTCATAGTCCTCCTTGGAGTCAGATTTCCCATGCAGTATATCATGCTGGTCCAGCTTCCACTTCGGGAAGGATCACAGGGCTGGATGCTATAATCCACCCAGACCAGCAGAAGTATCTTTTATGATGAAAAAAAACGAGGCTGAACGGAAAAACGGCGCCTGGCGCAGGATCATTTTACTTTTCCTGCTGCCCATTTATGCGCTTATCGGCTGGTTGCGGTTGCATGAATCATTAGATTACTGGAACTATCTGATCGAATTGAATATTTGGCCGCGTCCGCTTTACTTTGCCATTACCGGCGGGTTGCTGGGTTTGGGTTTCACGCTCGCCTGGATTTTCCTGCTGTTAAAGTTCAAGACCAGCGCTCGTTACAATCGTATCCTCGGGTTTATCTTCATATTCTGGTTCTGGGCAGACCGTATTTGGCTGAGTTTGCGGGAAGCGTTTTTCAACCAGCTTTTTTCTGCTTTTTTTATCACCGCGGTAACGCTGGGTTGGATGTTCCTGCTGATCAATAAAACAGACTTTAGGCAAAAGGTGAGATCTGATGAGCCATAAACTGGAACAGGAAGTCAAGTTCTATCTGCATGATCTTAAGACATTTGAGGAGCGGCTGATCGCACAAGGGGCTCGCCTCAAACTGGAACGATGCCTTGAGATTAACTTACGCTTTGATACACCGGACCGGCGCTTAAGCAGATCTTTTCAGACCTTGCGCTTGCGGCAGGACAAGATCTGCCGCCTGACATGGAAGGATGCCGCCAACCTGTCGGGAGAGGTCAATGCGCGTGAGGAGCTTGAAATTGAGGTCAGTGACCTGGTTACCGCGCGCACCATTCTGGAAAAGTTAGGCTTTGAGCTGATGCTGGTGTATGAAAAATACCGCAGCGCTTACATGCTGGGTGATGTGGAGATCTCGCTGGATGAAATGCCCTTCGGTCATTTCTGCGAGCTGGAAGGAGCGGATATCGGAAGCATCAAGTATGCAGCGGCTCTTTTAGATCTGGATTGGGAAAGCAGAAGCGCACTCAGCTATCTGGCTCTTTTTAATAATTTAAAAGAAAAGCTTGGTTTGGACATGAAAGATATGACCTTCGAAAATTTTAAGAAAATCAAGGTAACAAGGCAAGACTTGGAATTTTGACTTTTCTTTCCTCATCTAATATTCAAATCCCGCTTCAAATTCTGCCCGGCGTACATCCATCTCATCCCAGATGGGTTTCGGCACATATCCCCTGATGATTTCGATCACCTCTTCAACCTTCTCGCGCTCCTGGCGGGCTAAAATGGAAACGCTGGGGATCACATATTTCTCCTTGCCAACATTGATCATCAGGCTTGTGCCCTGCCCGCCCAGCAGCGGCTGGCCGGTTGACCACTTTGAGCGAAACACCCCTTTTTCGGCCAGAGTTTCATAAAGAGCATCCATATCTGAGTTTTGAAGATCGAATGTAGTCTCCCATAGATCGTCTGAATTATCAGGCGCGTAACCGGGTTGAAATGAAAATGTACCAGAGAAATCCGGACTAATCGAAATAATATAAGAGTAATGGTAAGGAGGCGGCAAAGCTCCCGTATCCCATTCAAGGGTCAGGCTGAAGTCTTCGGGCCGGGCAGCCTGCCCTCGTGAGCAGGCGGTCAATCCCAGGCACACGATAAACAGCGCCCAACTTACTGTTTTCATAAGTACCTCCGTTCCAATTGATGTTCTTTCATGATAATTAATTATAGGTACACCAATTTTTTTGATGAAAGATAGTTTTGATAAATATGACTTTAAGCGTACACGATTTATTGATTTCTTCTATAATACATGGGTTTTTTATACCTTTTTTGGAGAGACATTTTGCCTGAAAATTACGACATCATTATTATTGGCGGGGGCGTTGTAGGCTGCTTGACCGCGCGTTTTCTCTCGCGTTATCAATTAAAAATTTTGCTGATCGATAAAGAAGAGGATATCGGTTCAGTCACCTCAGCGTCCAATACCGCCCTGGTTCATCCCGGGTATGATCCGGTCACCGGTTCCCTGAAAGCCGCCCTGAATGTGGCTGCTGTTCCCATGTGGTCGTTGTTGGCCTCGGAACTCAACTTTGCATACGAGAACAGCGGTGATTATGTTGTAGCAGTTGGGGATGAAGAACTTCCCAAACTGGATGCGCTTTATCAGCGCGGCATCTGCAATGGTGTTTCGGGCATGCGCATGTTTTCAGCGGACGAAATGCGCAAACGCGAACCGCTGATCAATCCGTTGGTCAGCGGCGCCTTGTTTGCCGAAACAGGCGCGATGTGCGACCCGTTTGGGCTCACTTTGGCAGCCGCAGAAAACGCTGTAATGAATGGCGTAAAGATCCTGCGTGAAACTGCCTTTATAGATTTCATTATGGCAGGTCCACGTATCATAGGCATCCGCACCAACCGCGGAGATTTCTCCTGCCGCTGGGCGATCAATGCCGCCGGTCTGAATTCAGATATGGTCATGCATCAGGCCGCTGTGCGCCCTGAATTCCACATTACTCCGCGTAAAGGCGAATACCTGATCATTGACCGCACGGAATTTCAATTGAGGTCAGTTTATTTTCCTGTGCCGACCGCTGTGAGCAAGGGTATTTTAGCAACCGCTACCGTTCATGGCAACACCGTGCTCGGCCCGACAGCGCGGGATCAGGAAGACAAGACCGACAATGCCAATACCCCTGAAGGGCTGGCCGAGGTACTGTCGGGCGGAAAAAAGCTGGTTCCGGCTGTGGAAGTGCGCCATGTGATCGCCATCTTTGCCGGGCTGCGCGCAACCGGTAATGCCCCCTGCGAGACTCCCGGCGTTTCATATCACCATGATTTCATTGTGGAGATCCCGCAAAAAGTACAGGGGTTGGTCAACCTGGGCGGCATCGAATCACCCGGGCTCACCTCTTCCCCGGCTATTGCACAGCGTGTTGTGGATTTGTTAAATGACGCCGGAGAAGATCTTAAAGAAAAGAAGGAATGGAATCCCATCCGCCCGGCTCGCCCGCAGTTCCGCCATATGACGCACGACCAGCGCCGGCAAGTGATCGCAAAGGATGACCGTTATGGAAAGGTGGTCTGCCGCTGCGAGAATGTGACTGAAGGCGAGATCGTCGCCGAAATCCATTCACTGGTGCCAGCGCGCACATATGACAGCATCAAGCGCCGCACCTGGTTGGGCACTGGCCGCTGCCAGGGCGGTTTTGATATGCCGCGTGTCACGCACATTTTGGCGCGTGAACTGGGCATTTCAGAACTGGACGTCAGCAAAAAGGGTACAGGCTCGCGTTTCCTTGTCCGACCTACCAAAGAAGTTGAGGCAGCCGATGAATAATCGCAAATATGATGTGGTTGTAGTCGGCAGCGGCCCGGGAGGGCTGGCTGCGGCAATCGCCGCCAAGAAAAATGGCGCGGATCGCGTTCTGGTCATCGAACGCGATCTGGAGCTGGGCGGTATCCTGCTACAGTGCATCCATAATGGCTTTGGCGTTGAGGTCTTTAAAGAAGACCTGCCTGGCCCTGCCTACGCCCAGCGCTTTATTAAAGAAGCCAGGGACCTCAAGGTGGAAGCCATGCTGGACAGTATGGTCCTTGAGGCATCATCCGATCGGAGTCTGTTTGTTACCAGCCGACAGGGTGGCATTCAGGAAATAAAAGCCGGGGCTTTGGTGTTTGCCATGGGCTGCCGTGAACGCACGCGCGCACAGGTGCGCCTGCCCGGCACGCGCCCGGCAGGCGTGTTTACCGCCGGTACTGCCCAGCGTTGGGTGAATGTGGAAGGATTCATGCCCGGCAAGCGTTTTGTCATCCTCGGTTCTGGCGATATCGGTATGATCATGGCGCGTCGCCTGACTTTTGAGGGCGCCAGGGTTGAAAGAGTGCTTGAGATCATGCCATTTCTTTCCGGCCTCACCCGCAATTATGTGCAATGCCTGCAGGATAACGACATCCCGCTTCAGCTTCAGCATACGGTGAAACGCATCATCGGCAGCCGGCGTGTTGAAGCCGTCGAAGCTGTGGCAGTTGATGACCATTGGCAGCCCATCCCGGGCAGCGAGGAGATCATTCCCTGTGATACGCTGCTTCTTTCTGTAGGGCTTATCCCTGAAAACGAGCTTTCACGCCAGGCCGGCGTTCGGCTTGATCCAGTAACCGGCGGTCCCATCGTGGATAACCGCTTCCAGACAAGCGTGCCGGGGGTGTTTGCGGCCGGAAATGTGGTGCATGTATATGACCTGGTGGATTGGGTTACCGAAGCCGGCTATGAAGCTGGCAAAAGCGCTGCCTTGTTCGCTCAGGGCAGGCTGGCTCAGCCTTCAAAACTAGTCTCAGTGTGTGCCGGTGAGAATGTGCGCTACGTTATCCCCCATACGATTGATCTGCAGGCATTGGCTGATGACGCTATCGCCTTACAGATGCGCGTCCGCCTGCCAATTGAAGCGCCAGTGTGGGTGGAAGCTGTTGCAGGTAATCATCAGCTAGCGCGCCGCTCGCTGCCTTATGCCCGCCCGGGTGAGATGGTCACGCTCAACCTTAAGCCTGAAGCCGCACAAGAGCTCCAAAAATCAGATAAACTTGTGCTGAATATTTGCAAACGTTAAAATCATGATAAATCTTTCTTCTGAACCAACCGAAATCATCTGCGTCGCCTGTCCCAAGGGCTGCCGCCTGGATGCGCGCCGTGAAAATGGCGAGATCCTGGTGACACATGAAGGCTGCAAACGCGGCAGGGAATACGCTGTGAGCGAGATCACCGACCCGCGCCGCATGGTCGCTACGACTGTACGCGTTGAAAAAGGAACTCACCCCCTGCTGCCAGTCTATACCGCCAGTCCTTTCCCCAAGCAAAAGATCACAGAACTATTGAAAGTTCTGCGCGCGTTAAGAATCCCCGCCCCTGTATCCGTCAATCAGGTCATCCTGCCTGATGCGTTAGGGACAGGCATCGATGTCATCGCCAGCCGCGATTTAGATTAATTATTGGGTATCTATTCCTCCCCATTTTTTTATATCCCTTCGCGAGGGCAAAGTGCTGAAAAAACCGATTTCGGCGGTTTCAAGCCGCCGACACGAGGTGCTGATGGGGAGGGAACAGAAGGGAGGGTCTTGGTAATCAGCAAGTCAATTTACCAACAATTTAAGATACACCAAGGAAAGATATTAATTCGAAGTGGTTTTCGTAGGTGAAGGGGAATAAGTCGAAGGGATCGCGTGGTAGAACTTGCAGAATATATCACCGTTGTCATTCACGATTCCCCAGCGTGTCACCTGGAGTTCAGTTGTTGGTTCTGTAGGAATCTGAATATCGATGACAATATCAACAGTTCCAGAGGGCGAGACATCGTTTGGCAGTGGATAAGTATGGCTGGAGCTGAGATCTGAGCCGCCCAGCCATTTAACATAGTATTCGCTGCTATTCCAGGTTACGATTCCGGTGTTGCGGATGGTCCAAACCATATCATAATTAGCCCCGGTCATTTGTGGTTTATCCGCGGGATTTTGAGTTACATATTCACAGATATATATATCCGGCGTGTGTGTCGCGAGCGGAGTTCCTGAGGTGCCTTCAGATCCGCTTGAAATTCCGCCGCTGCTACCGCCTGCCCCGCCGGGAGCTGAAGCAGTCACAGCAGTATTTGAAGGGACAGAGAGTGATTGTGTTACGGATGCCGGTATTGGTGTTGCAGATGGATGAAGGATTGACTGGACGGTGATCTCCATGACAGCTGTTTCAACAGCCCAGGTCTGAATCGCGCCAATATCCAGGGTTGGTTGGGCAGCGGTATTGGGTGCGCAGGCGGCCAATAATGCATAAATCACCACGGCAGGAATAAGCCTGTTCTTCATCACCATTCTTCAGATACCCCAATTTCTTTGGATCTATGGTTATTATATAAGCGAATTCCCGTTAATTTATAAAAAAAATGAGGCTGTCTCAAATTAGACAGCCTCATTTTAATTTAAAGCTTAAGGTTTGGGAGTCAATGTCGGGTAAGGGGGATAAGTGGATGGGATATTGTTCCAGAATTCACAGATCAATCCGGCTTGTCCGCTTTCCATATTCCATGCCATGGTAATGCCAGGAAAGTCTACCGGATTGGTTGGCACGTTGATATCCACATAGATGTCAATCGTATCCCCGGGTTCGACATTCTTGTTAATATAGAAATCGTCTTTAGAAGTGACGTTTTCACAGCTTGTACAGGTTTCATCAAACTCAACAAAAACATCATTTGCCCACCAGGTGGTGGTGCCGACATTTTTAATGACCCAATGCCGGTCATATTTCCATCCGGTCATTTGCGGTTTGTCTAAAGGATATTCATCAATGATTTGGCATTTCCAGGCATCCGGGGTTGCGGTTGGGACCTTAGTTCCGCTGCTGCCGCCTCCTCCACCCGTGCTGCCGCTCTTATTACCGCTGCTTCCGCTGGAAGAACTTGATGGGGGCAGCGGGGTTCCAACCGTCGCTGTCGGCAGGGGAGTGAGGGTTGACGGAACGGATGTGGCAGTTGGGTTCAGTGCTGCCTGTACCGTCATTTCAGCAACAGCTGTTTGGACCGCCTGAGTACGGATTAATAGCATATCCGGCGTCGGTTCTGTTGCAGCTTTTGGAGCGCAGGCTGAAAGCAGTAATACCGCGATGAGCGCCAAACCCAGGCTCGCAGTTTTTATTTTTACATTCATCGTGATCCTCCGATCAATTTCCGGCACTTATCTTAAAACCGGGGTTATGCCGTATTGTTAACTGAAAAAGACGGCTTGTCAAGGTGGTGAAATGGCTTCAGAGAAGCTATTTTCAGGTTTTTATTGTAACACTACACCAAAAGATGCAAACCCTTAGAGTATCAGGATGATTCCCAGGAGTATTTCTACTGCGAGGCTGATGAAATTTGATTGGACCAGTGATTTATCCACAAACATCGAGACAGCCCGTACAAGCCCCACACCCAGATATGCGATACCAAGCATCAAATACATGTCATTTGAATTAAAGATAAGCGGCGCAGCACCCAGGGCAATAAAGAATCCCCCCAGGACAGCGCGTACTTCAGTGATGCCGCGTCCCCCGGGAAGTTCCAATCCGGTGAAATTGCGCACTTTCAATGGCGCGGCAAGCGCAAATACGCCTGTGGCAATGGTAGCCAGGGATGAAATGATTTTGAGTAACTCAAACATGTTTCCTCCGCAAGCAGAAAATATGAGACCATTATAAAATCGTTTTACATCTCGCCTTTCAATAACGATTCTCCAAAAAATATGAACTGCATAAAAAAATATTTCGGGTCAAGTCATAGTGATGGCGATGATACGCGTTAGTCGATTGAATTGAGTTTGCGGTGCATCTGATCAGGGTAGATTGAGAAAATGCGAATAGGGTGAAAGAACGCACAAATAATGGTGTAAATGAATTCAATAATAAAAATTTCTGAATCTATGCCGCTCAGTTTCTCCATCGGATTTGCCTCAGCCGAAAAAAGGATCACTAGAAGAAACCTTCAGGTAGGCGGATGAAGCCATGTATCTTGAAAAGAAATCTAAAAATAAAACCACCTGTTTAACCAGCTTTAAAAAAAACAGCCGCTAAATTGAATCTCTTGCGGCTGTTTTTTTTATTTACTTTGCTTTATCGTCGGTAGTTTTTGCTGCACTTGATCTTTTTACGGCAGCCGGTTTGGGCGCTTCCACCTGCTTGGGTGATTCGGATTTTGGTTTTTCAGCAACCTCAACACTTGCAGTCCCGACTGCAGGTTCAATGGGCATGATGATCCACAGGATCACATAGATCCAAAATCCGCCCAAAGCCAGGAACAACAGCAATACAAAAGCCAGCCGGATGGCGGTTGGGTCCACATCCAGATACTTTGCCACACCGCTGCACACTCCAGCGATCATTAC
Source organism: uncultured Pelolinea sp. (assembly GCA_964493155.1). GTDB lineage: Bacteria > Chloroflexota > Anaerolineae > Anaerolineales > Anaerolineaceae > Pelolinea. Next base: position 70,193 of record CAZBNE010000001.1, read on the forward strand.
GTCAGATTTACTTCGATATAATCTTTTCATTTCTCACACTCCTTCATAATGATCTACGCAAACTTTGTAAGAAAGTTGCCTTTTATTGGTATCGTGCGGCTGTGATTGCTTTCAGGTAAGCTGCAGGCGAGCCGCAGGAATACCCCAGCGGAGCTTTGGGCTGCTCAAAACTGTTAACATCAAAATACATCACGTCTGGTTCAGCTTGCCCGTCATAGGTAATTTCCACCTTGCATAGTTTTCCAATACCCTGGTTTTCCTCCTCTAATAACCTGGTATTGATGGGCTGCCCTTCCGGACCTGTCAGCCAGGGAAGACATTGGCGTTCGTCAATTCCCTCGATGCGCGGGTCATATCCGATTCTCACCGGATTTTCAGGGGTAAATCCGTATGATGCGTCTGTTGCATTGATGCATGCGTCGCCAGGTGCGGCAGTTGGTTCAGGCAGGGTGCTTGCCAGAACGGTCTGGTCATGCGCCCAGGCGGGGTAAAAATCTTCACCAGGATAGTCTGTCAGCCTGTCCAATCCATTGCCATCTGCGCCAATGATAAAAATGTCGCGATTGCCTTCCATGTCAGATGCGAATGCGATCAAGCGGCTGTCAGATGACCACGCCGGCACTTCAACAACAGATTTGTAAAAAGTCAGTTGTTTTGGATCTGCCCCATCTGTGCCCATCACATACAGGTTCGCGAAACCATCACGCCGCGAGATGAACGCGATATGTGTATTATCCGGCGACCAGGCGGGATTGGAATCCGCTGCCGGATCATTGGTTAAACGCATCAGTGAACCGCCATTTTTATTCATCTTGTAAATCTCGGCATCCACATCCCGTGTAGTTGAAAAGACGATCCACTCCCCATCCGGTGACCAGGAAGGAAAAAGATCATCTTCGGAACTGTTGGTCAGCCTTTTTACATTGCTCCCGTCAGAATCCATGCTATAGATCTCATTATTTCCATCGCGATTGGATACGAAAGCGATTTTCTTCCCATCAGGCGACCATGCAGGCAGCACATCATTGGCGCTGTTTACGGTCAGGCGAGTCAGTTCAGTTCCATCAGCATTGACCACATAAATCTCAGGTCCGCCCTCCCGGTCAGACGTAAACGCGATCTTGGAGCCATCAGGAGACCACGCTGGAAAAACATCCACAGCTGGATTATTGGTCAGACGGCTGAGAGCTGAACCATCTGCATTCATCACGTAGATCTCAAAGCCGCCATCGCGGTCAGATTGAAAGGCAAAGCGCCCGAGCGGTGGCAGGTTCAATGGGCGGGCAGTGGGTGTGGGTGTAGGTGTGGCTACATTATCCGGCGCCCTGGTAACCCAGGGTATCGGTGTCTGTGTTGGCCAGGTCCAACCTTCATTAATTTCAGTTAGTGTGGATTTAGTAATGTTCTGCTGGCATGCTGCCAGCAAAAGCGTCGAGATAATAAATATATGTAGTAATCTGATCCGCATTTAATCCTCACATGGGCAGTCCCTTTTCATAAACATTAAGAGGTGTTTATGGCTGCGTGACACTGAAATCATCAAATGCTATTATCACGCCTGCCTCTTCAAATGCCCCGGCGATCAATCCAACATCACCGTTTTCAAAACTTTTATCCTCGCGCGCATCCACCGGATCACCATTCACTGCCAGAGCCAATGATCTGCCAATGCATTCAAAGTGGATGGTGTTCACCGCTGAACCTCCCAGTATGGAAGGCACCGCTATCATCGTATCCTGACCAAGCAATTTATATACACCATCTTTCATTCGAAAAATTCCTGCATAACCGTCGCTGCTGACCTGCGCTGAATAAAAATTCTTTTCATCCTGAAAACGGCAGATCACCCCGTAACTGTTGTTAACCGGTCCGCTCTTCCTTGCCGCTTTGACTTCAATGATTGTATCTTTGAACAGCTTATAAGGGTTAGCGAACAGGTCAGTATTGGGTTCATTGATTGAAATTTGGTAGGTCTTGTTTTTATAGTCAGTGGTCCCGATCTCGCCAGAAAAACGATCCCAGCCGCTCTTTACCTCAGAAAAATCGTCAAAAAAAAGCTGGCTGGTCTGGGTTGGTTTGGAAGACTCCTCCAAAAATGTTGATACCAGCGGAAGGTTATCGCATCCGGTCAGAATAACGGCGGCAAGTATGATTGATATGACCACTTTTTGGTTTTTCTGCAGCAACTTGTTAATAATCGTCCGCATTATTTATCTCCGCACCCGGGATAAGGCGTGCTCGCGTCATTATCTGGCTGTACACTACCCTGGGTGAAAGTAAATTCACTGAATAATTCAGGCATAGTATAGCTTATCTGGGCTTTACATGATCTTAAGTCCTAAATGTAAAAATCAACCGCCTTGTCCAGGGCATAATCCAGGGTTGAACGAACGATCTCGGCGAAAGTGGGGTGCGCATGGATGATCTCACTGACATCCTCAATGTCGGTCTTCAGCGCGATCATATTAGCCACCTCCTGCATGATCTCTGAGACATTATGTCCAATGGCTTGTGAAGCCAGGATCTTGTTGTCCTTAATCCACATCTTAAGAAAGCCTTCCGGGTAATCTTCAATTCCCGCGCGAAGGTTGATCGAAAATGGCACTTTGACCACTTTCACGCCGTTAAGATCCTCTGGCACGCTGCCAATGCCGACGATCTCTGGCATTGTATAAATAACTGCAGGAATAACTTCGTAATCCATTTTTCGCAGCGGTTCACCGGCAGCTTTCATGATATTCTCGGCTGCCACGATCCCCTGTTGAATACCCACATGGGCAAGTATCGAACGTCCAGTTGCATCTCCAACCGCCCAGATACCCGGCACATTGGTGCGCTGATGATCATCTACTCCTACACCTTTGCGGGTGAATTGCAAACCGAGTTTTTGGTATGTTTCTTCATGCACCACTGCATTGCGGCCAATGGCGATTAGCGACATGGGCGCAGCGATCTCAACGATCTTCCCGCTGCGCATATCCTCGGCTTTCATCACGCCATTTTCAAGCGACAGGCATTTATGGGCAGTCAGGATCCGAACACCCCTTTCTTCCAGGATTCGGGTGATCTCAGCAGAAATATCTGCATCCATCAATGCCAGTGCCCGCTCCAGGAATTCAACTATGGTCACCTTGCTGCCCAAATTTGAGAAAATGGTCGCGAATTCCAGCCCTATCACACCACCGCCGACAATGGTCAATGATTCCGGAAGCTTGTTGATCGAGATCAACCGGTTGCTGCTGACGACTGAAGGGTCCTTCGGATTGATAAAAGGCGGGATAAGCGGCTGCGAACCGGTGGAAATGATTATGTTGTCACCGGTCAATTCAATTGGCGCGCCTTCATAATGCATGCTTTCGCCATCTTTATCCAACTTGCCTTTGCGGACCAGCATTTTTCCGGGAGCGGTGATTTCTCCCTCGCCCTGAAAAATATCTACATTATGGTGCATCAAAAGGTCTGTAATAAATTCACGGGTATGAACGACCACCTGATCGCGCCTTTTGGCAACTGCAGGAAAATCAACCTTGTATGAATTCACCTTGACGCCGTACTTACCGCTCTCGGCTACGGTTTTTGCGATTTTGGCTGATTCGATCATTGCTTTGCTGGGAGTGCAGCCCCAGTTGGTGCAGATCCCGCCGATAAAGTCGCGCTCAACCAGCGCCACCTTGCCGCCTAATTGTGAAATGCGAACTGCTGCCGAATGGCCCGAAGGACCTCCGCCCATGATTATTGCCTTGTAATGAGTCATATGATCTCCAATATATTTATATGACTAGGTTAACCCCCTTAAGGCTTTTTAAATCATATGTGTTCTATTAATTATTTATCTCGGTTTATTTTTATGAGATCAAAATACACGAACGCGATTGCGTCCGGTCTCTTTGGCTGAATAAAGCGCAGCGTCGGCTGCTGCCAGTAATTTTTCAAAACTACCTCGGGGTTTTTCCATCTCCGCCACCCCGATGCTCACTGAAACCGATACATCCCCTTTTTCACTTTTAAGGCGCAAAGAGGAAATAGCCGTGCACATCCTTTCTGCCGCGTGCGCGGCAGCAACCACTTCAGTTTCAGGTAACAGCACAACAAATTCCTCACCGCCATAACGGCACATTACATCCACCTTGCGCAGGATGGCGAGGCAGATATCGGCGATCTCTTTCAGAATCTGATCGCCAACCTGGTGGTCGAAGGTATCATTGATCTTTTTAAAATGGTCAATATCCATCATTATGATGGACAAATGCTTTTTGTAGCGCTTGGAGCGTTCTATCTCATTTTCTGCGTAAGCGAAGAAATACCGCCTGTTATAAAGTCCGGTCAAACTGTCTGTTATTGCCAATTTTTCCATTTCTTCAAATAGTTCCGCGTTTTCAATTGCGATCGCCGCCTGGTCAGCCAATGCTTGCAGTCTGCCAAGATATTTGGTTTCAAAGAAATCGGGTTTGGCTGAATCGAGATCAATGAATCCCAACAATTTTTCCTTACGTTTGATCGGCGCGCCGATATAAGAGCGTATCCACTCCAATCCTGGAACGTCTTTTATCCATTCAGGATCCGCCCAGGTATCCGCAATGTGGATGGGCTTTCCGCTGTCTGCCATTTTTTTAAAATTCGGCAGGTCCTCATAATTTTGCTCTATCGATTGGATCAGCTCGCGCCTCGTAAATTCTTCATATCCCTTCATTTTTACGAATCGGGCTATATCTTGCTCATCGACGAGGGCGATATCTGCTGCATCATGCGGAACTACCTTGTCAATATTATCCAGTATTCTTTCCAGCACTTCATCCAGATCTAGGGAACTGTTAATAATAGATGCAGTGTCTGCCAATGCTTCAGCAAACTGGCGTTGTTCCTTTTCTTTGATCTCACTGATCTTGCGCCTGGTAATATTCCGGAGTGAAATGATCTGACCTGTGTTGGTTTGATCCCCACCAGGAATACTATCAATTTTGACATCCAGAAAGCGAGGCGGATCGCCGGAAATATCCAGTTCAACATTAATATTTTGTTTATCCCTTAAGGGTTCTATCAGTTCAGAATAATCCTTAAACATATCCCAGATCGACATCCCAATTGGTGAAGGGCCTTCATACCCCGAAAGTTCGATTGCGGATGGGTTGATATCAACTACCCTGTCATTTCTATCCAGTACTATTAGACCATCCGGCATGTTGTCAACCAAAGTATTACGGGCGATCGGGATCAGGTCAAACAATTGATTCCGAAATATCATCCATACCACAACCAGTGCACTGAAAGTAAAAGCCAGTGTGGTAATATCCAGTCCTTTCACCGGGCTTAACCCAAGAACATAAATGATGTTCGCAATCCATGAAACAGCCATTGAAATGAAGATGATGATCACCTGGTTTCTTTTTTTTGGGGTTGATTTCATCAAATATCTGATCAGCCAATATGTACCCGCCATCAGTACCAGGTAACTGAAACCGATGTGCACTGGAAACCACAGGCCATGGTCATATATCGCAACATGATTGACAGAATTTGCAGGTATGAGTATTTCTTCCCACAACAGACCATGATATTCGCTTGTAAAAGCCAGGATCAGAGTGATGGATGGAATTATCCAGATAAGGTATCGCGGAAAATTTTCCAAAAATTTTTTCTGGTCAGTGTATTCGGCTGTGAACATAAACCAAAGTGGAGAAATAGTTACAGCACCCAGATACTGAATTTTCGACCATGAAAGCTTACCGGCAACACTAAGAGCTCCTGCCTCAAAAATTGAAGCAAAACTCCAGATAGCCAGAGCGAACATCATAAGGGCAAACTGCTGGTGCCCAGGATTTGCTTTGCGTTCCAGCACTGCCGCTGCGGAAAGGAGCGACAGGATGCCCGCGATCGCGTAAGCAAATGAAAAGGGTGGAAATGAAAACAGCATCTTTTTTCCCTTTTTCGCGCCTAAAATTTTACCACCTTATAAATAAAGGATTTTTGTACGTTTGGGATTGTGTGGATTGGTTTAGAATTTCATTCGAATCATTAGATGATTTGAATTTGCGCTTCAGGGATGATTTCACCGATTTTCCAGAATAACGGCTTGGTTTTTAAGGAAGATAAATATTCCTGATACTGTTCTTCACTAACGGCTGCCAGCAGCCCCCCGCTAGTTTGGGGATCAAAAAGCAGCATTTGTTCCCAGTCCCTAAGGTTGCCGTTAAATTGAACATGTGGGCGATAGAATTCGAAATTATCATAAGCTCCGCCCGGAAAGATCCCTTTTTCAGCGTAGAACTTTGCGCCATCCATGAATGGTAACTCTTTATATTGAATTCTCAACCCTTTGCCGGATGCCCTTGCCATCTCCCAGGCATGCCCAAGAAATCCAAAGCCTGTGATGTCTGTTGCCGCAAGTGCGTTCATTTTTATGATCGCCTCTCCCGCCCGCTTATTGAGCGTTTTCATCCAGGCAACTGCTTTTTCCAAATGATCTTTTTCAACCTTGTCCTGTTTCAGCGCGGTAGTGATCACGCCTGTTCCAAGCGGTTTGCTCAGCAGCAGCACATCCCCCGTTTTTGCCCCGCTTTTCCTGAGGATCTTTTCTGGATGGGCAAAGCCCAGCGCCATCAGCCCGTATTTGGGCTCATCATCCTTGATCGTATGTCCGCCGGCGATGACCACCCCGGCTTCCTTTGATTTTTCGATCCCGCCGCGTAGGATTTCCGAGATCACGGGAAGAGGCAGGTTTCCGGGGAAAGCCGCCACATTCAGTGCCAGAAAAGGCCTGGCCCCCATGGCGTACACGTCTGAAAGGCTGTTGGCGGCAGCGATGGCGCCATAATCGTATGGATCATCCACAACGGGTGTAAAGAAGTCGGTGGTAACAACCAGTGCGCGATCTTCGTCCAGCCGCCAGACGGCAGCGTCATCAGGCTGCTCTAATCCGGTGATCAGTTCAGGATAATCTTCACGATTTATTAATGGAGTTAACGGCTGCAGAACCTGCGCCAGCGCTTCTGCGCTAAACTTGGACGCTCAACCTGCGCAGGATGATAAGGCGGTTAACCTGATTTCTTTTTTCTTCATGATTATTCACGTAACCTGGATTTTATCTTAACTAATTCCGGCAGATTGAATTTGAATTAAATACTGGTTAGAAAACGCGCTTCTTTATTCAGCCAGGCAGGTACGATCACGGCCTGTCGCTTTTGCCTGATAAAGTGCTTCATCAGCAGCTATTAAAAGCGCATCGCTGTTCATGCCATTCTCTGGAAATGTGGCAATTCCCATAGAAACAGAAATATTGACGCTATTCTCGCCGATCAGCAGCGCCATTGTTTTGACCGCGTTACGCCACAATTCTGCCCGATGAAAGGCGGATTCTTTAGTCATTTCAGGCATAACCAAAACGAATTCATCCCCGCCGTATCGGCTGACACAATCACTCCCGCGAGTCTCTGATTGAAGCAGCTTGCTTAAAGCAATGATGACATCATCACCGCCCTTGTGGCCGTAGGTATCATTTATTTTTTTGAAAAAATCAATATCGAGCATAATAATGCTCAATGGATAATTATTACGCAGCGCGCGTGAAATTTCCCGCGAGAGTGTTTCTTTTAGGAAGCGCCGGTTATATATACCTGTAACCGGATCGCGCATCGCTTGTTCGTGCAGTTGATCCTGCAATTCCCTGATTTCTCCCAGCTGTTGCTTAAGCCGTTTGTTTACAGCGCGAAGATCCTTTTCAGCCCGCTTGCGAGTGCTGATATCATCCAGGATCACCACCCAACCCAGAAACCTTTTTCTCTGGTCTCTCAAAGGGGTTATATGAACATCCAGGTATGCTTTGTGTGGTGCCCGAGTCGAAATCTCAATTCTTTTTGTTTCCGTCTTATCAAAATAATTTTTAACCTTCTTCCAAAATCCTTCCAGGGTTTGGATCTGGGCACCCACATTTTTGTTGTGGCCGATCGAAAGCATTTTTGCAGCAACCGGGTTGAAGTTGATTATCCGCATGCGTTCATCAATGGTCAAGATACCATTTTTTACATTCTCATAGATCAATTCATAGGCAATCGGGACAATATCCAGGAAGCCGCTTTTGAACATCCCCCATGCCAAAACTAATCCAGTGAACAGAAAGCCGATCGAAACCGTGTCAAGACCTGGAAATGGATTAAGGTTCAGGACATAGATCAGAAAACCAATCCACGGGATGATCGAAGCAATCAAAATGATTCGACTTTGTTCGCGATAAACTTTTTGTGAGCATACGGGGGATAAAAGCAGAACCGCAGTCCCAACAGATACCATGACAAAAACATAAGCCACAGAAATCCAAAAAGCTGGACCGTGATGATAAATAAGGCTGTTGCTACCAGGCGGACCCGGTGTAAATGCATCCCAGATCAAGCCATGCATCTCATTGGTCGCTGCCAAGAGAATCGTGATCAATGGGATTAAAAAAAATAACACTAAGGTGATGTGTGTTACCCGTTTTCCCCGACTGCCGAATTGCAGAGCAAAAAGAACAAGCAATACTGGTGAAGTCTGTGCGCCAAGATAGACCATCTTTGACCAGAATATTTTTAAATCCAAAGGTACTGCTGCGGCTTCCAATCCGTTGCATAAGGCCCACTCGGAAACAGCCATAAATAAAAGAAAAAGCGGCCAGCCTCCGCGTGAGTTGCGCCGCTTCCATATTATGATGGATACAGCGATTGCTACCAATCCGGTCAGCAACTGCGCGATGGAATATGCAGTCAATTCATAGAGCATCTGTCTATTTTATGATAAATTTGGTTATATGTGATATTGATTCCAGCTTGTCTTTTTTTTACAGGAGAGAGTAGCATGAAAAATAGAACAGTCTTTTTATTAACACGGAACGGGATGGGTGATGGCCCATCCGATCTTCAAAAGAACTTGATAAAAAAATTTCTTCAATTGTCCCTGGAAAATGCGGATATCCCGGCAAAGATACTTTTTTATACCGATGGTGTCAAATTGGCATGTAAAGGTTCTGAAGTAATAGACCTATTAAGGCAATTTGAAGAAAAAGGGGTTGAACTGGTTTTGTGCAGCACCTGTTTACAGAGATTCGAATTATCACAAGAGATTGAGGTTGGTGTGGCTGGCAGTATGGCAGATATTATTGAAGCATTATCAAAATCAGAAAAAGTTATCAGTCTGTAAAGACTGATTTGGTAATTTATTAAATGAATAAATTCAAACTATTCTTCATCTGGCAGGATGACAAGGAAGAAGCCTGGCTCAATGTCTTATCCTCAAAAGGGCTGCAGCTGGATTCTGTCAGCTTTCCTTTTACCTATCATTTCATCAGTGATTCCTCAAGGAATTACATCCATCACCTGAACGCGTCAAAAGGGGCTGGAGTAAATCTGGCGGCTTTCGAGGAAACTTATCAAAGATCGGGCTGGAAGCATATTGGGCGGATGAACGGATGGCACTATTTTCAGAAAGCGGCTGCTGAAAGCGATGACCTGATTAATAAATGGGGCAATAAATTAAAAGCTGACAAGTATCAGGGGTATATGATGGCTTTGGTAGGGCTGCTTCCATTTTTATTGATCATTTTTCCCGCATTAGGAAGACGATTCGCAGCGCCGCTTTTTGATGTACTTCGAATAGCCTACTTTGTCTTTTTGGGGCTTTACACTCTGGTCACCTTCAAGGTTTATCAACGTGTTAACCAACTGCGGGATCATTCGTAACACCTATTCAAACCAGATCATTGAACCGGACAGCAAAGGATAATAATTAATTCCTGTATACTGTTTAGCAGTACAGTTTGTAAGGATCAACCATGAATATTCTGCCGGTTACTTCAAAAAAAGAACTGAATGCATTTATTGATCTTCCTTATACTTTTTACAGGCATGATCCCAATTGGGTTGCGCCTTTGCGTAGTGAAGCGCACGGGCAGTTTGATCCGATTAAGAACCCCCTGCTGGACCATTGCGAATATCAGTTGTTCTTGTTACTGGAAAATGATGTGCCCGTTGGGCGAATAGCTGCTTTCATTGATATGCTGGCTTTGGATTATTGGCATGAGAAAATTGGATTATTTGGATACTATGAAAGCCCCAGGGATTCTGCGGCATCCAAAATGCTCCTGGAATCTGCCAGCCAATGGCTGGAGCACAAAGGCATGACCGCCATGCGCGGCCCATGGAGTTTTGTCTCGCAAGAATGGGGTTCAGTGCTTGAGGGGTTCTCTCCTCCGCCGGTTGTTATGTCTCCTTATAATCCGCCTTACTACAACCAGCAATTTGAAGACTTTGGATTATCAAAGACCAAAGACCTGCTGGTATATTACATTGATGCCCGCGAGGGCTATCAGATCCCTGAACGTATTCTGACAATGACCGACAAGGTCGCCAGCCATTACGGCATTCATGTGCGCCAGATGGATGTGAAGAATTTTGACCGTGATGTTCAGACTGTTATCGCTTTATCCAACGAAAGCCTGGCCATCAATTGGGGATATTCACCGGTCACAGAAGCAGAGGTTAAGGCAATGGCGCGCGATATGAAACCGATCCTGCACTCTAAGGCGGTGGTTTTTGCCGAAGATAGCCAGGGGAGACCGGTCGGTTTCGCGATCGCTATTCCGGATGTAAATCAGTTGATCAAGGGCCTGAACGGGCGCATGCTTCCTTTTGGTATATTCAGATTGTTATTCGGTCTGCCGCGTCTCAACCAATACCGCATGTTCGCACTGGGTGTAATTCCCGAGTATCACGGCAAGGGGGTCGACAGTCTGATCTACCGTGCCCTTTATGAATCCTGCTTCAGCCAGACGTTACGCATGGAGATCAATTACATCCTCGAAGATAATTACCCCATGAACAACGCGGTCATTAAGCTGGGTGCCAAACCTTTGCGCAAGTATCGGGTATATGAGAAAAAGATCTGATCTATCAATAGATCCCCTGCTTGATCAGATCAAAAATAGCTTCGGCATTCGATTTCAATATCATCAACCAATGTCGGTCCTTCTTCCGGTGATAATTGCCTCAATCGCGCGGTGTAGCGGCTAACAATTATTCAAGCATTAAATGCACCTGCCTTACAGCAGTATCATCATCAACATCGTCTTTCAGCTTGAATTGGTCTAATTTTTCGGCTGCCTATTCCAGGCTGATGGCAGGATAGGCGACAAATCGCATGGTCATTTCATCCTTCAATTCATCCGGGATTTCAAAAAAACTCTATAAAAGAAGCGATAAAGCAGCGGTTCTTGCTGCACAAATTTAACTTTAACTCGCAGCAGCAGCCTGTTATAAAGATCTTCCGGAATTTTCTCTCTGGTTAGGCTTCTATTTTTTTCCGTGAATCGTTAAACCGCCTCATCCAGTGCGTACAGGAACATTGCCTTCTTGCTGCCGAAAAAATAAAACAGCGTCCCTTTAGGAATGCCCGCTTTTTGGACAATGGCATTGGTCGAAGCTCCTTTGCAGCCATTTTCTGTGAACTCTTCCAGGATTACTTCAAGCATCCATTCCTGGTCGGACTTGGGGATCTTGGGCAAAATGGATCGTCATGACTCATTTAAACGGTAATGTGCTGTGAATTGGGAATTACGGAAAAATCCAATATTCTTAAATAGCCTTATCCATCCCAGTTTTGGATGGTTGGAATCCATATAGAACCATTTTTCAAGGAATTCAATGCCATCGTGCCAAGCCTCCAGATCTCGCGCGTCAGAAACGCCAAATTTAAAAGCCGCATCTTTGCTCATTTTTAACCGGCTCTTCATTTTCATTGCGGCAATTTTTCCCCAAAAACCTTCCACCCAGGTGCGGTTGGTGAGTTCGCAGACCAGTTCAGATCCGGGAAAGCGTTTTTGTATCTCCAAAACGAGCGCCTTAACGCTTTCTTTTGGCAAATACATGAATACACCCTCTGCAAGAAATATAATGGGTTTGCGAAAAACCGAGACTTTGTCCATCCAGTCCATTTCCAGTATTGACTGGCCGATCAACCTATAACGGTCAGTGGGATTGACCAATTGTTTTTTACATGCGATCATCCCCGGTAGATCGATATCGAAAAAGTTTACTTTTCCGTTATCAACGCGAAAGAAGCGGGTATCCATCCCGCAGCCCATATTTACAACCACGCCTTCCGGGTGGTTTCGTAAAAAAACGCGGGTATATTCGTCATATTTGTTAGCTCTTAGCGGAATGTGGACAGACAGCCTTGGATCGATCGATCGGGAAGTAAGCCGTTTGCCCTTTTTTTCCTTGTTTTTCTTAAGTATCTGATCAAGTTTTTCTGCCAGTTCTTCAGCTTTTTCATCCCTCAGAATAGGATTTTGCGAACGGCTTTCCGCTGCCCTGGAATACAGTGTCAGCAGCGCAGTCTCTTCAACACCTGAAAAATCCACTACATTTCCGGTTGTGATCATTTGCGTATTCCTTACTGACCACATGGTCAGTAGCAGAATAAATTAAAAACCACCCGCTGTCAAGCGGGCGGAGCGGATGATGCCTTATTTTAACCATTTCGTTTTGATTGTTCTGTCATGTGCCGCGCCCATTCCGATTTATTAGAGCTTACATGCCGATAATTGATGATCTGCTCTAAAAGCTCACCGGGCTGATCAGAATCCAGGATCATTTTTCGGTGCGGATCGTAGATAAACTGTTCTTCAACCGCATGATCCAGGAACTCAAGCAGCTTGTCGTAATAACCGCCCGCATTCAGCAATCCGCAAGGTTTGGAGTGGATGCCGAGTTGCAGCCAGGTGAGCATTTCAAAGAATTCCTCATAAGTTCCATATCCCCCGGGCAAAGCGATAAAGCCATCCGCAAGTTCAGCCATCACCGATTTACGCTCGTGCATGTTATGCACAACCTTAAGCTCAGTTAATCCATTTAAAGCGATATTCTGCGCTGCCAATGCCCGGGTAATTACGCCGATCACCTTTCCGCCGGAGGCGATAGCCGACCTAGCAACCTCACCCATCAGTCCCACGCCCGAGCCGCCATATACCAGGGTTATCCCTCGCTGTCCGACTTCCGCGCCAAGATTTTTGGCTGCACCAAGGTAACCAGGTGATCTCCCCGGGCTTGAGCCGCAATAAACGCAAACGCTTTGTATCGCCATTTTAATGAATTCCCTTATTGGTTTATAAAGATTTATATCTTATAAACCCCGTCATAGTTCAATCCGAGTGTTCCTGCGTCAAATGATCGCTTGTCTACCGGAGAGAGAATTTCCGCCTGTTCAGGGGTGATCAACGGGATCAATTTGACCTTATATAGGTGTTTCTCCACTGCATCCAGGCCTGTGGATTCTGTCATCCAGTTCAGATGATCAAAGCGCGTCAAGTGAACCGGGCGTGAATAAGTGCGCAGTGTTTTTTCGCCTTTGATATTAAATGAATCATCAAAATAAGTCAGCACAAGCTCGCGCAATGTGCGGTGGATGGGCTCTCTGAAACGCAAGCCGCTAAAATTGGATTTGGCGATCGCTCCCCAGCAGCCATTGATCTTGAATAATGCCAGAATGTGGTCATCATCCTTTCCGGGGTCCGGTTGCATATCGATGATCATGGGTTCAAACCCCAGCATGCGCAGGGCTGTGGCAGCAAATAATCCGCCGTCTAGGCAATGCGCTTTTTTCTGGCGCAGCACCTCAATCGCCGGCCTGTTTTCTTCACCCCCCGGATACTCAATCGTATCCAGAAAAGCCTGGATCTTATAGGGTGAATTCAGGCTTAACATGAATTTTTTTTCTGATATGGTGAGCTGATCCAAAAAAACCGCTAATGCGTCTATCATTGTGACTCCACTGGATGCATTACAGGGTTGCAGTTGTCTTTTTGTTAAAAGCTGAAAACAATTCAAGAATTTTATCCGGATTTTTTGCGGTTAACAGCAGATCGCGAACAGATCGGCTGATAAATCCCTGGTTTAGAACAGTGTCCATGAACTTCAGCAATTGGTCAAAATACCCGTTCACATTCAGCAATCCGCAAGGTTTTTGATGCAATCCCAGCTGCGCCCAGGTCAGAATTTCAAAGAATTCTTCCAGCGTACCCAGTCCGCCCGGCAGCCCGATGAACCCGTCTCCCAACTCTGCAAACATGGCTTTGTGCTCATGCAGGTCTTTGGCAATTCGCAAATCTTTGAGCTGCTCGAAAGCCTTATCTTTTTCCACCAGAAATTTTGGCATCACGCCGATGACCTCGCCGCCGGCTTCCAGTGCTGCCCTGGCCATCGCCCCCGCCATGCCATCCTTTCCGCCGCCGTAAACCAGGCTGATGCCTCTATTTGCGAGGATTTCACCCATGGCGCTGGCGGTCTTTAAATAATCCGCATCTGTTCCGGTGCTGGTGCTGCAGAAGACAGTTATTCGTTTAAAATCCATTACTCTTCCTTCACTTTTTCCACGACAATCGTTCCTCGGCTTAACAACGCCGCAATGGCGCCGATCGCCGCGAGCTGCGGCGCAAGCAGCGTGCCGACGATCCCGAAGGTCAGGGGAACGTCGATCAGGTTGCGCCCTTCTTCATTGCGGATGATCACTCGCCTGATATTGCCTTCATGCGCCAGTTCCTTGATCCTGGCCAGCAATTCTTCGCCTTTGATCTCAAATTCTTCAGTATAGGTCTTTTCTTCAGTCATTTTTTTCCTCAAAATGGTTTTTCCGGATTTTCAATTCCTTACTTGGAAATGATCATGCTGCGATTGGTCGTGGAAAGCAAGCCATAAGTCCATGAACCCCCGCAGAATTGTTGAATAAGTTCCGCCAGTTCTTCCCCGGTTTTTTCAATTTCATTTTCCGCAACCGGTGGCAGCCCGTCTAGATTAAATTCGATCAAGGTCGTGGTGAGTTCTGTCAGGGTATGGTTGGATTGGCGCCATACCCAGCGTCGGGTCAGTACCGCGTCGCCTTCAGCGAAAATGAATTCTCCCTTATCTGGATGCTCCATCCGATCAGATCCAAAAGGGAAAAATTCTTCATTCCCGCTGGCTGCCCGCAGCGCGATTTCCTGGCTGACATGATTCAGCGAATGCCCGCCGACCGGAAGCAGGCGACGCAGGGATATGATATTGCCAATGTCCACCAGCGCGTTGATGGATGGCAGTTCATTGCCGTTGATCACCCTGCGCGCCATCGCTTCCAGCGAAGGCCGGTACTCGCTGGGCTTGATGCCCAAAGAGCGGAACGCCTCGCGCCAGGATACAATACTTGGATGCGTAACCAGCGTCTCTGCATTTACCTGACTCCTGAGTTGGACTTCCGCTTCGCGCAGCAGCGTGATCAGTTCTGGCGGCGAAGCCAGATTTTTCACATCCCTGGCGACAACCACTCCCCTGATAAATTGGGGGAAACGTTCAAATATTACATCTGATATGGAATACTGGATTTTTGTCATTAGTTAATTGTATTCGACTATCTGTATGCTGTTGCTTGGTAAAATCATGATATCTTTATTAAATTTTCATCAGGAGGATGCATGGATCACAGCCTGCCAAAACCCGAATTCTTTAAAGCGCCGCTCGATATTTACCAGTATCACGACATGCCATATTTACGGCTGGGAAATTCCGGATTATGGGTGCCCAAAGTAGGCCTGGGAACCTGGAAGTTCGGCCGTCCTGAAACCGGCGATGAGGCGCGTGTGGACCAGCCCACAGCCATGCGCATATTCGACCGCGCTCTGGAACTGGGTGTGACCTTCTGGGATACCGCGCCGCGCTATAACAACGCATCCGGCAATTCTGAACGTGTTATTGGCGAATGGTTTAAAACCAATCCTGACCAGCGCCGCAATATCATTATCGCCACCAAGGTGTATGGCGGAATGGATGGGCTGACGCCCAACCACTGCCGCCTGACGCGCGGCAACCTGAAAGAATCCGTTTATGCCTCCCTTGAAAGAATGCAGATTGACGTTATTGATCTGCTTTATTTTCATCATTACGATCCAGTCACACCTCCTGATGAGACCTTCAGCGCGCTTGAGGACCTGGTTGAGGATGACCTGGTGCGCTATTTAGCCATCTCCAATTTCACGATCGAACAATTCCAGCAATACAGCGCCATGGAAGCCGCCTTCAGCCCCCGTTCGCGCATCCTGGCAGTCCAGAACCAGTTCGACATCCTCAGGGGTGAGCACCCGGACTATCCGGGCGTGCTGGAGTATTCCAGCCAGATCGGCGCATCCTTCATTGCCTACAGCCCGCTGGCAGAAGGCTTTCTGACCGACCGCTATGTGGACATTTCCAAAGTCAGTAAAGGCGATCGCATCTTTGATCAGGGTATGTTGAAGGATCTCGCTTCAAATGAGAACCTGGGGAAACTCAAGAAATTGGCTGGCCTGGCCAATGAATTTGGTTTGGAATTAAGCCAGCTGGTATTGGCGTACACGCTCACGCTCCAGGGCATGGGGCCGGTCATCCCGGCTGCATCCACTGTCCAACAGTTGGAATCCAATGCCAGGGTCGGCCAGATCGGGTTGTCAGAAGATCAGCTTCGATCAATGCACAGGATCCTTACATCTTCAGTTTGATCTGCTCGATCACTTGACTGCCAGCACCGGGCAGCTTGAGTGGCTGATGACCTTGTTGACCTGGCTGCCCATCAGTAATCCGCGCAGCCCGCTCATACCGCGCGCGCCCATGACAATCAGGTCGCACTCCTTGTTTTTCGCGGTATCCAGGATGCTCTCTGCCGGCGAACCGAAGAGCAGCTCATCATGTACAATCAGATCCTTTCCAAGGATCTGTTTTGCATCCTGTAATAATCCTTTGCCTTCCTTTGTCAGCTGGTTAATAACCTCAGTGATAAAAGGTTCACCCAATGTAATTGAAACCATATCCATAACGCACACCAGCCACAATTCTGCGTTCTCCTGCTGCCTGGCCAATTCCCCCGCCAGCTGCGCCGCCCGCCTGGAGTTATCGGATCCGTCATAAGCGATCAGGATCTTCTTGAACATCATCCACCTCCAAAACTTCTTCGGTTGATTATTTATAACCAGGAAATGGTAAGGTATCAATTTCAGTATAGCATTAATAACCTGTCAGCCAAAAACCATTAAAGTCCAGCTAAATATGGATTGCATATAAGACTATTTTGTGTAAAACCGGGATCAGATACGGGAAAAAGCTCAAGCCACGGACAATTCTTTTATCAGTACTTTCGCGTACCGACGGGTCTTTGGGCTTTTGCTGGTTTTCTGCCGTTCAATAAAAACCTTCACAGCGGGTGGTACATTAAGTTTTGAATAGTTTTGCCCCAGCAATATCAACACATCAGCATTAAAAAGCGCTTCCTGTCCGGGTTTATAGCGTGTGGTTTTTTCATGTTTCAGCAATAATGTCACCACATTCGACAGCAGGTCTTGCCTGTGACTGACGATCCGCGCCAGATTGCGCAGGCAGCACAACCCGGTCGAGAATTTTTGGTCATTGAGCAGCGAGAGGTATTTGTCCTTTATTTGATCAAAACGCAGTTCTTTGTCCACCTTGATCAGCCCGGCAAGCAGAGTCAGAGAAAAATCGCGGTGGTAGGAGTTCGGGTGATCCAGGAGCTGGCTGATTGAATTCCAATATGCATAGAAGATTTCAGGCTGTCGGGAAATTGCTTCCTCGAGAATATAGAAGCAATGGTAATAAACCATGATATCCCTGTGGCTGCCCATCAGGCGGAAAACCTCATCTCTCATGGTATCCTCCCGAATGACCGTATCCGCCATTCCGGGCAGATCAAAATTCTCTCTGGCGATTTCGTTTATTAATGAATCCATCTGTCATTAAAGAAAGAAAATATAAACTTCTTGTCAAGTATATATTAATTCCTGTTAAATAAAAACACGGCTGATCTCTCAACCGTGTTTTTTGAAGAATTAGAGTTTAATTATATTTAATCCGCCGAGTAAAACCACAAAGAGGAGAACAGGCGTGATGTAGCGGATAATAAAGAATATCGCCTTATTGATACCTTGATTGGATAATTTTCCATTGATGCTGAGCGTATCCTGAACCTTGCCGATACCCCATACCCAACCGACGAAAATGGTGATGAACAACCCGCCAACAGGCAGCAGCAGGTTAGAGGTTAGATAGTCATACAGGTCGAAGAATGTCTTGCCAATAATGGTGACGTTCGCCAGAGTGCTGTTAGATAATGCCGCCGGTAAGCCGACCAGCGCCAACAGGACTGCCACGCTGATGGTGGCACGTTTGCGCGGGATTGAAAAACGTTCTTCCATGAAAGCGACTGGCACTTCAAGCAGCGAGAGCATCGCGCCGGTAGCGGCAATGCCTGCCAAAATGAAGAACAACACCATGAACACGCCGCCAAAAGGCATGGAGGCAAAAACCGATGGAATGGTGATGAACAGCAGTGAAGCTCCGGCATCAGGTTGAAAACCAAAGGCAAATACTGCCGGGAAGATGGCAATACCCGCCAGGATCGATATGAGCATATCTGCCAGGGCAACACGCAGTGCTGTACCTGCAACGTTCTGATCTTCATGGAAATATGAACCGTAAGTGATCATGGTGCCCATCCCTGTGGACAATTTGAAGAAGGAAAGACCTACAGCGGTCAGGATCACAGAGGCTGTGATCTTGCTGAAATCAGGTTTGAAAAGGAATTTTAATCCCTCGCCTGCGCCCGGCAGGGTCAGGCTGCGGATGCAGATCACGATCAAAATGAAGAAGAGAATGGGCATCAGCCGGCTGGTCGTTCGTTCAATCCCCTTGGAGGCGCCCTTGATGATAATGAATGTGATCATTGCCAGCACGATCCACTGCCAAACCAATGATAACAGCGGATTGCTGATCAGGTCGGAAAAGGCTTGTGATGTGACCGCGGGATCAATGGAGAGGATTCCGCCGCCAATGGCTTTGAAAATATATGCGAAAACCCAGGCAGCCACTTCGCTGTAGAACGCCAGGATCAAAAACGCGGACAGCACGCCGGCAGCCGCGACCAACCACCAGGGTTTCTTCTTGTCAGGAGTTTCCTTAACCATCGCATCAATTGCGTTGGCGCGGGCTCTGCGCCCGATCATCTGCTCCGAGATCATTGCCGGCAGACCTACCAACAGGGTGCTCAACAGATAAATGAACAGGAAAGCCGCTCCGCCATTCAAGCCGGTGAGTGAGGGGAATTTCCAGATATTGCCCAGCCCGACAGCCGAGCCGAGTGTGGCGAAGATCACTCCAATTTTACTGGTAAAGATATCGCGTTTTTTAGGCGCTTCGTTTGGTGAAACTTTCGTCGATGAATCCATAATACTCTCCTTTTAAATTTTTAAAATGTAAAAAATGGCAATCGTGGATCGCCGCTGAATCTATGCGCACATAGATACTTCTTGTGCGCATATCACGGGACAGAACGGAACTTGCCGGGATGGAGACAAGCGTCAAACGGTCGGTCTTAAGCACGCGATTATACCAGACATCTTGAAATGTCATAAGAGTCATTTCTATTAATAAATTGTTGTTATGATGAATATTAAAATAAAACCGAAGCGTGTGATACCAACAATTACGCTTCGGTCGCCTTAAATTTGTTGATTGCTTGTCAAATTAGACTAAAGCCGTCTCAATTTGTTCTATCACCTCGGGCGTGATCTTTTCCACGCTCTCCATCGCTTTCAGATTCTCGCGCAGCTGCTCCACACGGCTCGCGCCCAGGATGACCGAGCTGACGTTGCAGTTCTTCAGCAGCCAGGCGATGGACATCTGCGACAGGCTGACGTCCAGCTCTTCCGCCACCTTGCCCAGTTTTTTTACCTTGCCCGCCAAATCCGGGCTTTTGGCTTTTTCGGCCAATTCTTCATGTTTCTTCAATGAGGCGCGCGATCCTTCCGGGATGCCGTTGACATACTTGCCAGTCAGCAGGCCGGAAGCCAGCGGGCTCCAGGTGGTGCTTCCGTAGCCGTAATCCCTGAACAGGCGTGCATATTCCACTTCAAAGCGCCTGCGGTGGAACAGGTTGTATTCCGGCTGTTCCGTCACCGGCTTGTGCAGATGGTGGCGTTCAGCGATCTCGATCGCCGCAATGATCTCACTCGCGGACCATTCCGAGGTGCCCCAGTAAAACGCCTTGCCGGCGGTGATGATGTTGTGCATCGCCCACACGGTCTCCTCGATCGGGGTTTCAGGGTCCGGCCGGTGGCAGTACACCAGGTCCACGTGGTCCAGCCCAAAACGCTTCAGCGAGCCGTCGATGCCTTCCAGCAGGAACTTGCGGTTGAGCGTGTTCTTTTCATTGATGCCTTCCACCCCGCTTTCCAGCATGCCCCAGTAGAACTTGGTCGAAACCAGGTAGGATGATCGCCGCCAGCCGAGCTTTTTCAGTGCCGCGCCCATCACTTCTTCCGACTTGCCTTTCGCATAAGCCTGCGCGTTATCAAAGAAATTCACACCCGCGTCATACGCGGTCGCCATCATCTCAACTGCCTTGTCCACATCCACCTGCTGGTGAAAGGTCACCCACGAGCCCAGCGATAGGGCGCTGACGCGGATACCTGTCTTTCCCAAATGACGATATTCCATTTTCATTCCTCCAAAGTATTGGTTCTAAATGGTCTAATCAAAGATCTGGTCGATCCTGTCCATAACCTCTGGTGTTAGCAGCGCGACCACTTCCAGCGCTTTCATGTTCTCATGCACCTGCTCCACGCGGCTGGCTCCGGTGATGACCGTGCTGACATAAGGATTCTTCAGGCACCAGGCGATGGAAAGTTTTGCCATGCTGACGCCCAGGTCATCCGCCACGCTTTGCAGGCGTTTTACCTTTTCTATATTGCGCTGGTCTGTCAGGCTGTCGCGCAGCCACTGAAACTCCGGCAGCGCGCCGCGTGATCCCGCCGGGATGCCGTTATTGTATTTGCCGGTCAGAACACCGCGCTGCAGCGGGCTCCAGATGGTGCTGCCGTAGCCGTAGTCCCTGAACAGGCGTTTATACTCCTGTTCGAAACGCCTGCGCATCAGCAGGTTGTAGCGCGGCTGCTCCATGACGGGTTTGTGCAGGTGGTGCCGTTCCGCGATCTCAATCGCTGCCACGATCTCGGCGGCATCCCATTCCGAGGTGCCCCAGTAAAACGCCTTGCCGGCTTCTACGATCTGATGCATGGCATAAACGGTCTCTTCAATAGGTGTGTTCGGGTCTGCCCGGTGGCAGAACAGCAAGTCTACATGGTCAAGACCCAAACGCTGCAGCGAGCCATTGATGGCTTCATTTAAGTACTTGCGGTTGAGGGTATCTTTCTCATTGATGTTGTCAAAGCGCCCCCAGAACAATTTGGTGGAAACCAGGTAGGATGACCGCCGCCAGCCGAGCTTTTTCAGCGCCGCGCCCATCACCTCCTCAGATTTTCCGTTCGCGTATTCCTCGGCGTTGTCAAAAAAGTTAACGCCTGCGTCGTAAGCGGCTGACATCAGTTCAACTGCCTGGTCAATGCCCGACTGAAAATAAAAAGTGACCCACGAGCCCAGCGACAGGGCGCTGACGCGTATCCCTGCACGCCCCAAATGACGATATTCCATGCTGATGCCTCCTGAATTAGCTGATAGTTAAAGTGTACAAATCGAACACGCACTTGTCAATTAAAGTTATATAAGAAAGCGTCACGCTTATGAATGTTGTTTTGCCGCGGGCGGCACTGGCGTTTGAACCAGGCCAGGCTTTCGTGGAGCTTAATATCTGTTCTTCCGTATCAAAACACCGTTAAGTCTGAATGTCTTTATCAAGGTGCTTGATAAAGACCCTGCGGCGCTTGTGCTGGCGGTGCTCGAAGTTCTTCCATTGTGCCTGTACGCGGTAATTATTTTCCAGTTCGGGATTTGATTCTACAGACTTGATCCCGTACTTGTTGAACACTTCGATCATACGCTTGATCAGGATGGCATTCAAACCCCGCCCCTGATAATCATGGCTGACCGCTACCAGATACAGGTCGCCTTTGTCGTTCTTCTTCAGCGCTTTCAGCAGGTGGATAAAGCCGAACGGGAAAAGCCGCCCTTTTGATTTTTGCAGCGCGGATGACAGCGATGGCAGCGTGATGCCGAAGGCCACCATGCGCTCCTGGGCGTCCACAACCATGGGTGCAAAATCGGGCGATACGAATCCGAAGTACTGTTTGATGTACGCGTCCACCTGCCGGCGGGAAAGCGGCGTGAATCCGTAAAGATGCTGGTAGGCTTCCTGTAACAGCTCAAAGACCTTTCCCGCGTAAAGCAGCATGTCTTTCTTGTGTTTAAATTCCAGCAGCCTTAGGTCGTAGCGCCGCAGCAGGGTTTCCGCCAGTCGGGCGATCTTTTCATCCGGCTGCCGCGGGATGCGCAGCTCGTATTCCACCCAGTCGATATCTTTGGCATAGCCAGCCGCTTGCATGTGTTCGGCGTAATAAGGATAATTGTAAAAGGTCGCCAGTGTCCCTGGTTCTTCAAAGCCTTCCACCAGCATACCTTGACGGTCCATATTGGTGAATCCCAGCGGGCCGTGTACCGCTTCAAGGCCCTGGCCGCGCGCCCAGTCCTCAACTGTTTTTAACAGTGCTTTGCATACTTCCGGGTCGTCAATAAAATCGATCCAGCCAAAGCGCATGTGAGGCTGGCCGCATTTTTCAATATGCCGGTGGTTGATGATGCCCGCCACACGCCCGGCAATCCTTCCGTCTTTATATGCCAGCCAGTATTTGGCTTCACAGAATTCAAAGGCGGGATTCTTGTCCCGCCGGAAGGTATTCAGGTCATCCAAACGCAGAGTTGGCACCCAGTAAGGATTCCCGGCGTATAACCGGAACGGGAAGTTGATAAAGTCTTTCAGGCCTCTGAGGTTAACGACTTCTTTGATCGCAATCGGATTTTCTGTCATTCTGCGCGGCTTGTTGCTTTTTCCGGTTGAATTTTATTTTTCGAGGATCGTGACAGATTCGATCACATCACCGCTGAAATTTGGGCGCTTCTGCGGGTCGCGCCGGGTGATGCCATTGACCACATCCATCCCTTCGCTTACCTGTCCGAAGATCGTATACCCGCCGTTCAGGTGGCTGGTGGGCGTAAAGGTGATGAAGAACTGGCTGCCGTTGGTGTCGCGTCCGGCGTTGGCCATGGCCACCACGCCCGCTTTGTCAAAAGTCAGGTCAGAATCCTCATTCACGAACTGGTATCCTGGCCCGCCCGCGCCGGTTCCGGTGGGGTCGCCGCCCTGCGCCATAAAGCCTTCCAGCACGCGGTGAAAGGTGACGCCGTCATAAAAGCCTTCGCGCGCCAGGAAGACAAAGCTGTTGGTGGTGATCGGCGCTTTATCAGCGTAAAGTTTTATCGTAAACTGTCCGCCTTTGGCCATTTTGAACACCGCAGAATAGTCTTTTTTGGGATTCAAAGCCATTTCAGGCTGGGAATTGTAGTGTTTTTTGGATTTTTCCATTTTCTTCATTTCCTTTGATAGTTGATTTAATCAGCATAACCGCACAGCGCCACCGCGCGCGGCCCGGTGTGGGCGCCTAGTGTGGGGTTGACGATTGTGACAAAAAGCTCTTCTGGAGCATATTCCTGCTTAACTTTTGCTTCGATCGTCCGCGCCTCTTCTTCAGCGGCGTTATGTAGAACAGTGATGTGCATGCGTTTTTTTGTGTCGATATGCCTGAAAAATTCCCGGTACATCCCTTTCAGCGCAGCTGTACGCGAGCGGGCCGGGATCCCCGCCGCCACCGTGCCCGTGTCCGGGCGAACATAGACCAGTGGCTTGATCTTCAGCACGGAATTGGCCAGCGAAACCGCAGCACCGATGCGCCCGCCCTTAGCCAGGTAGTCGATGGTATCCAGTGAGATGTAGTACACCATGCTCTTGCGCACCTTCAGCGCGGCTGCCAGCATGGCATCGGCGTTCCCGCCGCTTTCGCGCACGCGGGCTGCGGCCAGCACCTGCCATCCCAGGCCCATCGAATTGTTGAGGCCGTCGTGCACATGCACGGGTATGCTCATCTGCTGCGCCGCCTGCAGGGCTGAGGCATGCGTCCCGCTCATCGCGCTGGAGATGTGCATGGCAACGATCTCTTGCGCGCCTTCGGCAGCGGCTTTTTTGAAAACATCCAGAAAGACCTCCGGCGTCGGCTGGGAGGTTGTCGGGTGCACCGGGCTGCTCACCAGGCGCGCGTAAAACTCTTCCGCAGTGATCTGGACGCCGTCCAGGTACTGTTCTTGCCCGAAGATCAGCGTCATCGGCACAACAGTGATCTGGTACTGCTTAAGCCAGTGCGCCGGGATATCACAGGTGCTGTCGGTGACGATCGCGATTGGTTGAGTCAATATATGCCTCCTCGGGAGATTTTTCAGATAATAGAACTCAAGGATTATAACCTCGCTTGCAGGTTGAACAATTAACTCCTCCCCCTTTCAGGGGGAGGCATGGGTGGGGGTCAGTTCTTTTTTTCAAGTGTTCACACTTTATCACCACGCACCCAAAACTCATGCCCCAACCCGTTACATGTGGGTGCCTGGTTGGTTTGTCATCCTGACCGAAGCGCAGCGGAGGGAAGGATCTGCCTGTTGCTGCCTCGCCGGCTTCGACAAGCTCAGCCATCGGATTTTCAAATCGTTATCTCCTCCCCCTGAAAGGGGGAGGTATGGGTGGGGGCCAGTTCTTTTTATTCAAGTGTTCACACTTTATCACCACGCACCCAAAACTCATGCTCCCGGCCTGTTACAAGTGGATGCCTGGCTTGTTTGTCATCCTGACCGAAGCGCAGCGAAGGGAAGGATCTGCCTGTTGCTGCCCCTCCGGTTTTGACAAGCTCAGCCATCGGATTTTCAAATCGTTATCTCCTCCCCCTTTCAGGGGGAGGTATGGGTGGGGGCCAGTTCTTTTTATTAAAGTGTTCACACTTTATCGCCTCACACCCAAAACTCATGCCCCCAGCCCGTTACAAGTGGATGCCTGGCTTGTTTGTCATCCTGACCGAAGCGCAGCGGAGGGAAGGATCTGCCTGTTGCTGCCCAAACGGCTTCGACAAGCTCAGCCATCGGATTTTCAAATCGTTATCTCCTCCCCCTGAAAGGGGGAGGCATGGGTGGGGATTATTACCAGGCGCCCGCTCTTTATAATTCCAGAATCCCTGGTCTGATAAATTCGATCCCGTCCCTTGAAGACCTTAACGCCGGAAAGGTCACCGGGTAGGTGATGAACAACGGCCCCTCTTCGGTCACCACAAAACCATCTTCCGTCTTTGTGCCCGTGATCGACGGGTTATACCCGTAGCACTGGTGCAGCTTAATGACATTATGGATATCCGGCGTGATCAGGTAAAAGCCGTTGGTGTAGCTCTGCGGTCCTCCCTGATGATGCACCTTCCACATCTCATGGTAGCCGAAATCCTCATACATTTTGACTGCGATGTTATAGGGAACGATCTCATCGACGCCGGGTTTGCTGGCAGCCGCCATCGCGTTCTCGATCTCGGCTGTCTGGCGGTACTGCTCCTGGAACTCCGCCGGGATCTTGCCAAAATGCAGCATGCGCGTG
>CAZBNE010000002.1:0-54503 GCA_964493155.1 uncultured Pelolinea sp.
AACTTGGTATCGGGTGATACCTGGCTTAATTCGAGATAGCAATGGAATACTTCATCGCTGGCATACACTTCAACAGGTTCCAATTTGCCGTTTATATCACGTGCGGTATAGGCGCTTGTGATCTCCACATTGCCTGAACTGCTGGTCGTTCCGCTTGCAGGTGCAGCACCATCAGCAACATTAAACTGGACTGTTCGTTCGAAGACATTATTGACGTAGATCTCGACCGCATAGGTTCCTGCAGGCCAGGGGTTGTTATTGCTGAGATTAAAGGTGATTTCTCCATTGCCGGTATATTCAGACACTTCGATCTGGCTGTTAGGTGTGATACCAGTTGCATTAACTGCGTACCAGATTGCTTTCGATAGCGCATTGGCAGGCATATGAGACAGATCAACCACCAAATAGAAAGTCTCATCAGGCATGTACGTATCTGTGGCAACCGTATTGCCGCCAGCATCCGAGACCATATACGCATCAAAGGCGCCGGCACCATTAGCTTCCACAGCGGGGCTGGCTTCAACACTGAATTCCAGAGTCTGGTTGAGCTTGTCGTTTAAAAATAGTTCAACCTTGTATTTGCCAACCGGCCAGGGCTGGTCGTTGCTGAGATCGAATGTAACCTGCTGATCTCCGCTGGTGAATTCAGCCTCATCGATCTTGTAATCTTTCTGCAATCCCTCCGCGTCTGCTGCGTACCAGACCGCTTTCGTGACCGTGTCATCCGGTGCATTGCTCAGGGTTACCAGTAAATTGAAAACATCATTTTGTGAGAAGGCTGTAGTAGCCTGCGGGCTGCCGTTTACCACCCGGGCGGTGTAGGCTTCGGTGACTTTGGCGGTGCTGACGTTAAATCCGCACGCGAGGGTTAATGTGAATAGTATTCCGAGAAATGAAAATATTGCAAAACGGTGTATCTTCATTCTTTTCTCCTTGTCTTTTAATGATTATGTTTGATTCAATAATATTTATTTTACAAAATCAATCATTATTATGCAATAAGAGATTTTTGCCAAAAGAAAAAATTTGGAGATGAAATTTGCAGTTACAAAAATACTTTTCAACCAAATGCATTTCAGAATCAACCGAACTTTCCCAATGGTGTTATCAACTTTAAAATCTGACCGTTTACTTTCGAAATCTGGAAAATAGTAAGGAAATGTTGCATAAGCAACTACAAACAAAGAATTGGACAAGAAATTGACAAGATAATAAAAAAAACCACCAGGAAAACCAAGTGATAGAATGCGAGCCTGCTTCTAAACAACCGAGATCATTTTGGCATCGTCCGAAAGGGCAGTCTGAATGCCGCGCTCAATATCAACTTTGGCAAGCAGAGCGATGCCTGCCAGGAAGAAAAAGACCAGTGAAATGATCGCCAGCCGGCTGTTGCCGGTCACCTGATTGATGACACTGAACAGAATCGGGCCGATGACCGTATTGAATTTCTCCGAGACGCTGTAAAAACCGTAGAATTCCGCGGACTTGCTCTTGGGCATCAGCTGACCGACCAAAGAACGGCTGAGTGCCTGGCTGCCGCCCTGAACGGTTGCCACAAAAAATCCAAGCAGGATGAAATGCCATTCTTTGGTCATAAAGTAACCGATAATGGCGATGAAAGTGTAAACCAGCAGGCTGATCGTGATGGACCGCTTGATCCCCAGTTTTTTCGAAATTTTTCCAAACAGAATAGCAAAAGGAGCTGCTACGAACTGAACTAGAAGCAGTGTGCCGATCAGCACCATTGAACCAAATCCCAGATCAGTGCCAAAGGCCACAGCCATAGTGATGATGGTACCGATGCCGTTGGAATAAACAAAAAAAGCCAGCAGGAACAGGAAAAGATCGCGGAATTTGCGGATACCTTTCAATGCTTTAAAGAACCGCTGAAAACCTACACTGATGACATTCAGTTTTTCCTCGCCCTGTTCGATCTTGCGTGCAGGCTCATTGACATGACGGAAGATCGGGATCGAGAATAACGCCCACCAAACTGCTACACTGGCAAGGCTGAGGCGCATCATCAGCTTGACAGCTTCAGTGTTTTCCAAATGAGGCACAAATCGCGGACCAATGAAGATCATCAACACATTGATCAGCAGCAGCAATCCTCCGCCGATATATCCCATGGCATATCCGCGAGAAGAAACCTGGTCGATCTCATCCTCATCGGCGACATGCGGCAGAAGGGCGTCATAGAACACCAGGGAGCCTGCAAAGCCGATGGTTCCAAGGATATAGAGAATGGAAGCCAGCAGCCACTCACCAGGTTGGTCGACGATAAACAAAAGCGCGGTTGCGCTAATCCCGAGTGTAGCAAAAATTCCCAGAAAAACTTTTTTCGATCCGCGAAAATCTGCGATCGATCCAAGCACCGGGCTGATCACCGCAGCGATCAGACTGCCGATGGCTACGGTATAGCCCCATAAGGTCAGCGAGCCTTCTGTGGCGATATACATGCCAAAATAATTTGGCAGGATGGCACCCATGATTGTGGTCGCGAAGGCTGAATTAGCCCAGTCGTACATCGTCCAGGCCCGGATGGCGCGCTTGTGCAGGTAATCTTTCATTGTAGAATCTCTTTTCAGTTGATGATTACGAAAGAATCAGGAATTAATGCTCTATTCATAGACTGGCTTGGCAATGACGAACTGCCGCCCCCATTCCTTGATGCGGCCTTTTTCGATGCAGGTTTGCAGTACCAAATGATGTTCGCCTGTGTAAATTTGCTTAAATACTTCACTCGCAGTCTGGGTCTGGTGCGTTTCCAGGTCAATGAATCTGCTGCGCGGGCTACGCGGATCGAGAGCCTGAAATTGACGGATGCTGGTCACCATATACAGGCGCGAACGGCCGTGGCCGTCCAGCACATGGATGTCATCGCCTTCTTTAACATCCAGAAAATATCTCCCGCCCAGATAATTATGCGCAATCAAACCTATGGTGCCGTAGCGTGATGCCATCTGGAAACTGGTTGCCACACCCGAAACCCCCGAAACATACTCTGGTCTGCCGCCTGGTTGCTGCACAACCCGCAGATAGCGGTTATTGCCCAGATAGACTCCGCTGACATCTTCCAAAGGACGCTTGGATGTGAACAGGGATTTCATCTTTTTGAACATGCTTTTCACCTGAATTTCTGATTAACATGATTGTATATCAAACTCGAATTATTTCAAAAAAGCGAAGCTTTTTGGAAAAACCACTCTCTGAGCCTATTGAAGCAAACCGTTTACATTCCTAATCTAAGTTGATCTGTGGTCAAAAATGATATGCCAACTGTGATAAAATACCTGCTCGGCGCGTTGTACCCTTCGCGCTAATATCAAATCAAAGAAAGGGCTTGACCCATGAAAGTTCTCTTGTTAAAAGATGTCTATAATCTTGGCCGTGCCGGGGACGTCAAAAAGGTAGCCAACGGCTACGCCCGCAATTTCCTCATCCCGCAGAAAATGGCTGTTCCCGCTACAGCTGGCGCAACAACCCATGTGGACCGCATCAAGGCAGCTGCACAAAAGCAGCGCGATCTGGTCAATGAAGAAATGGCTGGTCTGGCAGCCCAAATTGCCGGTCTAGAACTGCTCTTCAAAGCCAAGGTAGGCGAATCCGGCAAGTTGTTTGGCTCCATTACCCAGCAGATGATTGCGGATGCGATTACTGAAAAGATCAATTCAAAAGTAGACCGCCACTGGGTGGAATCACAGCCGCTACGCGAAGCAGGCGAGCATAAAGTCAAGGTGCGTCTGACATTCGACCTGGTGCCTGAAGTTAAAGTCCTTGTCGAAAGTGACGCGGAACAAAAAGAAGCGGTTACCGAAGGCAAGCGTAAGCGCGCCCGCAAGGCTGAAGCGATCTCTGAACGTATGGAAGAAACTGAAGCAGCTGCGGCAGCTACAGCGAATTCTGCGCAATCTTTTACTGATAACGAAGGAACTCCTGTTTCTGAAGAAGGCGCGGCGTCTGCGGAAACCGAAGAAGAATAATTGTTTTACCTTAAGAGCAGCCGGCCTGTGGAGTCTTCCCGGCCGGCTGTTTTTATTTGACTTTATAATCTGTGTCAATGAATCAATCTGATCAACGAACGGTTGGCGAGCGCCTGCGTGCGGCGCGTGAGGCGCTGAATCTCAGCCTGGCTGAAGCAGCTGCCGCAACCTCGATCCGCTTTATCCATTTGCAGGAGCTTGAGGATGACCATCCTGAAGTATTTCAATCTGGAGTTCAGGCGCGCGGTTTTTTGCGTCTTTATGCCTCCTTCCTGCATTTGGATGGAAATGAACTGATCGCCCTCTGGAATCCGCAGTTATCCCCCGCAGCAACTCCAGAGCCAGTTTTACAGAAAAGTGATCAGCCGCCTGCTACCCAGGTTGATTCCCGGCAAATAAATGAATCTGATGATAACAATGCAGAATCAACTGAAGCGCAGGAAGCGCCTGATACCGAAAATCAGAAGGAACCAGAAAAAGTAACTAAACAGTGGATTCTGGATCAGGTGATCCACAAAGCAAAATCATTTTTCAGACGCATACCAGTTCCTGAAAAAGTCCGTGAAATCGCTGCAAAGGTAAACCTAACGGCTTTGTTTCCAAAACCTCGGAAGGCAGAACCAACTGAACCTCGGGAAACCTCCCAGGAAATATTTAAGGAAATTGGAAAGGCTCTACGTGAACACCGCCAACTGATGGATCTCAGTCTGGCGGATATTGAGCATTTTACCAACCTCAAGCGTATGGTTCTGGTCGCAATAGAAGACGGGCGCTTTAATGACTTGCCTTCCACGGTGCAGGGTCGCGGCATGCTCAATAATTATGCCAAGTTTCTGGCATTGGACGATTCTGCGATTATGGACCGCTATGCCCGCGCATTACTGCTTCAGCGGGAAGAACGTATGCCCGCCCGCAAGGCGCCTGAACCGGCGGTAAGCGTCAAGGTCAAATTGCCTGATGGAGTGCGCCGAGTTTTGAACCCTGACCTGATTATTGGCGGCGTGCTTATTGTTGCGCTGTTCGGTTTTATTTTGTGGGGCGCATCCCAACTGCTGGTTTCCAATGGAGAAGAGCCAACTGAAGCGCCCTCCATTTCGCAGATGCTGCAGTTAACACCCTCCGAATCACCATTACCCAATCTGACCGAGACGGTAGAGGCTGCTTTAACACCAACAGAAACCACTGCCATTCCGGGTGTGGTGATTTCGCAAAGTACGCCCACGCCGGTAGCTACAGCCAATGCTGCCCCTCTGCAATTGTATATCATTGCCCACGACCGTGCCTTTATGCGCGTAGCCGTCGATGGTGTCACTGCTTTTGACGGGCGGGTGATCCCGAACAATGTTTACACGTATTCGGGCGACGAACTGATCACACTGCTTACCGGCAATGGCGCGGCGCTTGAGATCTATTTCAATCAGGATTATCTTGGAAACCTGGGGTCAGTGGGTGAGGTGGTGGATCTGCGCTTCTCATTGCAGGGTATGCAGACGCCCACACCTACGCTCCAACCGACGCAAACAGCCGCAGCCGCTATATCGCAAGTTACTGCTGCTCCGAATCAATAATGGACTGCTTTATTCAATCAGGTGATCTTTTGCTGCGATGTGCACAGCCTGGATTGTGGAAACCGCGTTCAATTTAAGCCGCGCGGCACACAAGTGAAAACGCACCATGCGGATCGAAATTCCTAATTTGATGGCAATAGATCGCGCGGTGTTGCCCTCCGCGGTCAGGCTCAGGCATTCTTTTTGGCGTTTTGATAACGGCTTTCGGGGAATGGATTTGATGATCATTTTCAGAACATGCCAGCGGGCTCAAGTCTCCAATCTGGCTGATATCAGCATGTTCAATATAGAACAATAGTACTATAATAGTATAAAAAATGAACGTACTTTTCAAGGGGGATTAATGGAGGATTCACAATATGTATATGAATTGGCGCCCATCTGCCATGAAGTGACATAAAATATTTGAAAAAATTGGATCGTCAAATTTGTTCTTGAATCAATGAAAAATGTTATTTTACAAATATTTTAAAACTGTATCTATCCGGATTTAAAAATTAGGAACTAGCCTCAATGATCTCAGCCGCATAATCAAAACGATTGAAAGCCGGCATCAGATAAACACCCTGCGAGACGGATTTCAAATTATTGATCAGCTTAATTGCCAGCTCAACACCTTTTTTCGCGCCTTTTTCGTCCGCCATCTGCATCTGTGTCTGGATATCTTCCGGAATAGTGATGCCAGGCACCTCCTGCTGCAGAAAAGCAGCATGGCGGGCTGATGCCAGCGGTAAAACACCTGTCAGGATGGGTATCGGGAAGCATCCATATTCTTTTTCATAGCGCTGTAAGAATTCTTCCAGCGGCTGCGTGGAATAGATTGGCTGGGTCAGTACAAAATCAGCGCCGCCCTCGATTTTACGGTGTATCAACCCCAGTTCTCTGCGCATGTCAGGCGTGGTCAGGTTGAGCGCAGTGCCGACGAAAAAGCTGGTAGGCTGTCCGATGTCTGAACCGGAATGATCTATGCCGGTGTTAAAGCCTTGTTTGATCAATTTCACTAAGCCGGATGGCGCCAGGTCGTAATTATCCATAGCATCAGGATAATCGCCAATGGCGGTCGGGTCGCCCATCACCACGAACACATTACGCACATCCAACGCGTGAGAAGCTAAAAGATCGCCCTGTACGCGCAGTAAATTACGCCCGCGGGTGGGGAAGTGCAGTACGGTTTCAACCTTTACCTTACGCTGAATGAGGTTGCAGACTGCCCAGGGGCTCATGCGCATGCGTGCCATGGGACTGTCGGCCACATTGATCACATCCGCGCCGGCTTCTGCCAGCAGGCTGGCGCCGGCCAGTAATTTGTGAGTCGAAAGCCCACGGGGAGGGTCCATTTCTACCGCGAATACAAATTTGCCTTTTGCCAGCTTTTTTGCGAGGCGTGTTGGTTGGATGTTTTCGGAAGATTCCACATCAACGGCTTCGGATTCATGCTCAAGCCCGTTTGATTCTATGGATGGCGTGCGCTCCAGTGCCAAACGCATGGCTGTGATATGTGCCGGAGTTGTTCCGCAGCAGCCGCCCATCACGCTTGCGCCGGCTTTCCAAAACGAAAGGGCGTAATCGCCAAAATAATCAGCTGAAGCCGGATAGAAAATGCGCCCGCCAAGTTGTTCCGGCCAGCCTGCGTTGGGTTTGATCCAAAACTTTCCCTCTGGCAGTGCGGCGCGCATTTCTTTCAGGATGCGGATCAATTGGTTGGGACCGCCCGAACAGTTGATGCCGATCACATCTGCGCCAAAATCCTGCAACGAGCGCGCTACCTTGACAGGGCTGTCACCCAGCAGGGTGCGGTCATCGCGGGTGAAGGTCATGGACGCAACAACAGGGATCTCACTTGAAAGTTCCCTCGCCGCACGGATCGCTTCACGGATCTCATACAGGTCGCTGACTGTCTCAATCACCAGCAGGTCAATCTGTGCGTCAAACAGGAAAGTGATCTGCTCCTTAAAAGCTTTACAGGCTTCTTCCGGCTGAACGCGCCCGAAGGGCGCAAGGCGTATTCCCAGAGGGCCGACATCACCGCCGATGAGTACCTCTTTAAAGCTGGCAGCCACAACCCGCCGCGCCAGGTCAACGCCACCGGAATTAATCTCACCAATACTGTTTTTAAGTCCATGGCGGTCAAGTTTAAAACGATTGGCTCCAAAGGTGTTGGTCAGGATGATCTGCGATCCCGCGTCAATATATGCCTTGTGGATACCCGCCACAATTCCTGGTCTGGAAACGTTAAGTTCATCAAAGCAGCTTTCATAACTGATGCCTTGTTCATGCAGCAGTGTCCCCATCGCTCCATCTGCCAGGGCGGGTTTGCTTCTAGAAATTAGATCCAAGAATTTGTTGTCAGCCATATGTTTCTCCTTGCTATTATTCCATTTGAAAATAAACTGCATCTGGATTGTGGACGATCAGCGCTGCAGTGGTGTATTCCGGAATGAATTGAAAGGCGGAAGTCAGTTGAATGCCCAACTGCTTTTCTGCCGGAAGCAGCCGGAAGAGCGTCTTGTGCTGTGAAAGATCCGGAATTGCCGGATATCCCCAGCTGTAGCGCTTTCCCTGGCGTGCGCCGAGTCCCAATTCCTTGCGGATGCGTATTTGCATCCATTGTGCTGCAGCTTCAGCAAGTTGAACTGCCAGACCGTGATGAAAAAACGCTTCAGTGATATCCCCTGTGTTCTGCAATTGGCGTACAAATTCTGTGGATTCCTTACCAAGCGTGACAATTTGAAAGGCAGCAATATCCATTCTGTTTGAACCTAGCGCTACGAAATAATCGCTCAGACAAAGATGCTGTCCTGCTGGTTGGCGGGGCAGGCAGAATCGGACAACCTCTTCTTTTTCCTGCCCGGTGTGGTTAAAAATGACCAGATCATCCCCATCAGATTGACAGGGGAAGTAGCCATATAAAGCAGACGCCTTCAGCCAGGCATTTTCATATAGTGCTGCGCGCATGGTCTCCAGGCGTTTGGAAAAATCACGCTCATATTTTTCCCATTTCTCACCTTTCGCGTTTGCCGCCCCCCACGATATGCGGAAAAGGGCGCTGCGGTTAACCAGCTTGAACAGTTCATTTAGCGGGATCTCATCAATTGCTTTGCTTCTCAGGAATGGCGCTTCCGGGATCGCGGCTGCAGATTTTTGAGTGGGAATTATTGGCAGTAGCGTGGTGTGGGATACTTCTTTATCGATTTGAGGCATGTTTTCAGCAATATCAAAAGCTTTTTGCGGATTTTCAAGCTTTTTCAGGGCATCAAAAGCATCCTTACAATAATACACACCGCCAGGATAAATGCTGCCATCGGACAGAATCCGTATCCGATTTGCGAAATCCTGATTGATTGCCGCGCCGCCGATCAGCACAGGTAGGGTCATCCTGCGGCGATTAAGTTCTTCGATCACCAGGGGCATCTGCTGGCTGGTGCTTACCAGCAGTGCGCTCAAACCGATCGCGTCCGCATTCTCCCTGATCGCCTGGGTGACGATTGTTTCAACTGTGACTTGTTTGCCCAGGTCGATGACCTCAAAGCCGTTATTTGCCAGGATCGTCCTGACCAGATTCTTTCCGATATCATGAACATCACCGTAAACGGTGGCTAAAACCAGTTTGCCTTTTTTGGCAGTGCAATTTTTTACCAAGTAGGTTTCAAGGTGATCGGTCGCACGGCGCATGACCTCGGCGCTCTGCAATACGAATGGCAGGATCAATTCTCCACGAGCGAATTGGTCACCGACGATCTTCATTGCCGGAAGAAGCATCTGGTTCAGTAATTTAAGCGCCATGTTATTTGGATCTTTGCCAGAATGAACATATTCATCAATTTCACTTTCGATCCCGGCTGGCTCGCGCTGCAGAATCTTCAGGCGGATGCGTTCTTCTAGCGGCAGATCCGGAAAGGAGGGTTTTGCTTCTTTAATCGGACTGCCATTTGATGCCTGATAAAAAGCGGCAAGATCGTTCAAGGCTTGAGAACTGCGGTTAAAGATCAGTGCTTCTGCCAGTTCTCTTTCGTTCGGTGAAATTTGTGCGTATGGCTGCATTTGCGCCGGGTTAAGGATAGCCATATCCAGGCCCGCCTGAACAGCGTGATATAAAAACACACTGTTCAACACTTTCCGCGCAGGGGGATTCAAACCATAAGAAATATTGCTCACGCCCAGCAGGGTAAGCACTCCGGTCAGGGATTCCTTGATCAGGCGAATGCCATCCAGAGTCTGTAAGGCGGCGTCTGCAGTATCGGGGCTGCCGCTGGCCAGGGTAAAAGTCAGCGGATCGATGACCAGGTCCTGTGCTTTCAAACCAAATTTCTCCACCGCCAGTGACCAAATTCTCCGGGCGACAGCCAGTTTGTCGTCAGCCGACCTTGCCATGCCATGCTCATCGATAGTCAGCGCGATTACCGCAGCGTTGAAATCGCGTGCCAGAGCCAAAACTTTACAGGCTTTGCTCTCGCCGTTTTCCAGGTTGATGGAATTGAGCAAGCAGCGCCCCGGTGCTGATTTAAGTGCGATTTCCATGACTTCGGGGTCAGTGCTGTCAATGACCAGGGGGGCGTCAACCTGTGCACTTAATTGCCTGACCAAAGCCACCATGCGTTCTGCTTCTGCGTTATCTTCGGTCAGTGCTGTACAGATGTCCAGCGCGTGTGCGCTGCTTGCCATTTGTGCGCGGGCAGCCCTTGCTGCCGCACTGTAATCCTTTTTCAGCATCTGCTCTTTAAATTGTCGGCTGCCCTGGGTGTTTAATCGCTCTCCAATCAGAAAAGGTGCGGGCTGCTGCTGCATTTCAACCATTTGAAAAGCGGACGCCAATTTTGCGCACTTCGCGGGATTCCGCAAGGTAACTTTCTGGTTCTTGAGCGCAGCTGCCAGCAGCCGCAGGTGTTCGGGGGTAGTACCGCAGCACCCACCAACCACACTCAATCCATATTCCGCAGCAAATCCAGCCATGGTTTCAGCAAAATCAGCGGGTGATAAGGGGTAAACAGCTTTGCCATGAATATTTTCAGGGATGCCCGCGTTGGGCAGGCAGGAGATCGGCAGCAGCGAGGTTTGGCTTAAAATCCTCAAAGCACCCCGCATGGCTTCAGGACCGGTGGAGCAATTGATCCCGATGATGTCGATCCCGATTCCTTCCAGGATCGTCAATGTTGCACTGATATCAGTTCCCAAAAGCATGCGCCCGTTCGCGTCCAATGTGACCTGTGCCTGTATGGGCACCTGCCTCGAGCATTCGCCAAACGCAAGTCGAATTCCATGAACAGCGGCTTTTACTTCAAGGATATCCTGCTGGGTTTCAAGCAGCAGCAGGTCTACACCCCCACTTATCAGGGCGGTTGCCTGTTCACGAAAGGCTTCTTTAAGGTCATCGAACGCTACGGAACCTTGATCCATGCTCGGCAGTATTCCGCTTGGTCCCATAGAGCCTGCCACAAATCGTGGTTGTTGGCTGGAAGAAAATCGGTCTGCCAGCCGGCGGGCAAGCTGTGCTGCAGCCAGGTTGATGGCATAAACCTTTTCATCCAGCCCGAACTCTTTTAACGTATATCGATTGGCGCGAAAGGTATTTGTCTCGATCACATCCACACCGGCTTCAAGAAAAGAAGCATGCACTTTTTCAACGGCTGAAGGAAACGTTAGATTGAGATTATCGTTGCAGCCAGCCATGCCTTGGCCGCCGAATTTATCAGCAGTCAGCCCTTGGCTTTCCAGGTTGGTGCCCATGGCGCCGTCAAATACCAGGATTTTTTCCTTTAGGGCTGAGAGGTAATGATTAACCATTTTTTGCCTGACCACTTTCATCCTTTATATAGGAAAAACCTCTCTGGAAGGAGAGGTTGAGATTCTTCAATCGTCATCTTCCAGACCCCGTTTTTACGAGGCTGCCGGAATTGGCACCAACAATCACTGCGGTTGCCGAGGCTTCAGCGGGCCGGTCCCTCCGCCTCTCTTGATGATTAAGGTTTACAAATTATTTCGAAATATCTTACCATATAACCCAATAAAATTGTATTTTTCTTAAAATGAATGTGCACAATTTGGTTCAAATAAATTTTCTTTATCCATTAATCAAAAACCAAATAGATAGCCATAAAGCAAAACTTTGACTTTTTTCTCCAAGTATGCTATTTTTAACCGATAAAAAAATTTTTCCGGGATATTTAATGATTAGAGAACGAATCGCTGATAATGTGTACTGGTTCCAGAGTGAGGTTTATGCGCAGGTTACTGCAGGTGTCATTGTTGG
Organism: uncultured Pelolinea sp.; assembly: GCA_964493155.1. Lineage (GTDB taxonomy): Bacteria > Chloroflexota > Anaerolineae > Anaerolineales > Anaerolineaceae > Pelolinea. The sequence continues at coordinate 11,799 of CAZBNE010000002.1, forward strand.
CCACGATTGGGCGGTGGTGGTTGATACTCTGCCAACACCTGAGGAAACGCTTGAAATGCGCTCTTATATTGAAGAAAACCTGGGAGTGCAGGTACGCTATGTCATTAATACCATCTACCATGCTGATCACACTTTCGGCAATTGTTTTTTCCCGGGGGCTTTGGTAATTGCACATTCCCGCTGCCGAAGTTTGATGCTTGAAAATAATTTTGCTGCTTTGGAAAATATCCAGGAAAGCAATCCGGAATTTAAAAGGGTAAAAATTATCCTTCCTTCATTGACCTTTGATTCAGGCACACTGACACTGCAGGTTGGCAAACGCCATCTGCGCATTTTCCCGATCGCAGGCAACAGCCCGGATGGTATTGGTGTTCTGGTTCGCGAGGATAGGGTGCTTTTCTCCGGTGACGCTTTTCTTCCGCTGCCGCTGATACTGGATGGCGATATAGAAGAACAGGCTGAGACGATTCGCAAGGTCGGAAAGATGAGCCTGGAAAACATCGTTCAGGGACACGGTGATGTTATTTTGCGCGGAGAGATCGACCAATCTGTAAAAAGCAACCTGAATTACCTCGCGGCGATCCAAAAAGTTGCCAAGCTTGCAGCAAGGCGGAAAGATCCCATGCCAGTGCTTGAAGAAGCGACCGTTGAAGAATGCGGGAAGAGCAGAGTCCTGCTGGGGGGATTGGTAAATGAACTTCACCAGCGCAACCTCACTGCCCTTTACCGCCGTGAAATGCGCGCGAAAGAATAAATCAGACTTTCTTAAAATTACCTTTTTTAAAAATTCTGGCGATCAGGTTAACACGCCTTTCAGTGCCTTCTTTTAATCTCTTTAAATTTGGCCTTAACGCGAAAATCACGATGATCATTGCGGCCATGCCGAATACCACATACCCCCAGGGATTGTTTCCTTCGATCGCGCGTACCAGAAATACACCCATGGCCGCGGCTGCGATGCTGATGGTAGTTAACGAGGCATAGCCAACCACAATATAAAAGACCATTGCGAAGGGCAGAATGAATATCCAGCTTTGCGCCCATAGCCCGATGGCGGCACCCAACGTGGTTGCTCCTCCGGCTCCTCCCTTGAATCGGATTTTACCATCCTTGCCTTTTTCAATCAGGAAGGCGGAATAATTATGGCCGATAACAGCCATCAAGCCGCAGACAACACTCATCCAGACAGAGCCTTGCGAGATTGCCTGGCTGATCCTGACAGCGGCAGCGCCTTTAAAGATATCCATCAGTCCGGTTGCCAGCCCTGCTAAAATACCTGCCGCCCGCATGGCATTGGTACCACCGGTACGGCCGCTCTCAATAGTGCGCACATCCTGGCCGGTGGCGATGCGAACGACAAGTAATCCCGACGGGATCGAGCCGAGCAAATATGCGATTGGTAAAGCGATGAGATTTGGCATGCTCACTAGTTTACCCCATCTTGTCCTTAAAAAGTGCGCTTTTATCCTATAAAAATTGCCAAGATCCACAGAATGGCTAAAACCAATAACGGCTCCAGATAGACGTTGCGCGGATCGGGATTTTCTTCAAGAGAGGCCGCGATTCCGATCATGGCGTAAGCTGGTCCAATCAGGATCAAACCGAAACGCACTGGAGAAAGCGGCCAGTAATAAAGCGCGATCATTATCTGCGTGACAACCAGGGTGATCACGACGCTCCAATTAAATCGCCAGGGGCCGCCCAGCCGAAAATTGAGTATGCGCAAACTGAAAAATGCATATATCGCAGGCAAGGTGAGCAGGAGAAGATAAAGTCTGATCCCGGCTGATCGCAGGGCGATTGAGAGGATAAGCAAAAGGCTGTAGCTTGTTCCGGAAAGAACCATAAGCGCCAAAGGATAGCGGATATCGGTTGGTTCTAGAGAAATGTATTCTGAAAGCAGAACCAGCACAATCAGCAGGGTTCCCAATCCTAAAATGATCCACCATTCCATTCCAGATTTTAATAATCCAAGCGGGAATCCGATTGCCGCAGTGGTAAGGGCCGGAAGAATCAGATGCGGTAAGAGAGTCTTTTCCTTGCGATGAGGATGATCACTCAAAATCCAATCCATACCCGCGGCTGCCATCACACCGGTGATGAGCGAGATTAAATTATAAAAATTTAATTGAAGCGAAATCAGGATCCCGAAAAGTGAGAATGAGATCAGACGGGCAGGAATCTGGATAAAGGGCAGAAAGGAATAACAGAGTAATATGCCCGCAACGATAGTACTAAGTCGGCCGGATTTTGGAAGGTGTAAATGCTGTTCCACATGCTCATTTTACCGCATGGGTACATTATAAAAGGTTGAAAAAGAATGGTTATGGTAAAATTAAAGATTGTATGTTGAATACCGATTCGCAAGTTAAACTGAAACCTCCCAGGCTGATCCCGTCGCTGGTGGAAGGTTTTAATGCAGTCGCCAGCCGGATATACCTGATCTTTTTCCCGATCGCGATCGATCTTTTTTTGTGGTTCGGACCCCTCGTTAGGGTTAAGGATTTGCTGATGCCGGTGATGTTGCGCACAGCTGAACTCTCTGGTGAAGCGTATGGGGAGCAGGGGGCGGAGATCATTAAAAGTTCCAATGAATTATGGGCTGCGCTTTTGGATGAATTTAATCTGCTTTTTGGTATTCGCTCTTATCCGATCGGCGTTCCCAGCCTGATGATCAGCCAAGGGGCGCAGCATAATCCTTTGGGAGCGCTGCGGATCTTTGAGGTTGCTTCCTTTGAGCAAGCTTTTTACCTGGTTGTTGGACTATCGATCGCAGGTGTGATTTTGGGCAGCCTTTACTTTTTTCTGGTAGCCCGGGCAGCTTCGAAGATGTCAGAACCATTTAGCTTTTCCGGTTTCTTCCGATCCATCGGGCAGAGCATGCTGCTTTCATTAATTCTTATTGCTATTTTGATCCTGCTCGGCTTTCCAGTAATGTGCCTGATCTCATCGCTGGTTTATATCCTGCCTGGACTTGGCATGCTTCCGTTTGTGGTAATGGGGCTTGCTCTGGTTTGGATCGGGCTGCCCTTGTGGTTTTCTCCGCATGGTATTTTTATTGGCAACATGAATGCCAGCCAATCAATCGTGACCTCATTTAAGCTTGTGCGATCCATGATGGCAGGCTCAGGAATGTTCCTGATCGTGGTGATCATGTTGAGCAATGGTCTTGATTCGCTCTGGTCTACCCCCGGCGTAGGAAGCTGGATGCTGCTGATAGGGATTTTCGGCCATGGTTTTATTTCCAGTGGTTTGCTCGCTTCCACTTTTGTTTTTTACCGCGAGGGATTGAAGTGGCTATCTGATGTGCTTAGGGAAAAACAGGCAGCCGTTCAAAAGGCGGAATTCTAGAGATTCATTTAAAATTGGTTAAGCGGAGGATAATATAATAATGGAATCTGCTGTAAGTCAATCCCATTATGGTGCAAAAGATATTCAGGTGCTTGAAGGTCTGGAAGCCGTTCGCCGACGCCCGGGTATGTATGTTGGTGGCACAGATCAGAAAGCTCTGCATCACCTAGTTTATGAAGTTGTCGATAATTCCATTGACGAAGCGCTGGCTGGGGCGTGCAATCGTATTAGCATAACAATTCACAATAACCGCAGTGTGACCGTTGAAGATAATGGACGTGGTATTCCGGTCGATATTCACCCTGAAAAGCAGGTATCAGCTCTTGAAGTAGTTATGACCATTTTGCATGCCGGCGGCAAATTCGGCGGGGGAAGCTACAAAGTTTCAGGCGGCCTGCATGGTGTGGGTGTTTCCGCGGTCAATGCCTTGTCTGAATGGTGCGAAGTGGAAGTCCGCAGGGAAGGGAAGATCTACTTTCAGCGCTATGAACGCGGCCGTCCGGTTGCACCAGTCAAGGAAATTGGCAAATACAAAGGTGAACAAACTGGCAACAAAACCACCTTCCGTTTCGACCCCGATATTTTTAAAGGGGAAATGGATTATCGTTTTGATACCTTATCGCAGCGTTTCCGTGAAATGGCTTTTGTAACGCGCCAGGTTGAGATCAACCTGATCGATGAACGCGAAGATCCCCCGCATCGGCTGACCTTTTATTTTGAAGGAGGCATTAAATCCTTTGTTCGCTACTTGAATCGCAATCGCGAAGTACTGCATGATGTTTATTACGCTGAAAAAACGATCGACGCGATTGGCGTAGAGGTTTCACTTCAATATACCGATGCCTATAATGAATCGGTTTATTGCTTTGCCAATACCATCAACACGGTTGATGGTGGTACGCACTTGACCGGTTTCCGCACCGCATCAACCCGCGTATTGAACGACTATGCGCGGAAGAATGGATTGATAAAGGAAAGCGATCCCAACTTTACTGGCGATGACACCCGCGAGGGTATGACAGCCATAATCAGCATCAAACACCCCGACCCGCAGTTTGAAAGCCAGACCAAGGTCAAATTGATGAATCCGGAAGTTCAAACTATGGTCACCCAGGTTGTGGGTGAAACCTTTTATGAGTTTTTGGAAGAGAATCCAGCTGCCAGCAGGGCAATCGTAAAGAAATGCCTGACTTCCGCCCGCGCGCGCGATGCCGCTCGTCAGGCGCGTGACTTGGTGATCCGCAAATCGGCGCTCGAAAGCCTGACTCTGCCGGGAAAGCTTGCCGACTGTTCGGATCGTGATCCTGAACGCACCGAGCTCTATATCGTCGAAGGTGATAGTGCGGGTGGCTCGGCCAAGCAGGGCCGCGACCGCCATTTTCAGGCCATACTGCCACTGCGCGGAAAGATCCTGAATACTGAGCGCGCGCGTCTGGACAAGATCCTTTCCAATCGTGAGGTTAAAGCGCTTATTTCAGCGCTCGGCACCAGTATTGGCGATTCGTTCAGCCTGGAAGGGTTGCGTTACGGCAAGATTGTCATAATGACCGATGCTGATGTGGATGGCAGCCATATCCGCACCTTGCTTCTGACCTTCTTTTTCCGCTATATGCAGGATCTGATTGAATCGGGTCATCTCTTCATCGCTCAGCCGCCGCTTTACCTAATCTCCTACAAAAAAGAGAAAAAATACGCATATAGTGAGGACGAAAAAGAGAAGATCCTCAAAGAGTGGGGCGCAAAAGAAGATAAGGCTAATATCCAACGTTATAAGGGTCTTGGTGAAATGAATCCGGAACAATTGTGGGAAACCACCATGAACCCGGAAAATCGTACGCTGCTGCAGGTAACTGTGGACGATGCGGCCGAAGCCGACCGTACCTTTGATATGCTCATGGGAGATTCGGTACCGCCTCGCAAACGCTTTATACAGACGCATGCCAGGACTGTACGTAATCTGGATATTTGAATAATATTGATTACCAAAATACGCTCATCAAGAGCCTTAGTGAAAGCCAAGCTTAAACTTAGGGTAAGCTGTCTGTAATATCGCTCGAGCATCCCCAGGCTTCTTAGGTCATTACCATTTAAAACGAGACAGCCCGCCAATGCCAACAAACCATATAACGGATTTTCCAACATGCCGTCAAAAACCAACTGAGGTTTTTTTCTTGCCTGCTATTGAAAACAATAGAGAAGTGAACACTTCTTTTCCGTGATTATTAGAATCATAGTTTTAGCGGCAGCCTTGTGTAGACACAAGCATGTTTACAGCCGACTACCACCACCAAGATCAACGGATTACAAACCAAATATTTTCAAAAGTAATAATACAAAAATTAAGCGGGCGTTGAATTCAACGCCCGCTTTTCATAGGGAGAGAGCATGGTTTCTAATTCTTTGGTTTTTCACCCAGAACTACCTGGACACTCATCGATTTTCCGTCACGCAGCAGGGTGATTTCTACCTCATCACCCGGCTTGTAACCAGCCAGCACCGCTACCAGATTTCTAAATCCGTTGACGTTTTTGCCGTCAACCGCAGTGATGATATCTCCGCCGATCATCACCTGTTGCCCGTTGGATTCAAAGGATTTAAAACTACCCTTGATTCCTGCTTTGTCAGCTGGACCTCCAGCGGGTACTTCCAAGACCAGGGCGCCGACAGTATCAGCATCCAGGTTCATTGCTTGGGCAATTTCAGGCGTTAAACTGGTACCTTGAATGCCCAAGAAAGCACCGCTGGATGTTTCCTGTGGTGTAATGGTGGTTTTTGTAGCATCCTGTGATGGCCGGGCTTCCAAAGTTAATGGCACCTCGATCGTTTTTCCATCGCGCAGAATTGTCAGGTTGATGGTTTGCCCAACAACAGTATAACGTGCCAAAAACGCCACAAGGTCTTCGAAATCATTGACCGGTTTGCTATCTGCAGCGGTTATGATATCCCCGCCCACATTTACATCCTGACCGTCGATTTTCGCGGTTTTAGCACTTCCCAGCAATCCTGCCTTATCCGCCGGGCTGTCAATGGTTATTTCGGTGATCAACGCGCCGCGCTGAGTTCGGTCAAGATCGATCGCTTCTGCCACTTCAGGGGAAAGTGAAAGTCCGCTGATGCCGATCCAGGGCTGTTGATATGATCCGTCTTTAATCAGGATGGGCACCAGTTTTTTCACGATCACTGATGGGACTACGTATCCGACCCCTGAATTGGCGCGAACAGGTGATTCGATGGCTGTGGTAACGCCAAGCAACTTTCCCTCAATATCCACCAGAACACCGCCTGAATTTCCGGGATTGATGGCCGCATCCGTCTGGATCACATCCGGAATGGTGTAGGTTAGCCCGGAGGCATCGGTGGATTCCAGTGGAAGTGAGCGGTTTAGGCCGCTGATAATGCCAGTGGTCATGGAACTGCTCAATTGAAAAGGATTACCAATCGCGACAACAATCTGCCCGATCTTGGCTTGTGTTGAATCTGCCACCTCAATCGGCTGCAATTCTTCAGCGGGCAGGTCGATTTTCAAAACCGCAAGGTCGCTTTGTGGATCGGAGCCAACAAGAGTTGCGATCACACTGTTGCCATTCGACAGGTTAATCCTGATCAATTCCGCGCCATCAATCACATGGTTATTGGTGACAATGTGGCCATCCTTATCCCAGACAAATCCTGAGCCTGCACCATATACCTGTAATCCGGGTGTCTGTTGCTGCTCTTCACCAAAATCGAAACCATCCGGCAGACCGGGTATTGTCGCAAACGTCTGTGTGATATTCTTGGATACCGTGATGCTTACAACTGAAGGCAGCACTTTTTCATAAATCTTTTCATACGCGGTCTGCAGGTTTACAAGGTCTACCGGCGCAGTGGAAGGTTGGGCGGTATTTTCAATAGGTGCTGCCTCGGTTGGCGCTGCTTGAGCCGTGGGTTGGGAGGTTGGTGAGGGTAAGTCGATTTTTACATTACCGTTGCAGGCTGCCAATGCACTAATCACCAACACACTGACTATCATATTGAATGCTTTTTTATGCATGCGTTCCTCCACCATACATTTCTTCATGATTTTAAATTTAATCTTAGTGTGTCAAATATTGGTAAGAGTTTTGTAAAATAAATGTAAAACCAGGAGTACACCTCCATTTATAATACAAATTGTGTTTGGAAAATTGTATTACTTATTAAGCATAAGGATTTTATTAATGGATTAAATCCTCTTAATGAAAACGATTACTAAAGAAGCAAAAAATAGGTATGATGTATTTTTAATCGGCAATTATTTTTCCGATTTGGTCTTTACAGGGCTTCCCGAGATGCCGCGCCTTGGATATGAGGTGTATTGTGAAGAGTTTAAGCATATGCCAGGAGGTGCGGCCAATTCTGCTATCGCGCTTTCCCGCCTCGGCTTAAAGATAGCCTGGCCATGTGAATTTGGTTCTGATCCATTCAGCCAATTTGTCAAAGGTGAGCTGATTAAGGAGGGTGTGGATCCAGCTTATTTTTCGGACAGCAGCCACCCTTCTGTTAATATAACAGTCTCATTTTCTTTTGAAAATGATCGTTCTTTTGTCAGTTATATGGATCCGTTGCGCCCGCAGGCGCTCCAGGAATTGATCCGTAAGGTGCGTCCTCGCTGGATCTGTATCACGCATCTTCTTATGGGAGATGAACTGGGCGAAATAGCCTCTGCAGCAAGTGAAATTGGCGCCAAAATATATATGGATTGCCAGGCGCATAAAAAATCCCTGACTGATAAAGATGTCGCCGCAGCGTTAAAGAGAGTGGATGTCTTTTCGCCCAATGCAGAAGAAGCCCTGGCTTTGACCGGTAAGGACGACCCGGGTTCAGCTTTGACGGAATTGGCTGGACATACTCCCTCTGTAATAATTAAATGCGGTTCAAATGGCTGTCTTGCCAGTCGGGCAGGCGAAATGTTTTCTTCAAGTGCGATTCCTGTGGATGTAAAAGACACTACCGGAGCAGGTGATAATTTTAATTGCGGCTTTCTTTTTGGACAGATAAATAATTACTCATTTAAAGAGTCGCTGCGGATTGCCAATATCTGCGCAGGCCTTTCAACTCAGGGCTTTGGCGGCTCCGAAACATCTCCCAAAGCTGCTGAATTGGCTGATTGGCTTCTCCTCAGCTAATGGGCAGCGTTCGGTACGCGTCCTTTCGAAGACAAAACTGTATAAACAGCCATAGATTCCGAGGATTTCTGAGTGGTGGTAATAAGAAAAAAGGCTGGCGAGAGACAAGTAGATTGTCTTTGTCTGCCAGCCTTTTGGTATTGATTTGATCTCTGTCCGCAGCGAAGGGAAATTTTCCCGGAAAGGTTGGGTGTTGCTTCAACCCAAAGCCTTTCAGTTATGCACTTTCAGCGTCCAGGTGTTTTTCAACTAATTCATCATCCTTAATATAAAATACTCCGTCGGGTTTCCCCAGCCCAAATTGTTTAATATCAATCCGACAAGAATAATGATGAAGATCACAGCCAAAACGATCAAGTCATTCTTATTGAACGAAAACTCCCGCCGATAGGTGCGTGCACCGATATTGTAGTCAAAACCACGCGAGAGGATAGCGATAGATATGCTCTGCGATCGTTCCAATGTCGCAAGAAAGATCGGTATGAGCAGCGCAGTGAGTACCTGCACGCGGCGGATAATGTTCTTAGGCTGCACGTCATATCCGCGTGCTTTCTGGGCGTTGGTAATCTGTTGGGTTTGTGTGGAGAGGATCCCCACAGTTGAAAATCCCAGCATGAGCGCCACACCCATTTCGGGTGGCAAACCGCGCGACAGGATTTTCTGGATGGCAAAGGCAGCAATTAAGCAGCCGATGGCAAGCACGCCTATCTTTATTACAGGGCTGCTGATCCCCAAAAATGAGGAATTGCCTGTGGCAGTTGATAATGAAGATGCGAATAGAAGCAAACTCAAAGCGGCGATCATTCCCAGACCTTCAAGTGGTTTCTTCTGCTGTCCACGTTCTGTTACAGACAAAGCCAATTCTACTGGCGGGGTGGTATACAGCATCAGATGAACAGCCAGTACCACACTGAAAAACCGGAAGAAGACTGCCACACCACGAATCAGGCCTTGCACTGTTACCGGTACCCATTGTTTCCAGGGGATAAGATAAAAGAGAAAGTGAGCATCCTTGGGAGTGAAGAACAGTATCTGAAATACAGAGAAGGTCAGAAAGATAACAATCAAAACGCGCAGGTTATTATTGAGCAGATCCTTATCCACCGCTTTGCGGGCCAGGAAGTATATAAAGGCAAACAGAATGCCCATAATGATGGGATCTACAAAGACCATGGCAGCAATGGTTGTTCCGATAAAGATGAACAGTTTTGTCCGTGCATCCAGAGAATGCAGCAGCGATTTCCCTTTTTGATATTCGATTGCCATCTTAAGCCTCCACCATTTCTTTGAGATACTGTTTCATTTCTTCATACTTCACAGTGTTGGCGGGAATTCCATAATTACTCAGGCTTTTGGCGAGTTTAGTGATATCGGGAAGTTCCAGTGAGTTGGCTTTCATCAATTTTTCATCCAGAAGCAGGTCATTTACCGGGCTGTCATAGGCAAGTCGGCCGTGATTCAATACGATGGCGCGTTTGGCGTAAATTGCCGCCTGGTCAACGCGGTGTGTGATCATCAGTACGGTTGTACCGTTCCGATTCAACTGTTTGATGATCTCAAAGATTTCAAAGCTCATTTCCGGGTCTTGTCCGGTTGTTGGCTCATCGATCACCAGGATACGCGGTTTTAAAGTAAGCACGGAAGCCAGGGCGATACGCTGCTTTTGGCCTTTGCCGAGGTCAAAGATGTCCGCGTCTTTAAACTCGGTCATTTTTACGATCTCCAAAGCATCATTGATGCGGCTTTCAAATTCTGACGGATCGATGTTGTGCGCTTTTAAACCGAAGGTCATTTCCTCCTTTACATTAAAGGAAACGATCTGATGATTGGGATTCTGGAAGCAAAAACCAACATCTTTTGCCAGAATATGGGTGGGTGTGGTTCGGGTATCCATGCCGGCGACAGTCACCATGCCGGAGTCAGGGACAACCAGGGCGATCAAGTGGCTGACCAGAGTGGTCTTGCCGGAACCATTACGACCCATTAGCGCTACAAATTCGCCTTCATGGATGGTCAGGCTGATATCATTGAGGGCGTCCACATTTTTTTGATAACCGTAGGTGACGTTTTTAAGTTCGATCAATGCTTTGCCTTTTCCATTGCTTCTTTCATTGTTGAACTTATTTTTCAATGAGGCAGGTTTGTATTGGTCAAGGAGCGCTTTATTAAAAGATTCGGGTTTCAGAGGGCAGGACGCGATCTTCAACTCTTCAGCCAGCCTGACAATATCAGGACGTTTGAAAATGCCTTTAATATCGCCCGCTTTTAGAACATCCTTGACCGGGCCATCACGCACTATCTGCCCTTTGTTCATCACTATGACACGTTCAACCAGGGGCAGGATCTCTTCCAGTGAGTGCTCCACAATAACCAGCGTTTTGCCGCGTTCTTTGGCCATGCGCACTACCAGCTCGAGTACCTGGGAGCGCCCCTGGGGGTCCAGGTTGGCAAGGGGTTCATCCAGTACATAGATCTCCGGATGCATTGAGTAGGTGGCTGCTATCACACAGGCTTGCTGTTCACCGCCAGACAGGGAATGCGGTTCGCGGTCTTCATACCCGGTCATGCGGGTTGAGCGGAGCGCTTTTTCAACACGTTCATTAATTTCGTCGCGCGGGATACCCAAATTTTCTGGACCGAAGGCAACTTCATCGATGACACTATTGGTAACCAGCTGGCTTTCAGGGTCCTGAAAGACCATGCCTACCAAGGATGCCAATCCGCCCACGCGGACTTTTCGTGAATTGTACGGGCCAATGATCACATCACCTGTCAGTTCGCCTTCGTGATAATGAGGGATGAGTCCATTGATACAGGAACATAGTGTCGTTTTTCCACTGCCAGCCGGGCCTGTGATCAGTACGATTTCGCCTGTATTGATCTGTAAATTAATATCCTTTATCGCGGGAATCGAGCTGCCCGCGTAGGTGAAATTCACTTCTTTGAATAAGATATCATGATTCATTAAAAATAATTCCTTAATAATTTTTTTCCAGGCTATCATTACTAACAGCCTGGATCAAGAGAGAAAAATGATATAAAGGTTTGCTTACCACAAAGGTCGGCGGTACTTTTCAGGCAGAGCTGCCATAATAACAGTGGTTACTGTAGCTGTGATCAAAGCTTCGGGAATTCCACCAGCTTCGAGAGCACCCAGCAAGGCAAAAAAACCGCCGGATTCGGGATCAGGGTAGAACAAAGAGATGCCCACTATGAACCCCGGAATAACGATGCAGACATAATAGACTAATACCTGCAAAGCCCAGGCTGCCAGAGAGAGAGCTTTTTTCTCTTTAAAACGCCAGCTGAAATTCTTATAGACGAACCCGTTATAGATGCCGCCTGCGACGTGCGCCATAAGGCTGGCTAAGGGAATGCCTGGTTCAGCGATACCTGCCAAGAGGCCAATTACAACACCGCCGACAGGTCCGGTTAACGACGCGCCTATGGTGGTGAAGATCTCGCGCGGATCAGTGACCACCGGAGTTCCCGGGATCGGGATGGTGACGCCCGCCAGAACGAGTGCAAGCGCGGCACCGCCAAATGCGGCTGCCATTCCCACCTGCCTTGCAGACAGGAGCGGTTTCTTGTTGCTTTCTACATTTTGATCTGACATGATTCAATCTCCTTGGTTTTTTAATTTTTTTTAAACAAATAATAAATGCGAGCAATTCGGAATCCTTTTTTTGATCACCTCCTTTATGGGTTTTTGGTAAAAGGTACAAACATTCTCTCCTCCTCCAGAGAGAGCGCTGGGTATATTTTCATGCTTTGGTAAGGTTCCTTAGAAAAAAAAACCACCCTTCTTTTGATTAAGGGTGGTTTTCGATAAACTGGTTTTCTTTGAACTATGGCTCTAAGCCATCCCTTAATCTCGTTTTGCTCTCCACCATAAGGGCGAGAGCATAAATAATAACGATGACCAGGTAATAAACTGAACCGAGTGATTGCATGTTTCTTCTTATGACATTTGTATTAAAAATTTGTTCTATTATACATATTAACTCTTATCTGTCAATGAAGGTGCTGTTAAACAATGATTACTCATTTCTCAAAGAGCAGGTGGGGTGATTTCTTGAAGGTAATGTCTAGCGTCACGCCGAAAAAAATGATAATTTCTATCGGCACTGAAATTTCTAAAAACCTGCAGGAATTGGTTATCAATTCTTGCCTGGATTATTTCGATTTTTTAATTCACAATAAATAAACTCTTTCCGAATATGAAATTAAATCAAGGAATTGGCTGATACTCTCCTTCTTCTAACAAAGTCTTTACCCAATCCCTGTTTTGCCACAAGGCACAGACACCATTTGATTCATCCAGACGCAATTCCGCGTCGCGAATTTTCTTTAAAAGTGGAGATTTAAGCGTCTCAATCAGACTCATATTCTTTAGGCTTGAATCCGAGTAAGGCGAAAATGGACAGGGTTCCACATCCCCTTCAGCGTTTATATGAATAAAACCTTTACCAGCTGCCAGGCAGCCACCAAAATCAAGCTCGCTGCCCGGAAACGCTAAAAAGAGGGCTTCATATTCACGTCGATACTCTCTCATCAGAGAGTTTAGCTTGTCAAATTGCTCCTGCGACATGACCAAGTGTTCGGTACTTTTCTCAACAGGAATGTAATTTATAAAGAAGAAAACTTTGCAGCCAAGCGCTGTCAGTCTTTCAATGAATGATCTTTCGCTGATGGTATCCAGGTTTTTACTGGTAGCAGTAAGCGAGATGCCAAAATAGATCCCATACCTGCGGAATTTCTCAAGCAGAGCAAGCCCGTTATTAAATACCCCCTGTCCGCGCCGTTGGTCAGTTTCCGTCTCGTATCCTTCAAAGCTAACAATTGGCAGTACATGCTTTTGGTTTCTCAGTTTACGGATATGTTCATCTGTGACCAGCAATCCATTGGTAAAAGGCGTAAAAATGATGCCACGATGTTTTGCGGTCACATCGAGTAATTCAGGCCGTAAAAAAGGTTCTCCGCCGGCAATAAGAATATATGAAACACCCGCTTCATCAGCCTGCCGGATCACATCCGAGAATTGGGCTGCGCTAAACTCGCCATTGCGGGGTTTGTGCAATTGCTTGGCATAGCAGCCAAAGCAATTTAGGTTGCATTCAGCGGTTACGCTGTAAATGAGCATTGGCGGTACTTTAACACCAAGCGCTGCCAATTTTTTCCGCTGTTTTCCTGCAAAATAAAAACGGATGATCTCTCCTGCCAGAAACCTGGACATGCCTGGGTTACGAAGACTAAATTTTAGAATTTGTTTAAGGCCGATCTTAAACTTATCAGTGAACCACTGGGAATAGTCCAATTTTTGCTGATGGTTGTATGTATTCTCCAATTGATGATCCTCAAAAGAAATTTATCCAACAAATTATACGGAAAAACAGATATTTAGTTGCCGGATTTTTTATTTTAGTAAACATTTAATTCTGAAGAGAATTGATGAATTAAAAAAATCACGAAAATATTAAATAGAGCGATGTATTGAAAGTTGGAGAAATTTCTATGCATTCGTCCCATGGGAGAGCAGGTTCAAGTAAATTTCAGCAATTTTTTTTGTAATACTCCTTGTAGTAGTCCTTGAGTACCTGACCAGTATAGGATTCTTTTACCTCGCACACTTCTTCTGGCGTGCCGCAAGCCACCAGTTGCCCGCCGCGGTCTCCGCCGTCCGGACCGAGATCAATGAGATAATCCGAAGTTTTAATGATATCCAGATTATGCTCAATGATCAGCACCGAATTGCCCGAGTCCACCAGCCGCTGCAGGACTTCCACCAATTTGTGAACATCCGCGGCATGCAGCCCAACTGATGGCTCATCCAGAACATACAATGTTTTTCCTGTTGCCCGTCGGGAGAGCTCTTTTGAAAGCTTCACCCGTTGGGCTTCTCCTCCGGATAACGTGGTGGCAGATTGGCCGATGCGGATATACCCCAATCCAACATCCTGAAGCGTCTGCAGGCGCCGCTGGATGCGCGGAATATTGGCAAAGAATTCCATACCGCTGTCCACAGTCAGGTCCAGAACATCTGAAATGGACAGCCCTTTAAACTTCACCTGCAGGGTCTCGCGGTTAAAGCGTTTGCCATGGCATACATCGCAGGGTACATAGACATCTGGCAGAAACTGCATTTCAATGCGCAATTGGCCATGCCCCTGGCAGGCTTCGCAGCGACCGCCCTTGACATTGAACGAGAACCGCCCCGTTGTATAACCGCGCATCTTGCTTTCCTGCAAGGCGGCAAAAAGCTGCCGAACTTCATCCCAAACGCCGGTATAGGTACCAGGGTTGGAGCGTGGAGTACGCCCGATGGGAGACTGGTCGATATTGATAATCTTGTCAAGGTGATGCATGCCTTCAATGCGATCATGCTCGCCTGGGCTGGTTTTCGCACGATTTAACCCATGTGCCAGTGCCTTATAAAGGATATCCACCATCAGTGTTGACTTGCCCGAACCGCTGACGCCGGTGATGCACACAAATTTGGCGAGCGGAATGGTTACATCAATATTCTTCAGGTTATTGGCACGGGCGCCGAAAATTGTGAGATGTTTTCCATTGCCTTCACGGCGTTTTGCTGGCAGCGGCACGGTCATGCGCCTGGCAAGGTAAGCACCGGTCAGTGAAGTGGGATGGTTGATGATGGTGTCCACTGTCCCTTCTGCGACAACTTCACCGCCATTTACACCTGCACCCAGTCCCAGATCCACGATCCAGTCTGCTGTGCGGATGGTCTCTTCGTCATGTTCAACGACCAGAACAGTATTGCCCTGGTCGCGCAGTTCCATTAATGTTGCCAGCAATCTGGCATTATCACGCGCGTGCAGGCCGATGGATGGTTCATCCAAAACATAAAGGACGCCCATCAGCCGTGATCCGATCTGTGTTGCCAGGCGGATGCGCTGGGCTTCTCCACCCGAAAGCGAAGCAGCGGAACGCTTTAAAGTCAGGTAATCCAGCCCCACATTGACCAGAAAACCAAGCCGGTCGCGAATTTCTTTAAGGATACGTTCTGTGATGGCTTTGTCGCGTTCATTGAGCGGTGATTTATCACTCATCAGTTTTTCGATCCAGGGCAGGGTGCGTTCAACCGGCCATCCGGTGACTTCCATGATATTAAGCCCGTTAACCGTCACTGCCAGTGATTCAGGCCGCAGGCGTTCACCGTTGCACTTGGGGCAGGGTTTGTCGCTCATGAACTCCTGAATCCTGGAGCGAATATATTCTGATTGGGTCTCACGGAAACGGCGCATCAGGTTGGGGATAACGCCTTCAAATGATGTACGCAACACCGTTTGGCGGTTGTTCCCTCCGCGCAGGTCCATTTCCACTTCTTCTCCGCCGGTTCCGTACAGGATGATATTCAATTGATCTTCCGGCAAGTCTTTAACCGGTGCATCCATTTGGATGTGATACGCTTTTGCGGCAGCTTCAAGCATCTGCCAGTAATACTTTCCTTGGTCACGTGCGTCATTCCATTCCATGGCGATGATTGCCCCGTCGTTCAGCGAAACATCCTTGTCGGGAATCAGCAAGTCTGGATCAATCTCCTGACGGATGCCAAGACCCTGGCATTCAGGGCAGGCGCCATGGGGTGTATTGAACGAAAAATTGCGCGGTTCGATCTCGGTCAGGCTGACGCCGTGTTCCGGGCAGGCCAGGTTCTCGGAAAAGAACATATCCTTGGGCGGATCACTGGTCAAGTTTTCCACGATAATGTAGCCTTCGCCAAACTTCAAGGCGGTTTCGACGGAATCTGCCAGCCGGCTGAGCAGGGATTTCCGTTCTTCATCATCATCCAGATCCTGAATTACGACACGGTCGACCACAGCTTCAATATTATGGATTTTGTATCGATCCAGCGAAATTTCATCATCCAGGTTGAATGTTTTCCCATCTACACGTGAACGCAAAAAACCCGCTTTACGGATCTCTTCAAATACCGCCTGATATGTCCCTTTGCGTCCCCGCACAATAGGAGCAAGGATGACCAGTTTGCTGCCTTCGGGCAGCCTTGCGATCGAATCTACGATCTCCTGCGCTGATTGCTTGATCACCTCTCTGCCGCATACAGGGCAGTGGGGTATGCCCACGCGGGCGAACATCAAACGCAGATAATCATAGACTTCAGTGACAGTACCTACCGTGGAGCGAGGGTTGCGGGAAGTTGCTTTTTGATCTATGGATACAGCGGGAGATAGCCCTTCGATATAATCCACATCGGGCTTGTCCATCTGGCCAAGAAACTGCCTTGCATATGCAGAAAGCGATTCTACATAGCGGCGCTGTCCTTCAGCAAAAATGGTATCGAACGCCAGCGAACTCTTGCCTGAACCAGAAAGTCCAGTGATCACTACTAACTTGTCTCTTGGGATCTCAACGGTGATATTTTTCAGGTTGTGCTCGCGGGCGCCAACCACCCGGATCTTGTCTTGTGCCATGCATTCCTTTCAACATAGAACATAATACCTAAATTATGGGAGCAATCGATAATTATAACATCCAGGTTTATTTACTCCTGCCAAAAAAGATCCCCCGTTCTCGTTGAAAAGGGGGATCTTTACCAGGTCATTTGAATATTTAAGCTGCAGGATACTTATCGTCGTCCTCGCCCTCGCGCAGCCCTTCCCAGGGATAAACTTCACTGCCTATGGCGGCTTCGCGGATTTTAGGATCGCTGGAATAAAGCCCACCTTCCTCAGACGGGAGAAGGTCGGCGATGTTTTTCATGATCTCATGCCCGATATCATCCAATTGCCTGCGCTGTTCATAGCGGCTGCCAAAGATCTTGAATGGGCCAAATGGTTTGCCGATCTTGAATTTTACCTTTGCTCTTTTCAGTTTTCTGAGGGAGGGAAAGACCTTTGAAAGGCCGGTCAATCCAACGGGAATGATAGGGGCGCCGGTTTGGGCGGCCAGTAAAGCTGCGCCAGGTCGGGCTGGACGAAGGACTTGCGCCCATGAGCCGCCCTCGGGGAAAATTCCGAGGACACCGCCTTTGTTCAGGATCTTTTCAGCCTGTTTAAGCGCATAGGTTGATCCTGTGCCGCGGTAAACAGGCAAATAACCCCACAGTCTCGGAATGAAACGCAAAAAACCAGGCGCATGCGGAGTTACAGCGCCGCCAACAAAATCCAGCGGCCAGGGAGCCAGGCTGACAAACGCGACCGGATCCAGGAAATTAAAATGATTGCCCACCATGATCAACGGGCCTGATTTTGGAAAATTCTCTTTTCCTTCGATCTCGAGATCAGTCAAACCATGCAGAGCCAGGCGGGCAAGAAATTGCATTACCTGCCTAAGTGGACGGTTTGGGCGATATTCGGGATCGGGTTTTAGCGATTCGGTCATTTGAAAAATAATTATCCTTCGATCTCATCACTGAGCTTGGCGGCTTTGCGGCCTTCCTCCTCATCGACAAAGAGCAGCGGCATCATACCAACCAGCAGGAAGAAAATCAATGTGACCAGCGCAAAGCGATGGCCGATTTTTTCAGCCACCAGTAGTGCGTTCGGATCAGTTGCCGAAGCAAGGTTATTTTTTACCAGGAAGCTCAGTATCCAGGCAGAGAGGCCGGTGGCGGCTAATCCCATAACACCTGGGCCGATAATGGATGACGTGCGTCCAGCCAGTGAGAAAAATCCATAAAATTCAGCGTTTCGGTTTTTTGGAGCAAAAACGCTGACCAGGGTTCGGTCAAGTGATTGAACACCCGCCATGGCAAATCCCGCGAGAGATCCTACGATAAAGTAACCCGTTTTATTGGGTACGAACAGCATGCCCACAACTGAAATGAGCATTACAACCAATGAGTTAACCAGGGCGTTTTTAAGCCCGATCTTTTCTCCCAGCAGACCATAAACATAAGCGCCGATCACGTTTGTCACTTGCACGATGATAACAAAAACGATCAGTTCTGTGGTCGTAACGCCAAAAATGACTGCACCAATGATGGCCGCAAAATCCAGGGCGGCGATGATGCCGTCATTATAGATAAGCAAGGCGATCATGAATTTCAGGAATTCCTTGAATTTCATAACCGATTTGATCGTTCTGGATAATCGCTCGACCGCAACCTGGAACAAACTTTTGCCATTTTTTTTCTGCGGGCGGTGTGGTTCATTAATAAAAAGAAAAGCAGGTATTGAGAATAACGCATAGAAAACTGCGGTTATCAACATCGATAACCTGATCGCGGTGGTATTTCCCGGATTGCTTTGGATCAAAGCCAAGACAATGATCAAACACACAATTCCACCCGCAGATCCGATCGCCCAGCCATTGCCCGAGACTTTTGCGATCTCATCTTCATCGGCAATATCTACCAGAAGCGAGTTGTAGAAAACCTGACCACTGCGGTATCCGATCTCGGCGAGAATAAATAGAACCATTCCCAGGAAGATATCACCCTTCTGGACAAAGAACAGCAAACCGGTAAATACGATCGAGATTGCGGTCATTACGAAGAGCAGCACCTTTTTTCTGCCGGAATAATCTGCCAGGGCACCAAGAAAAGGTGAAATGATGGCTACAACCAGCATTGAAATTGTCAAGGATAGCCCCCAAAGTGCAGATCCCTGAGCAGTTCCAACCACAGACTGTTTAAAATAAGCCGCGTATACTGCCAACAAGACCACTGCGGCGTAGGCAGAATTGCCAAAATCATATAAGTACCAGGCCCACTGGGCGCGCTTTTTCAGATTTAAACGATTGGTATTATCCATCAAAGAATTCCTTATTTGAAATGAAATCATAATTAACAGGCGTGCATATTCTATCATTGAGATTAACACATACGCCGGGAAAAAGGTTTATAAATGATTATTTTTACATAAACCGCAAAACATTATTTACAGATTTTTAGGATCATGCGTAAAAAAATCTGTACAAATCTAAATAAATGGATACGAATGAAAATTCATATTTGCCTGGGAACCTCGACCTTTCTATTCCGGCCGCTTCTTCCGAAAAAAAGAATGCAATCCTCAACAAACAGCCAGAATTTGCCGATCCTGTTTGCAGATGCGGTTGACACCTAAAGTATTCATCTCATCCTGATCCAAACCTGCAGAAAGGGCGCTTACCAAGATTATCAGTGTTCTGACTTTTATTCTTATCAAGTTACTTTTCAAATCATTCAGAATAGATTTTGTACGAAAATAAGAATAACAAAATTTTTTATAATATAGTATCAACAACCGATAAACAAAAATGGTGTTGGATCATTTAGAAATTTGACTATGAAAAAATCAACACAAGATTTTATTAAAGAAGCTCGTTCAGCAAAAGATTATTCATTTCTCGATTTCATTCATGGCTATTTTTACATGCGCTGGCCATATTTTTACATCTCCATGGGCAAAGGCGACCATCCCCTTGCCAAAAAACTTTTAAAGCCATTGTCTCATGTGCTTGGCTTCTTCGAAAAATTCCTTAACAAGAGCACAAATCCAGACCAAGATAGTGGATTTGCGGCAGGGTACCATGGGAAAGTGCTCCCGCTTGCGGCGGCGCGTAAGCTGGTCAGTATTAATAAAGAAATTCGCTTGGAAAACATTGAGCAGGTTATTCCCTTTGAAAAAGCCAGGGACATCATTCTTAAAAATCCTGACCATATCACGGTGATCGATTGCCCTTGCAGAAAAAGCATGGAAAATCCCTGTCTGCCTATGGATGTTTGCCTGATTGTTGGTGAACCCTTTGCCAGTTTTGTTTTAGAGCATTGCCCTGAGACTTCGCGGGCGATCTCGTCAGCTGAGGCGCAGCAGATCCTTGAACAGGAATCACAGCGCGGGCATGTTTCCCATGCGTTTTTCAAAGACGCCGTCCTGAATCGTTTTTATGCTATCTGTAATTGCTGCTCATGTTGTTGCGGAGCGATGAAAGCGCACCGCAACGGCACTCCAATGGTTATCTCCTCTGGTTTTGTCTGTAAAGTGGATCATAATAAATGCATTACCTGTGGAATTTGTGTAGAAACTTGCCAGTTCAATGCGCTTGCAATCAATGGCCACTTGACGTGTGACTTCAATGCATGCATGGGTTGCGGTGTTTGTGTGGAGCATTGCGCCCAGGGAGCACTGTCCCTGGAGCGAGATCTAACCAAACCCGCACCATTGGAAATTAATCAGTTGGCTAATTTTTCCTAAGGCAACCTGACGGGGAAATTCAATGGAAGTATCGAACATTATTTTCATGGAATAATGGATCCGGATTGTTATCATCGATCTGAAAAACAAGGGCCTATTATAAGGCTTGGTATTATAAACTGGTCAATTCGACAGGCAATCAGTGCTGGACGGTTATACCTGGTGTTTTTCTTGGGGCAAAGCCTGATGATTCCTGCAGCTTTATTCAAGTAATGAATGGAGTGAGCGGTAAAGCTAACTACATAGACTTCCCTAAATACCAATTTTATTCACAAGAAAAAGATAACTCATTTCTATTGGTAAAAATCAGTTTTTGCCAAGCGAATTCAACTTGAAATTAAGAATAATGAGGACGAGATTGAAGGGACGCTTACATTAACAGGCTTCAAACCAGCCTGGTATTATCAGTGGCTGTGATTCCCTGGGGGTTTGTGGTGTTTAATGGCTTTATTGTTGGATTACTGATAGACAACAGACTGCATCGTTTTGCGCCTACACAGGCGCCAAAATTGAAAAGCAAATTGTGAACGAAAATAATTTATCCCTAATTTTCCGCGATCAAAATGAAAGGCTGGAGGTTTATGCCAAACGGGTTATTGGCGGGCAACTTAAAGCCCTAACTGTCACACAAATCGATCGCCGGATTTCAGAAATGCTTACTGTTGAAGTTGAAGTCAACCTTATGGTTAAAGAAAATGGAACATGGCATAAGGTCTTTAAAGAAAGCGGATGATATGTGGGCTTGGAAGTAGTTAGCGATCTCCTAAATTAATTGTCTGTGGTAAGCACCTGCCCGACATGATTGCCCTGCCCGACGCCGAAATAGGTAAAACCTATTTTGCGCAAACGTGTACTGTCCCATTGGTTTCGCCCGTCAATTAAAACCGGGGTATTCATCAATGTATATATTTTTTCAAAATCCAGCTGTTTAAACTCATTCCATTCTGTTGCAAGCACCAGCGCATCAGCGCCCTCGGCCATTTTATAAACATCATCGCACAAATGGATGCCAGGAATTTCCTTTTTTGCGTTCTCGCCTGCCTGGGGATCGTAAGCCCTGATCTTCGCACCTTCATTTTCAAGTAAATGGATGATCTCAACTGCCGGCGCTTCGCGCATATCATCTGTATTTGGTTTGAAGGATAAACCCAGAATACCGATCACTTTATCCGAAAGTGAGCCAGCCAATATTTTTCGCAAACGATAAACTACACGGCGGCGTTGGTTGCGATTAATATCCATCACAGCCTGGAGTAGTTGAGGCTGTGTATTATGGAGCACGGCCATATGCGCCAGTGCCTTAACATCCTTGGGGAAGCAGCTTCCGCCCCATCCAAGGCCGGCATCCAAAAAAGAACGCCCGATGCGTTTATCCATACCCATGCCATCCGCAACTTCACGCACATCCGCGCCCAGTTCCTCGCAGATGTTCGCGATTTCATTTATGAAGGATATTCTCGTCGCCAAAAAAGCATTGGATGCGTATTTGATCATCTCTGCTGTACGCAGGTCGGTAATCAGAATGGGTGCGCGCAGAGAAGCATAAAGCATGGCAACTTTTTCCGCGGCGGCTTTTTCCAGTGAGCCAAGCACAACCCGGTCGGGATTCATAAAATCGCTGATCGCGCTGCCTTCACGTAGAAACTCAGGATTTGAGACCAGAGAAAAATCGAGTTTGTTCCCCTGGCGCTTTTTAGTAATGATCTCGGACACCCAATCACCTGTGCCAACAGGTACCGTGGACTTGTTCACTACGATGATGGGATGGTCCATAACTTCGGCAATCTTTTCGGCAGCATCCCGTACATATTGAAGGTCAGCTTCGCCATCCACACCAGATGGTGTGCCGACTGCAATGAAGGCAAATTCAGCATTCTTGAGCGCTTCATGATAATCCGTCGTAAAGAACAGGCGACCGGCTTTAACATTACGTTCTACGATCTCTTCCAGACCTGGTTCATAAATGGGCATGATGTTCTTTTGTAATTTGCTGATCCTGTCGGGATTGATGTCCAGACAGTGAACTTTGTTTCCCAGATCGGCAAAACAAACCCCTGTAACCAATCCGACGTAACCTGTTCCAATGACACAAATATCGCTCATAACATGTTATCTCCTGGTCTGAAATTATAGCGTATCAACTCCCTCAGTTCATCATTTTATTTCACACATTATTAATGTCATTCTTTTTGAGGAATTTTTTCCCTGTGGTGTTAGAATTTGCCAGCCGATGAAAAAAAGGGAAAGCTTTTATATTGAATCGCTGGGCTGTGCCAAGAACAGCGTGGACTCACGCTCGATGGCTGAATTGCTTGTCCGTGCTGGATACCAGGAAAGTCAAAATTCCGCGGACGCCGGTATCATCATTGTTAACACCTGCGGCTTTATCCTTCCTGCGCAGGAAGAATCCCTGCGAACCTTAAGAGAATTTGCGGCAGCAAAAAAGGAAGGCCAGGTTCTGATTGCTGCTGGCTGCCTGAGCGAAAAAGAGAAATCTCATTTGAAAGTGGAAGTTGACGGCCTGGATGCCGCTTTCGGTACACGCCGCTGGTCAGATATCCTTAAAGTAGTGCAGAAAGCAAGAGCCCATCCTGCCAGCGCTTATTTGCACTTTCCTGAAACTCCGCTGATCGTTGAAAGCGATCAGAAAGTTGCGCGCGTGGCTGTTCAGGGCGGCAGCGCTTATCTGAAGATTGCTGATGGCTGTGACCGGAGGTGCGCTTTTTGCGCAATCCCGCTTATCAAAGGGCCCATGCTCAGCCGCCCTGTTCAGGCAGTATTGGATGATGCGCTTTTGTTACAGGGGATGGGGGTAAAGGAGATCATCCTCATCGCACAGGATTCCACAGCTTATGGACGGGACTTTGGATCGCGGGATGGGTTACCGATCTTATTGAAAGAAATTATTCATACAGTTCCTGAAATTCCCTGGGTAAGGGTGATGTATACCTTTCCCGGAGCGATTTCTGATGAATTGATCAAGATTATGGCAGAAAACAATGCGGTTTTACCCTACCTGGATCTTCCACTTCAACATGCGCATCCTGACGTCCTAAAACGTATGCGCAGACCCGCTGATGTGCAGATAGTCAGAGAGACGATAACCAAAATGCGCGCGATGATTCCGGAAATCGCTTTACGCACGACCTTCATAGTCGGCTATCCCGGTGAAACGGAAGCTGAATTTCAGTGCCTTCAGGATTTTCTTGAGGAAATCCGTTTTGATCATGTCGGGATTTTCCCCTATTATCATGAAGAAGGAACCAGCGCCTTCCTAAATGATGATAATGTCCCTCAGGAATTAAAAGAAGAACGGATTCAAAAGCTTGCTGCCGCTCAGGAAAAGATCTCCCTCGAAATCAACCAAAGCCTTATTGGAAAATCACTTCAGGTCTTAATTGAAGGTAATGGTGACGGGATTTCTGCAGGCAGATCCTATCGGGATGCTCCTGAGATCGATGGGCTGGTGATGTTTGACGAGTTGATCCCGCCGGGGAGCCTGGTTACTGGCAAGGTAACTGGCGCGCTCATCCACGACCTGATCGCGAAAAAGCAATAATAAAGGCGGCAATGTTGCCGCCTTTAGAGATCTCATTCTATTGCTGAGGATTGTCGGGTTGTTCCTCTTGTGGACCCGGTTCTTGCTCGGCAGGCGTTTCTGTTGGTTCAGCTGGAGGTTCTGTTGTGGGTTCTGTTGGTTCCTCTGTGATCTCCGGGCCTGGTGTATCGGTGGGTTTGGGGACTTTTGTCGGCGGATGACACTTCAGAAACGAATAGTTATATTTATCTTGCAGATCCTCAGTGGGATTTGCATTGACAGCGATCTGATAATAATTTACCGCGCTGCAATACTCGTCAGCCGCGGCAAGCTGGTCGCCGTAGTACTCGGATGCTTTTATCAGCCGGTCATTGGCTGTCCATCCGTTACCGTCGTGCATATTTGGAAATGCTGCCGCGAGCTGGCTGAAATAGTTGATCACCTGTTCCCAATCAATATCCCAGTAACTTGCGCCTGTCAAATACAGCCTGGCCCAGCTTGAATAGTTCACGGCATCGTGATCAAGGGGGGCATATCGGTTGACCAAGGATAACAGATATAAGCCTTCTTCCAGATTGCCTTCTTTTACAATCATATCGATCGCCCTGTGGCGCAATGTGGTGAAATAGAGCCCGTCAACTTCCAGAGTCCGGTAGGCAGTATCTTCATTGCGCAGCGCTTCAAGTGTGCTCATGGCTGCTTCCCATTGCATGGCTTGAACTTCCTGAGTCGCCTGGTTGAAAAGCCCTTCAGCATTTAAATTGGTAAGTGTTGGTGTTGCTTGCGGCTGTATAGTTGGATTAGACGATTCAGCCAGTTTGACCATCACTTCAGTATATTTCTCGGTAAGTCCCGGGAAAGAGGGATATATTTTGATGACATATTCAAAATGAGTACGGGCCAGGGCATAATTGCCGTTTACCATTTGCTGAACGCCATATTGAAATTGAGTGGCTGCCTCGGTCAGCACCTGCTGATTTTGCTGCGCAAGCCGTTCATTGATACCGCGCTGATAACCCAATCCTCCACCTACTGCACCTAAAAGTAAAACAAGAAGGATCCCAAATAATACAGCTCTCCCGCGTCTTGGTTTCTTCTCTTTAACAGGAATGGCTTGAGTTTCATTCACATTGACCGGCTGTGTAGGGCCGCCGGAAACTTTGTTTTTTTGCGTATCGCTTAGGTTTTTTTGTGCCATGCGCGATATTATACCTTTCTTGGTACAATTTTCATCCAAAAAAGGATCGGGTCTTTACAGCTGCAGTAGAATCCGTACTTCCTTGAAAATAAAAGGCAGCACTGCAGCAATTCCCAACCCGGCAGCAAAGATCCCAAGAATAAGCTCTGGCAGGGCTCCAGAAAAATATTTTATTATCAAAATGATTACCATGCCGCCAACGATACTTCCACTGATAGTTTTGAGACTTGTATTAAAGATTTCC
The DNA here is from genome assembly GCA_964493155.1 of uncultured Pelolinea sp. GTDB lineage: Bacteria > Chloroflexota > Anaerolineae > Anaerolineales > Anaerolineaceae > Pelolinea. Next base: position 37,438 of record CAZBNE010000002.1, read on the forward strand.
TTTTTGTTTTCTGCTTCTGATGCATCATTTAATGGACCCTTGGCTGATGCTGATTTTTTGGATAATCCGATCTTAAAAACAACCAGAAGGAAAAACGCCTGAGTTGTAAAACCAATAGCATCCGCCAACCCGATTCCCACTGCTTTTAAGGGCGAGGTTAATAATATCCCTGAGAGGATATAAATCACAAGGTTTAAACCGGCGGCAGCCATGGGGATGATTGAATTTTGCTGGGCAAAAAAAATGCGTGATCCTAATTCAAGCAGGCAATGACCGAGCAGGCCAACAAGAAAGGCGCGCGTCACCCACAGCAGCAGTTCCGTACCAGCATTATCAAATCCAAATGCAAATCCAAGGAGTGGTGGAAGTGCAAACGCCAGCAGAACCGCAGATGGTATTGCAAGGGCAATAAGGACTCGCACAACCCTGTTGATGGTGTTCTTGAATTCCAAGAATTCCTGCCTGGCGATCAATTCTGAAATAGTTGGCAGCAGTGCCGTGCCAATGGCGGTACCGATCAGCGTCTCGGGTACTTGCAGGATCATCCAGCCATAGGTGAGCGCCGAAATTGAGCCGAGCGGCAGTCTGGATGCAAGGTTGTCGCGGGCGATAAAGGTCAGTTGATAGAGCAGCATTCCGATCACACGCGGACCCAACATCATCAGTATTTTACGCACATTCGCATCCTTCAGATCCACCCGAAGCGTCCACTTAAATTGAAACTTGATCAGCCCGGGTATCTGGATCAAAAAGTAAAGCAGCGAACCGATCAGAACCCCATAAACGAGGCCGTGAACACCCAATCCTGCAGCGGGCAAAACCACAGGACCAACCTGATATCCAACTTTTGGTGAAAGAATGATTGCGCCGAAAATCTGTCCGAAGTTATAAAGGATCGGTCCAATCGCAGGGAAAAGGAAGTGTTTATTCGCCTGGAGTCCGGCGATGAGCAGCCCGGCCATTGAAAAGATCAGCGTACCGATCAGATTAAGCCGTAGAAGTTCAACAACCAGCGCCTGCTGGTTAATCTCCAGGCCTGGTGCGATCCCCAGAGCATGTTGAACCAGGGGCCAGGCGAAGACTGCCGCAAGAGCTGAAAGCAGCGCGGTTGCCAAAAAGGCGAGGTTTGCTACCTGACTGAATACGCGCCAGGCAGCTTCGCGGTTTTCACGTGTCATGACTTCAGTCATTACAGGAATAATAGCGACGGCCAAAGCACCACCTGAAATCAGCGCATATAAAAGATCCGGTATATTGTTGGCAACATTAAAAACATCCAATTCGGCAGATAATCCGAATTGGCGCGCTATGATCAGCTGGCGGAGGATTGCCAGGATCTTGTTGATGCCGAAACTGACCGCGATCAGTAAGGCTGCTTTTGAAAGCTTGGAGACCTTTTTCATAAATCAGATCCTATCCCAGTGCGACATCTAATATCATCATTACCGTAAAGCCAAGCATGGCTCCAGCGGTGGAAATATCTGTATTTTCTCCTTGCTGCGCTTCCGGGATCAATTCTTCAATAACGACGTAGATCATGGCGCCGGCGGCAAAAGCCAGTGCGTAGGGAAGTATTTGCCGCATGGTGACCACAGCAGCGGCACCGATTATCGCGCCAATGGGTTCAACAACCGCTGAAAGCTGGCCATACCAGAAACTTCTAAAGCGGCTGAATCCTTCACGGCGGAGTGGGGCTGAAATTGCCAGACCTTCGGGAAAGTTCTGAATACCAATACCGATTGCCAGCGCAATTGCGCCGGGCAGCGATGCGCCTGGTATGCCCGCCGCAGCTGCGCCGAATGCAACCCCGACTGCCATCCCTTCGGGCAAATTATGCATGGTTATCGCCAAAATAAGCAGGATACTGCGCTGCCAGGTTGTCCTGATGCCTTCTGCAGAAGCTGTTGGCATATTCAGGTGCAGATGCGGCAGTATGCGATCAATCATCCATAAAACAATCCCGCCAGCCATAAATCCTATGGCGGGAGGTAGAAATGAAGGTACACCCAGACTCTCTGAAATTTCTATCGACGGGGCAAGCAGAGACCAATAGCTTGCGGCAATCATGACGCCGGCAGCGAAGCCCAGCATACCATCCAGCAGCTTGCGGCTGATCTCTCTGGAAAGAAAAACACCCGCAGCACCTAATGCTGTCACACCCCATGTAAAAAATGTAGCAAAAAGCGCCTGAATGACCGGACTGAATTGTTCAAGAAATGAAACCATTTAAGCCTCGAATATAAGATAAAAAATATAATATGAATAATGATAATAAAGAAATCAACTCAGGTAAGATTATACGGGTTTATTAACAAATTTCTATTCAAAATAAAGTTGAAATATTTCAATTAGAAAAACATGATACTCAAACTAGGAAAGTTATATCTGGTTGCTACACCGATCGGCAATTACAGGGATATTTCCCTGCGAGCTCTGGATGCCTTAAAACAGGCTGATGCAGTCGCCTGTGAAGCATTTCGTGAGGGCAGCACTTTGTTAAAGAAGTTGGGGATTGGCGAAAAAAAACTGTTGATCCTGAATGAACATAATGAGAAGGAAGGAACTGACGAAATTGTCCAGTCACTGCTTTCAGGATTGTCCGTCGCTCTCATCTCAGATTGCGGAACGCCTGCTTTTGCCGATCCCGGGACCAGCCTGGTAAAAAAATGCGTGGAATACGGCATTCCCGTCAGTTCGCTCCCGGGTGCATCTTCATTAATGGCTGCTATCTCTCTGTCACCTTTGCCCCTGAAAGAATTTTATTTCGCGGGATTTTTACCAAGGATCGAAACAGACCGCCGCAATAAGCTGGCCTTTCTTAAAACACTTAATAAACCAATCGTATTGATGGATACTCCTTATCGCATGGGAAAGCTGATAAATGAAATCGGATCGACTTTTGGAAAGAACCACCTGATCACATTGGCAATTGACCTGTCATTACCTTCGGAAAGTCTTTTACATGGACCAGCAAACGAAATCATGGAAAAAGTAAAAAACCAGAAATCTGAATTTATTTTGATCGTCCATTAAATTAGTTGAAAAAATTGCAACTTTACAATCAAGTTTGCGTAAATAACAATAGAAAGGATTTGAAAAATGGATAATCGACGCCCCGGATGCTTGTCAGGATTTTTACAGCTCTTTCTTCTTGATAAAGCTTATAAATGGAGCCAGGAGAAATTTGGGTATAAGCGCGGCGGCTGCATGGGATGCGGCTGCGGTTTTATTCTAATGGTGGTCTTTATTATGCTTATAATTTCTATTGTTTTTAAGGTTGATTGGTTCAGACTATCATTTTAATGACAGCAATATGCGGATAAGAATTTTTCTCATACTAATTATTTGCGCGGTCGCTTTTACCGCATGCGGATTTCCAGTTCGTTTTACAGAAGTACGCGGTTCAGGGAATTTAATTACTGAAAGCCGAAAAGTGGCAGGCTTTAATGCCGTTGAGTTGAGCGGAATTGGCACCCTGATTATTGAACAAAGCGACAGAGAAGCGTTGGAGATAACTGCTGAAGACAATCTGATGCGTTATATAAGAAGTGATGTGTCCGGATCCCGGCTTCAGCTGGGTGGTGAGGATTTTGTGAATTTACGTCCAACAAGAGATATTGTTTACCGCCTGAAAGTAAAAAACCTGCGCCAGATTGAGTCAAGCGGCCTCGGAAAAGTGGAAATGAAGAAACTGGATACCGACAATTTGGCAATTGAGATTAGCGGTAACGGGCGGGTTTCGCTGGATGAATTGCAGGCGACTTCATTATCACTTGAGATTAGCGGTTTGGGAGACGTATCTTCAAATGGCAATGTAAAAAACCAGCAAATCCAGATCAGCGGTGCCGGGAATTACAATGCCCCAAATCTGGTAAGCGAAACTGCCAGAGTTGAAATCTCCGGGAAGGGATCTGCCACTTTATGGGTTACTCAACAGCTTGACTTGGACCTCAGCGGTGCAGGCACAATCCATTATTATGGCAGCCCGACAATTAACACCGATATCAGCGGCGCTGGTACTGTTAAGAATCTGGGTGACAAATAATAAAAAATATATCAAAGCTGGATGACATTCATCCAGCACTTTTTTTATTCCACTGGATAGGCGACGATTCCCAAGGTTCCCGGGCCAAAATTGGCGGCCAACGAAATTGAAAGCTCTCCCAATACCGCTTCTTCGCAATTATTCTGCGCGATCACGCGCTTCAGCATATCCATGCCGGCTTCCTTGTCATTGGCGTGCACAACAGCTGCTTTTATGCGCCTGGTGCCGAACTGATCTTTAATTTTTTCTATCAAGGTGTCAATTGATTTCGCTCGCGACCTGACCTTTTCACCCATTACAACCAGGCCGTCCTTAAGTTCTATGATGGGTTTAATATTGAGCAGATTTGCCAGAGAAGCCTGCAAATGTTTTACCCTGCCGCTCATACTGGCGAATTTAAGCGTTTCCAGCGTGAAAACAAGCCTGGTGTTCATACGGATAAAATCCAGGCGTTTTATGATATCTTCCAGTGTTTTTCCGCAGCGCTCCATTTCCCGAGCTTCCTTGACCATCATTCCCATGCTGATCGTTCCGGAGGCAGAATCATAAGGGATAATGTGATAATCCTTTTCCAGCTCTTTTGCCGCCTGAATGGCGGAAGCCATTGTGCCTGAAAGTTTTTCGGTGACATGCACTGATAGGATTGTGTCTCCTGGTTTGGCGATTTTGCGGTAAAACTCTACAAATTGATAAGGTGTTGGCTGAGAGGTGGGGGGCAATGTTGAAGAATTCCCAACAAGCTTGTAGAAATCATCATATCCCAGATCAATGCCCTGCAGATAAGATTTTCCTTCATGAATGATATTGATTGGGATCAGGTCGATTTCGTAATCCTTTTGCCAGCCTTCGGCCAAATCCCCTGCAGTATCCATCACGATTCGCAGCATGTTTTTTCCTTTCGAAAAACAATTTTAATAATATAACCCCCGCATAGATGATTGGATTTCTTACAAAAATCGTTAAATAAAAAAATCCAGTCATCATTGGCTGGATTTTTTTTCTTCATCCACATGCGATCATTGGTCTAATTCGATATAGATACGCTTGTTAATCTTGCCCTTACTTTTATAATCCGTAACATGCATCACGCCAACCTCGCTGGTATTCTTAACATGCGTGCCGCCATCGGCTTGCAGGTCAAGACCAACGATCTCAACTGTCCTGACTTCTGTGATCCCTTCCGGGAGCAGGTTGATCTTCGTGCGTATTAGATCGGGGATACGAAAAGCTTCATCTCGAGGCAGGACTTGCGCGTGAACTTCCCTCGCGGCCTGAACCTCTTTATTTATAGCAGCGTTGATTACATCAACCAATTCGCCAGACATGGATTCAAACTCAAAGTCCATTCGTCCTTTCAATGGCTCCATGTCTCCGCCGGTGACGTGCGCTCCGAAATCGCGAAAGATCACGCCGCAAAGAATATGCATGGCAGTATGCGTACGCATTACCTGATAACGTCTTTCCCAATCGAGTACACCAGTGATTTGGGTACCTTCACCAGGAAGCGGTTGCCCGGGTTCAAGTAAATGCAGGATACCATCAGGGGTATGTTTGGCGCGCACCAGATTATAAGTGGTATCACCTGATCGGATAATACCAGTGTCGGGCACCTGCCCGCCGCCGCCTGGGTAAAAAGCTGTGCGATCTAAAATGACTGCGTTCATACCACAGTCATTCTTCATTACCTTTGCATCAAATTCTTTCATATAACTGTCAGAATGATATAAGAGGTCTGTCATTGGCAACCTTTCGAAAATTCTTTCTGATTTTAATCAGTCTTGCTTTCTTTTGGAAGAAGGAAAATAAAGGGAATCCCCAAAAAACTGACCAGCCCGCTGATGAGGAAGGTGCTGTTGCCTCCGAACTTGTCATATAAAAAACCTGTAACAACGCCTGCGATCGCGTTTAAACCGAAAGTGATCGCCAGATACGATCCATTGGCCAAAGAGCGGTTATTTGGAAAGTTTTCCTGAACAAAGGCCAACCCTACAGGCAGGATCATCATGGATGTCGTGCCGACAATTGCGAGGCTGATTATTTGTAAAATTCCCGTAGTCAGACAAAAAATGACCATGCTTGCCGAGGCTACAGCAACAGATCCGACAACAACTTTCTTAAAGCCGTATTTATCTTTTAAAAAGCCACCGGCGATTGTGCCAATAACGCCAAAACCGAACAGCATGCTGACAGAAGACCCCGCCAGAAATTTATTGACTCCCTGTTCGATCAAATACACTGGCAGATAAATTTCTGAAGAAGCACGTAGAGGTGAACGCATGAACATGACACCGGCAAGCGGAAGCAGAATAGCTAAAAGCTGTCTGACGGGTAATTTGGTTTGTGACTCAGTGTTCACATTATGGTGGGGCATATTCCTGAGCAGGATGCTTAATAAGATCGAAACCGCGATACCAGGAATCATAAGCCAGGGGGTTGCATTGATTGTAAAGAGCGAAATAACAGATGCAACAAGAAGCGGGCCAAGCATTGTGCCGATCTCGCCGCCAACCATCCACATACTTATCCCTTTGCCGACATGTTTGCCTGAAAGACGGGCAACAAGAGCGGGAAGAACGGAATGCAGGGCTGCAGATGAAATACCAGCAAGCAGACACAGTATAAGTGCAAAATAATACGTTGGGGCTGTACCCAGCAAGCTGAGTGCTATACCGGTGATGGCGGGCATGACCAGCGCGTATTTCCGTAGATTTGTCTTGTCACCCAGGTTGCCAATTAATGGCTGAAATACAGAAGCCCCCTGATATAAAAAGAGGAACATGCCAGCCTCGACTTTCAGGAGCGAGAGGCGTTCGATTAGGTAGGGCAGCAATGGCGCGATAAATCCAGCGTAGGTATCATGCACGACATGGGCGCTCGATACCACCAGTGTCTTTAGAGTCTGAAACTTGTCTTCAGCTGATTCGCTTATGGTTGGTTTTTCAATAGAATCGATAACGATGCTCTCATAATCTGCCATAACGATAATTCCTTTCCGAACAAACGTTGAATTATACTTTTATGAATAATTATTTACCAATCCAAGCATAAAATTGTATAATATGGTTATCAATTAACGATTGACAAAAATTCTTAATCGGATAAAATTATCCAATATTCTAATAAAAGGAGGTAAGCGTAATGATCAACATTCTTGATAATAAATTGAAGTTTTACGGCAAACCTCCTGCATTTAATTAATCGAACCAATTTTCGCGATTATCCGCAGGAGCAGAATGGCACCTGCGGTTTTTATTTCCCAAAAATTAATCATCCGAAAACCGCGGGGGCTGAGGAAGGCGCCATTGATGGCGTTTTTAACAATTGTGAGATCTTTGTTTTGGTTCTATCATCGAAGATGCAAAAATTTACGGAGAAATTGAAATGTTTACTGGGTTAAGAAAAACCTATAATAGTTATTCAAAGGATTTTTGGCTGTTCATGCTGGCCTCATTTATTGATATGGTAGGCGGATCGTTGATCTTCCCGTTCTTTTCGCTTTACATGACCCAAAAATTTAATGTCGGTATGACTGAAGTGGGAACCATGTTCCTGGTTTGGGCGTTGACCTCGGGCGTGATCGGCAATACTTTAGGCGGCGCACTGGCAGATAAATTAGGCCGCAAGACCAATATTATTTTCGGATTGGTAGCGAGCGCTGTTTCGGCTCTTTTAATGGTAGTCATAAATGACCTGGTGCTTTTTTATGTGGCAATTGCCATCGTTGGAATTTTCCAGGATATTTCCGGCCCAGCCCGCCAAGCCATGATTGCAGACCTTGTCCCTGAAGATCGGCGGGATGATGCATATGGCATGTTCAGGATCGTATTCAATTTGTCTGTGACCATTGGGCCCGCGATTGGCGGCTTTATGGCGACCAGGTCATTTGTTTCGCTTTTTTATGCTGATGTGTTAATCAGCCTCATAGCGGCGGCATTTGTGTTTTTCCTGCTGCCCGAAACGAAACCTGTTCTTGCGCCTACCGAGCACCATAAGGAAGAGACTTTAAAGGATACTTTTAAAGGATATGGGCAGGTCTTAAAAGACAAGTTGTTCATCGGTTTTATGCTGGTTTCAATGTTGTCTGTTCTGATGTACTTCAATATGAATAGTTCACTCTCAGTATTTCTGGTGAATTATCGAAATATCACACCCGAACAGTTTGGATATATCCTCAGTTTGAATGCCGGTATGGTTGTGCTGCTGCAGCTTTTCTTTACCCGCATCACTGCAAAATGGAAACCGATGCTGGCAATCGCTTTCGGTAATTTGTTATATGTAATTGGTTTTACGATGTATGGATTTGTTAACACTTATTTTATGTTTCTGCTGGCAATGGTAATTATTACTATTGGTGAAATGATCTATGCGCCCAAAGAACAGACTCTGGTGGCAAATTTTGCACCAGTCCATATGCGCGGACGTTATATGGCAATCCGTGGTTTTTCCTGGATTATTCCAACAGCAATCGGCCCTTTGGGTGCAGGATTGATCATGGACAATCTTAATCCCCGGATGCTCTGGTTCATAGCGGGCTTTATAGGGATGCTATCAACACTTGGATTTGCCTGGCTGCATTTCAAAGCTGGTAAGAAATTTGAAGCGATTTGCGAAAACAATTCTGGTGATTTCAAGATTGGACCACTCGCGGATTTGACGGAAATAGAAAAGAAACAAAATTATTCTTATGAATAAATAAAATCTGGCGAGAAATCGCCAGATTTTATTTTCGCGGCAGTAATAAAAAAAGAGATAATGCCATTACCACGAGGCCAGCAATACGGCGCAGATCCAAAGGAATGGGTGCCATTCCGCCAAATCCCAGCGTATCTGCGATGATACCAAAAAAGAATTGCCCAAAGATCACTGCCGCCATTCCGGCTGCCATGCCTGCCCTTGAAATGGAAAACGAGATCCCCATGATGATTAGTATTCCCAAGGCGCCTGAAACCAGGTTGATAATGAAAGCAGGCTTTGTGATCACGCCAATTTCCGGATTGACAAATTTCGACAAGACGAGAATTAAAATGCCCGCCAGAGAACCGCCCAGGAAGTTCGTCCAGAAACCGGTATTAATCGGGCCGATTAAATTCCCGCTACGCCCACTTAAAAAGGATTGTATGCCGATTGCGATCCCGGTCACCAAAGCGCCAGCTCCACCTAGTAAAACCGCGTTTTTTATCATCTTTTTTCACCTGGTCAAAGGATGAATGCATTTTACCAAAAGCATGATTCTTTTTCTGACAAGAGTATATGAAGTTTTGGAAAAATCTGTCAGGAAATGATAAAACCAAAATTACCATCCTTCGTAGATAATCAGAAGGATAAAATAATACTGATCAGATTTAATATCTTGCCATGAAAATATCAAATTTTTTCGATTCCATAACGAATTCTGTTGGAAAGATGATCAGAAAGGTCAGCTACCGCAACCTGGTATTTAAGGGAGGCGGAGTTCGTGGTATCGCATATATGGGTGCTCTGGAAGCACTTGAACAGGAAAAAGTCCTGCAGAAAATCGAACGCGTGGCTGGTTCTTCGGCAGGTGCTATTGCGGCTACATTAGCCTGCTTCAGGCTGCCAGTATATGAGATTGTAGATCTCTTCAATTCACTTGACCTCGCCAGAGTTCCCCAGACAAGCGCCACCGGCAAAGCAAGATACAAGCTGCCGCAATTGAGCAATACCGAAAATATCAGGCGCTTGGTCGATAAATATGGTTGGTATTCCAGCGCTTACTTTCATGAATGGCTAGGCGAAGTAATTGCTTCGCAATGCGGGCGCAATCCACGGGCAACTTTTAATGACCTTCACTTACGTGGTTATCGCGAACTTTATATTGCCGCCGCCAATCTGTCGCGAAAGCGAACGGAATTCTTTTCTTACAAAACTACTCCCGATGTAGCGGTTGCGGATGCAGTCAGGTTATCCATGTCGATTCCCTTGTTCTTTGAAGCAATCCGGTTTGATGGCAAAGAATTTGGAAAAGGAGATTATTATGTCGACGGCGGCCTGTTTGACAATTATCCCATCCACCTGTTTGACCTGCCCGAATTCTCCCGCCTGAATCCCTTCTACAAGGATGGCATTAATTGGGAAACCCTGGGCTTATTTCTTAAATCAGAAGAATTGGGAAGCGTATCACAACCCAGCATGCCGGATAATCTTTTTGATTTTTTGAACCTCATCCTGCGCAGCTTTTATGACACTCATGATCTCTCAAATTTGGATAAAAGTATTGTGGACCAAAAACGTTCAGTGGTAATTAATGACTGCGGTGTGTCTTCGATCCAGTTTGATCTGGAACCTGGCAGCGAACTTTATCAGAAACTTTATATCTCCGGAAGGAAAGCTGTATTGAATTTCCTGGCGGGCAAATAGATTTAATTTACCGCTGACTGATCAGTTGATCCAGAAATTTTGCCGGGCCGTTCTCGGCGCAGGAGGCGACGATTACATTGGCTTTTTGCTTTGCCAGATCACACGCATTCTCCACGGCTACTCCCAGGCCAACTTCGGCAAGCATGGCGACATCATTCTCAAAGTCTCCGAATGCCAGAATCTCATCCATCCTTATGTTCAGCATTTCGGATAGATGCTTTAGACCAGTTGCCTTGTTGACACCCTTGGGCATGACTTCCAAATAATCTATAGAAGTACGCAAGTATTCCGCCTGCCCATTAAGTTCGTGGTGGAAGATCGACTCAAGTCTCACCAGGTTTTCCTGGGATTCCCAGTCGATAATCAGGAATTTATTCACTTCGGGAAGCAAGTTTTCAATAGACTCCCAGTTATTAATTTCATATATTGACTCGTTTAATCGTCCAAAAGCGCGATCAATATTATTTGTCATTTTCTTAAAAAAAAGGCGATCATCACTGAAGATCACCAGATCACTTTTCTCGCGATCTGCGATCTTCAGGATCTTGCGGGTCACCGCTACCGGCATGGTTTCGCGAAGGTGGATCTTTCTGTCCAGGGACTGGATAATGCAGCCATTGGATAACACCAATGGAATTTTGATCTGTAATTCTTCGGCATATTTCTGCAAACTGGGCAGGCTCCTGCCGGAGGCCAGCGTAAAATGAATGCTAAGTTCAGGTAGTTTGGCCAATACCTTAATGGTATAAGGATGGATCGGTTGATTGGCAGCTTTGATCGTACCATCCAGATCGGAAACAACCAATTTAAAATGATCAATTTTATATTGAGAACTCATTGTCTTTTCAAGCCCGGGCTTTTTGACTGACCTTATGTCAGAAAACTCTCTGCCTTTTTTGTGTTTAAAGGATTATGCAAAATATGAAAAAGTCTCTCAAAACTTATTTTCGATGCGTTAACCGGGCTTCTTTTGCCACCCAGCCACTTTTTGAGCATCCATGTTTACCTAACAAAAAAACCCATCCGGGTTTTTTTGTTGTGCCCCCACAGGGATTCGAACCCTGGTTTTAGCCTTGAAAGGGCTGCGTCCTGGTCCCCTAGACGATGGGGGCATCGAGGTTGAAATTCTACCTTAAAATCCAAAATCTGCAAGTAGGATCAGCCGGTACAATTGTTGACTTCCATATTTTAAGGTTTCCGCGAAGCCAGCCTATGCATTCATCCCCGCGACAGCCCCTGAACTAAAGGCGAACTGCAGGTTATACCCTCCGCAGGGACCGATCACATCCAGCGTTTCACCTGCCAAACTGAGATTCGGTACTATTCGCGATCTCATGCTCAGCGGATCAACTTCATTGACAGGCACACCGCCCGCGCTGATCTGGCAAAATTCAAAACCGCGCACTCCTTTTACTTTGAAAGGAAAATTACCAAGCAAATTGAATAATTTCTCTTCCTGATCATTCTTCAGATGATTTACCGTTATGTCCGGTGATAATCCAAGCATCGCGCAAACAACGGTAGAAACTTTTGGCGGCAGAATCGCCCCGAGCAGCACACTTAATGGAGTAAATGTATTACGATGCTTTTCAAAAAGCGCCCGTAAACGAGAAACATGGACATGAAGCAGATCAAGGCACAGCTCCAGGTTTGCACCTGGTCTTGCGGAAACCTGGTGGCTGAGATCCATCACCGCCGGGCCGTTCATGCCCCATTGCGTAAAGATCAGGTTCCCGCAGGTTTCGGCCAGCATTTTTTTTCCTTCATACAGGCTGGCTTTGGCATCCAGGCGAATCCCCAAAAGCTGCTTGTATGCTTGCATGTCACATATAACAGGGGCAAGTGCCGGCCTGAGGGGATTAATCGTATGTCCAAGATTTTTAAGGGAGTCAAAAAGCTCACCACGCGAGCCAAGCGCCGGATAAGCTTTTCCGCCTGCTGCGACGATAACCTGGCTGGAGTCCAGCGATTCACCAGAATCAAGCCTGAGCGAAAAACCTTTTTCCTTCTTATTTATGGAAGCTACTTTTGTATTTAAAAGCAGCTTAACTTTTGAAATCTCTAATGCATTCCTGAAAGCATCCACAACTGTATGCGCTGACTCGGATAACGGATAACACCAGCCGTCAAAAGTCGCGTACGTTAAAACACCGATGCTTTCTAAAAAATAGCGCAGATCTTCATGACCAAACTTTAATAGCAGGCTCCGCATCCATTCAGGATCAGCGCAAGTAAATCGTGCGGCATCCATGTGCTGATTGCTGAGGTTGGCACGACCACTGCCAGTGACCAGCAATTTGCGCCCAACTATGGCATTGCTGTCAATGAGCCGCACCTGCAGGTCTTTTTGCGCAGCAAAAAGCGCCGCGGTCATTCCGGCAGGGCCGGCGCCGATAATGGTTACAGTCCTGGACATGATTTAATTGTAATGTCAGAATTCAAGGGGGGATAAACTGGATCATTACTAATGATACGTCAAGTTAATAGCCAGCCTGACCTTTTGGATTATGCGGTCTAAATTTCCAGTGGTTTTATTAAATTGATCTCATCAATGCGTGGATTATTAACCATTTGTCCCACCGGGTAACCCCTCATCGCGTCAGCCGGATAGGGTCTAAGCAATTCCGATAATTCATTTTCTGGTTTGTCTGCCAGCCATTCCCAGCAGTTATTGTGATCAAGGATTACCGGCATGCGGTTGTGGATCTGTGCCAGTAGAGAATTTGGCTTGCAGGTAATAATGGTACAGGATTGGATCACTTCATTTTCAGGTGAGCGCCAGCTTTCCCATAATCCCGCGAATGCGAAAGGCTGTGCATCTTTCAGCGTGAATCGGAAGGGGGCTTTGGGTGCGCCCTTGACGCCTGGCTGCTGCCATTCATAAAAGCCATCCGCCAGGATCAGGCAGCGCCGCTTGCTGAACGCATTCTTAAAGGATGGTTTTTCAAGAAGAGTTTCTGAACGGGCATTGATCAACTTGTAACCAATGGAATCATCCTTGGCCCAAAAAGGTACCAATCCCCAGCGCAGCATGGCTACATCGCGGGATTTTAATTCTCTGACCACCGGGATGGATTGTCCCGGGGCGGCATTGTAGCGCGGCACCCATTCAGACGGCAAGTTGCCAAGTTCCAGTTCCTGCTGAAAAAAAGCGGGCTCAAGTGTTATCGTAAACCTGCCGCACATAAGAGCTTCCTTTCCCTAATTGTCATTTGGAGCCAACAAAAAAAACCAGGATCACATCTCCTTCGCGTATTATTCTTAATATTATACTAACCGTGATGCAGCATAATCTTTCTGCAACTGATAATATCGAACATGAAGAACAAATTCGGAGAGATATCTCTCTGGAGATCTTTCGCGCCGCGAAGGTGCCTGATATCCATTGGATGAGACGTGTGGTCTCCCAAATTGTACATAAACCTGTGGAACATTTTTCCGAACTGATCGTTGAGTTTGATACCTCAATAAGAGATTACGGGTATGTATTTGCTTCAAACCAGATTCTTAAAAAACTTGTAGGCGAAGTTACTGCGGATGGACAGGAGCAAATTCCGCCGGCCGGACCTTTGATCATTGCTTCCAACCACCCGGGAACTTATGATGGTCTGGCGATCATTTCAAAGCTGCCGCGAAATGATTTTCGCCTGATCGTAAGCGGTATCCCGTTCTTCCAAAACTTGCCAAATGCAAGCGCAAACCTGATTTTTGCGACGCATGATACTTATGACCGCACGGATGTACTTCGTAAATCGATCCGCCATCTGCAGGCAGGCGGATCATTGCTCATCTTCCCAAGCGGCAGGCTTGATCCGGATCCTTCAATTTTTTCTGATGCCGGTGAAGGTTTAAAAAGGTGGTCGCGGAGTATCGAAGTTTTTCTTTGTCAGGTTCCTGAGGCACAGCTGGTTCTGGCCATCGCAAGCGGTGTATTATCACGAAGGTATGTCAACCACCCCCTGGCCAGACTTTTTGAAAATGACCATGAACAGAGAAGATTTATGGAATTCCTGCAGGTCATCAGACAAATGGCGCTTGGCAGACCTTTGGAATTGCATCCCAAAGTTTCATTTTCCCGGCCTTTCAAACGAGCAAAAACTCCAAATTGCATAGAAATTTTTTCCAGGCAAACAATTTTTGAGGAAGCATTGGCTTTACTGGACCACCATATCGATCTTTATTATCCGAACTGACAACCTGGTTCTAAAGGCTAGTAATACTAAAATTTTTTAATGACCATTTCTTGTACAAACTAAAACATGGTTATTTAGGGCTATAATCTTTTATTATTTAAGAATGGAGATAAGATGCAGGTTGTTACTGATAGCGCCACCGATACACATTTGCTTGAAGATAAAGGTTTGGATATTAGCATAGTTCCTTTAAAGGTGACTCTGGATGAGAAAACATACAGGGACAAGATAGATATTTCAGCCGATAAGTTCTATGAGCTTTTGGAGAAAAGTGGCGGACTACCGATAACATCACAGCCCTCTGCAGGAGAATTCGCTGAAGTTTACCGCAACCTTGCAAAAAAAGATCCGGACATATTGTCCATTCACATGTCATCTGGTCTGAGTGGAACGGTTGACTCAGCCCGCGCAGCGGCTGCCCTGGTTCCTGAAGCGAACGTGACAGTTGTTGACACAAAAACACTTTCGGGTTCGTCAGGCTGGCAAGTTCAGGCAGCTGTTAAGGCTATCAAAGATGGCTGGTCCTTGGATCGTATTCTTGAAAAACTACAGGCGATCAGTGCTGCTTCTTATAGTTTCTATACGCTCAAAGAATTGAAATACCTGATTCATGGAGGCAGGATCAGCCATATCAAGGGGTTGATCGCGTCTGTTCTGCAGATCAAACCATTGATCGGTGTACATAAAGAGCTTGGCAACTATACCCAGGAAGGCCAGGCCAGGTCATTCAATCATGCCCTGAACGGACTTGTTGATTTAATGAAGAAGACCATGCCTCCCTCAGAGTCCCTGCGCGTGCAGATCGTTCATACAGCCAATCCGGAAGGTGCCGCATTACTCAAAGGGAAAGTTACACAAGCATTTAAATGTGACTGGTTGAAAGTCGGGCAGCTTTCCTTTGTCCTGGGTGCACATACCGGCCCAAGTATGGTTGGTATTTGCTTTGCTCCAAATTCAGTATTTGAAGGGATCTTGTAACAAGTTTTGTTCATATCCTCGGATGGCCTTATAATATAAGGTCGTCAGCCAATAAATATCCCGGCCTGATAAGGCCGGGTTTTTTGTATGTATTTGGAGCAACTAAAAATAGTATGAAACATAAGCGAAATGATCTTAGAAATATTGCCATAATTGCGCATGTCGATCATGGGAAAACCACACTTGTTGATGGCATGCTTCGCCAGGCGCATATTTTTCGCGACAACCAGCAGGTTGCCGAACGCGTCATGGATTCAAACGACCTCGAGCGTGAACGCGGAATTACCATATTAGCAAAAAACACGGCTATATCGATCAGGGATGAGACCACAGGTGAAGAGGTAAAAATCAACATTGTTGACACTCCAGGTCACGCAGATTTTGGCGGCGAGGTGGAACGAGTGCTGAATATGGTGGATGGCGTGCTTTTGCTGGTTGATGCGGCTGAAGGACCAATGCCGCAAACCCGCTTTGTCCTGAAAAAAGCGCTGGAGATGGGCCATAAAGCTATCGTTGTGATAAATAAAGTTGACCGACGTGATGCAGAACCGGAACGGGTTTTAAATGAAACTTTTGACCTTTTTATTGAATTGGGTGCGAATGATATGCAAGCTGATTTTCCGGTGATCTATGCCCAGGCTACTAAAGCGCAGGCTGGGCTGACGCCAGCGCTTGGTCCTGATCTAAAACCGCTTTTTGAATCAATTTTAAGGCACATTCCTGCACCGGAAGTAGATACTGAGAGCCCGTTACAGCTGCTAGTTACTTCGCTTGGCTATGATGAATACCGCGGGGTGACTGCCCTGGGAAGGATTCACTCGGGGAAAATCAGGGTTGGCCAGCCAATCGCACGCATGTCTCTGGATGGGCAGATCATTCCTGAACAGGCACGCTATCTTTATACACACAGCGGGCTGGATCGCCTTGAAGTTGAAGAAGCACAGGCAGGCGAGATCGTATTGCTGGCCGGGCTTGAGAATATTGCCATCGGAGAAACTCTGGCAGACCCGGAAAACCCGGTTGCGCTGCCTGTGATCCATGTTGAAGAACCGACTGTCCGAATGACATTTGGCGTCAATACCTCACCTTTTTCAGGAAAAGAAGGCAGATGGGGCACTTCCAGGAAAATCCGCGAGCGACTGTTTGAGGAGCTTCGCCACAATGTGTCACTGCGTGTGGAGGAGACTGACAGCAAGGATACATTTCTGGTATCCGGCCGCGGTGAACTGCATCTGGCAATCCTGATCGAAACCATGCGCCGGGAAGGCTACGAATTTCAGGTTTCACGCCCGGAGGTAATTTTTAAGGAAGATGAAAACGGGAACCTTCTTGAACCTTTTGAAGAATTACATATTGAAACCAGTCCTGAATCACGCGGCACCGTAGTGGAAATGCTGGGTGTCCGGCGCGGAAAAATGATTGATATGCATGACCTCAAGGGCAATATGATTAAGATGGTCTATATTGTTCCG
>CAZBNE010000002.1:54513-63656 GCA_964493155.1 uncultured Pelolinea sp.
TATTGGGTTTTCGTTACCAATTTCTAACAGCCACGCGCGGAATGGGGATAATGAATTCTATTTTTCATGGTTATCACCCCATGATCGGCCAAATGACTACCCGCCAGACAGGATCGCTGGTAGCCTGGGATGCAGGATTGTCAACGAATTACGGATTAAAAAATGCTGAGGAGCGCGGAATCCTGTTTATTGGACCAGGTGTGGAGGTTTATGAAGGTATGGTGGTGGGGGAGAATGCAAAAAATGGCGATCTGACCATTAATATTTGCAAGAAGAAGAACTTGACCAATATGCGTCAATCCAACAAGGATATCGAGGTTCGGTTGACAACGCCCAAAGATATGAGCCTGGACGAGAAGATCGAATACCTGGCGGACGATGACCTGCTGGAAGTGACTCCGACATCTCTGCGCATACGTAAACGCATTCTGGATTCGGAAGAGCGTGGAAAATTGGTTAAAAAGGCCAGGGAAAAACCGGAAGAAAGTTAGATCAACAGTTGTTGATCAAGAAAATTTCCGTTCAGATATAATTGCATCAACTTATAAATGAGGGTGTTTAATGGCAATGCCTTTAGTTGAATGTATTCCAAATTATTCCGAGGGACGGCGACCAGAGATCATTGACCAGATCATTGGCGCTATCCTTTCAGTCCCCAATGTGCAGATTCTGGATCAGCATTCAGATGCAGACCACAACCGCACAGTGCTTACGCTTTTTGGCGAGCCGGAATCTGTTAAGGAAGCAGTTTTCCGAAGCATCGCCAAAGCAGCAGAGTTGATCGATATGAATGTGCACCAGGGCGAGCATCCGCGCGTAGGCGCAACCGATGTGGTGCCTTTTGTTCCCATTCGCGATATGAGCATGGCAGATTGTATTGACCTCGCCCGCCAGCTTGGAGATCGTGTGGGTAAGGAATTGGGAATTCCTGTCTATTTATATGAAGATGCCGCTTCAGTACCTGAGCGGGTTAACCTGGAAAATATACGCAGAGGCCAATATGAAGGTCTTAAGCTTGAAATTGGTGTTGATCCCGCCCGACAACCGGATTTCGGCCCAGCCAGATTAGGAACAGCGGGCGCGGTAGTGATCGGGGCGCGTGAAGCGCTGATCGCTTTTAATGTGTACCTGACATGTGATGATGAATCCATCGCGAAAAGGATTGCCAAAACCATTCGTTTTTCCTCTGGCGGACTGAGGTTCGTTAAGGCGATGGGAGTGCTGGTGGATGGGCGCGCCCAGGTCTCAATGAATTTGACCAATTATCGTAAAACGTCTATTGCCCTGGTTGTTGAAACAGTGCGCCGCGAAGCAGAGCGGTATGGAGTTGCCATTCATCATTGCGAACTGGTCGGTTTAATCCCTCAAGAGGCATTGGTTGACACGGCAGTCTGGTATACACAATTAGACCAATTTAAAGCGGAGCAGATTCTTGAAAACCGGATAGATCAGCCTAAAGAACCTGCCAATCGCTTTAAATTCCTGGATGAACTTGCCAATGAAAAGCCCACTCCAGGAGGGGGATCAGCTGCTGCATTTGCCGGTGCGCAGGCTGCTGCGCTCACGGAAATGGTCGCACTCCTGACGATTGGTAAAAAGAAATATCTGGAAGTTGAACCTGAAATGCGGTCATTGGCTGAACAGGCGAGTGAAATTCGAAAAAAATTGACCAATTGTATTGCTGAAGACGCGCAAGCTTATGAAAACCTTATGGCAGCCATACACTTGCCAAAATCAACTGCTGATGAGATCGAAAAAAGGGCGCAAGTAATTTTAGATTCAACAATCGCTGCTTCAGAAGCGCCTTTAAAAACAGCTGAGCTTACGCTGGGTGTAATGCGGCTTCTTGCTCATGCCGCCGAAAAGGGGAATATAAATGCCATTACCGATGCGGGTACAGGTGCTGCTTTAGCTATGGCGGCAGTATCAGGAGCGGGCGTAAATGTACGCACGAATTTGGCTGCCTATCCAGAAAACAGCCATGCGCATAGTCTTATCACGAGGCTGGAAGCAATTGAAAGTGAAACAATTTTGATTTACACGGCCATAAAAAAATTTCTCGAGGAACGTGCCAAAATTCCCTTGCTTTGATAAAATTTGGCGTCATGAAATTACAACGATTCTTCATTGGTTTGATCCTTTTTTGTATACTGGGCTCGGCATGTACACCAGTACAGTCGCCCCAATTGACAGAAGCTGCACCCACCAAGCAACCTGAACCTGTATCGATCTGGCTGCCGCCTTATTTGCCTGAGCAGTTGACCATCAATTTCATACCTCCCAAAGGCACCATTCAAGCCGCGAACGCGCAAAGTGCTTTGATCAAAATCGATGTCGGAGCGGACGCTTTGATTTCTGAATGGATCTTTGCACTGGTTGCTCCATTCCCGACGATCACCGATGAGGTCACATTTAATAGCCTGAGGGCATTCTGGCAGGGAAATGAATCGGATGACTTTTCTGCCGGTAAGATATTGGTCGATGGCGAAACAAAGGCGTTATTTGAGAAACTTTGGGGTAGCTCCTCCGTTGCGCATGTTGCTGTTACCGCAAGTGAGGAATTATTGTCCAGCGCATGGGACCAAAAGGATACCTGGGCGATAATCCCTTTTGAGTCTCTCGAACCGCGCTGGAAAGTCATTCGGATTGACGGGCAATCGCCGGTTAAAAAGAATTTTAATTCACTCAATTATCCTCTGAAGATCCCGTTTTCAGCAGTAGGCAACGCGGCAGATGTGACTCGTTTTATGCAAATAAACAAGTCGCTTGAATCCCCGCTTTTTCCTGTTGCGAATCGGGATGAACAGAAATTGGCAACCGTAATGCTCACTGGAGTAACCGCCTTGGTAAGGGCAACCGCTTACCTGATGGAAACGAATGGCATGACATATCCGGCGATCGATATCGGGGATTTGCTGCGAAGCGCGGATATCTTGCATATCAGCAATGAGATTCCATTTACTGATACATGCCCCAATCCTTTTTATAACAAGACGAATGAGGACAACCTGGTATTCTGCAGTAAACCTGAATATATCCAGCTGCTCGAAGCGATCGGGACAGATGTGGTTGAGTTAACCGGCGACCATTTTCGTGATTGGGGTCCGGATGCCATGCTTAATACAATTGCCATGTATGATCAACGCGATTGGCAGTATTACGGCGGAGGAAAAAACATCGAAGATGCCCGCGCGCCGGCGCTCTTTGAAATAAATGGAAACAAGATCGCTTTTCTGGGCTGCAATGCCAAACCACCCGGTTACGCAACTGCCAAAGCGGATTACCCAGGTGCGCTGCATTGTGATATGGATTTAATGGCTGACGAGGTAAAGGAAGTAATTAGAAAAGGTTACCAACCAATTTTTACCTTCCAGCATCTTGAATATTATGCTTATACAATAAATCCGAACTTGGTGAACGATTTTCATAAAGCGGCAGAAGCTGGCGCCGTAGTGGTAAGTGGTAGCCAGGCGCACATGCCGCATGCCCTTGAATTCTATAAAGGCACTCTGCTCCATTACGGGTTGGGGAATCTTTTCTTTGATCAATTCAAGGAAAGCAATGCGCAGCAGCAGGCTTTTATTGACGAACATGCTTTTTATGATGGCCATTACATCAGTACTGAATTGATCACGATCCAGTTCATTGATAATGCGCGTTCCCGCATTTCGACCAATGTGGAACGTGTGGAGTTGCTGGATAAGGTCTTTTCTGTCAGTAAATGGTAAAACAAAATTGGAGGAGCAATATGGCAATAGTACCTGACTTTCGAATTCGCGAATACGCGCTAAATCAGAACATGATCGAACCCTTTACTGACAAACAGGTCAGGGAAGGTGTGATCTCTTACGGTTTATCTTCTTATGGATATGATATCCGCGTTGCGGATGAGTTCAAGATCTTTACCAATGTAAACTCAGCCATTGTCGATCCCAAAAAATTTGATCCCCGTTCCATGGTGGATTTCAAGGGTGCAATTTGCGTCATTCCACCCAACTCATTTGCTTTAGCCAAAACAATTGAGTATTTCCGTATTCCACGCAACATTTTAACAATTTGTGTTGGCAAAAGCACTTACGCGCGCTGCGGGATCATTGTCAACGTTACTCCTTTTGAACCTGAATGGGAAGGATTTGTTACCCTGGAAATTTCAAATACCACTCCTTTGCCTGCCCGGATTTACGCAAATGAAGGCATAGCCCAGGTACTGTTCTTTGAGAGTGATCAGCCCTGCGAAGTCTCATATGCTGACCGAAAAGGAAAGTACCAGAAACAGGGCGATATCATGCTGCCGCGCATATAAATAATGACCGCAAAGGTTAAGCGCATCCCCAGGCGGTTGGTGCGGCGTTTTTATTCTGAACGATATATTTTGCTCACCTTGTTGAGTTTTGTATTGTCAGTTTCTCTAACCCGCCTTTTCCTTGAAATAACTGGCTACCCCCAATTGGGAGGGAGTGAGCTGCATTTTTCACACGTGCTTTGGGGCGGGCTCATCTGGTTTGCCGGCAGCCTTTTTCAGCTGATATTTGCCAACCACAGGGCTTTGGATATCAGCGCTGTATTGACTGGAATTGGTGCGGGGCTTTTTATTGATGAGGTTGGCAAATTTATCACCCAATCCAATAATTATTTTTATCCAGCTGCCGCTCCGATCATTTATGCTTTCTTTCTGCTCACCCTTTTTATTTTCTCGCTTATTCGGAAAAAAAGATATCCCTCTTCAAGAGAATTGCTGTATAACGCGCTCGAGCTATTCGAGGAAGTTCTTGAAGGAGACCTTTCAGAAGTGGAGCGCGACCGAATGGTTAAAAAATTATCCGCGATAACTCAACAGAAAGAGTCAGCTGATCTGCAGCGTTTGGCAAAATTATTCCAGAGTATTTTAGAGGATCAAGAACAGAAAATTACTCTACATCAGCCGGATATTTTCGACAAAGTCGGTACATGGTGGTCTGTAATTAAAGAGAAATTATTTAAGGAAAATAAGAAGCCGAATTGGCTCTTTTCGATCTGGCTGATTTTAGGACTGACTTTATTTTTTCATCCGGCTATCTCTTTTTTTGCTGCCAGAAATGATTTTTATTTACCCGGTATATTAAGAGAAATTTTCATAATTAACCTCAATCCAATCCAGACATTAAATTCGATAGAGATCCTGCGCCTGACAAGTGAAATGGTGATCGGTATATTCTTGATCATCTCTGCGGGAATGGGATTAATCGGGTCAAGAAAATTTGGCACCAACCTCGCATATGTTTCTCTGCTGCTGCTGATCGTC
Source organism: uncultured Pelolinea sp. (assembly GCA_964493155.1). Classification (GTDB taxonomy): domain Bacteria; phylum Chloroflexota; class Anaerolineae; order Anaerolineales; family Anaerolineaceae; genus Pelolinea. The sequence goes on from CAZBNE010000002.1 coordinate 59,795, forward strand.
CTGGTTAATCTGCTTGTTTTCTTTTTCGATCAATTTTCGGCAATTATTTTCACAGTTTTTCAGTTTATATTGTTTTTCCTGACACGACAATATCGCATCATTTTAAATAAGCAAGTATCCCTTTAAAGAAATATTAGGTTATAATTCATAAAAATATTAGCATATACTAATAAATTTATGAATATTCTTGAGATTGAAAATGGCTGCTGGGTGAAAGTTGTGGATTTTCAAAATGGGCGGGGCATCGAAAAACAGCTTTCGCAAATGGGTTTCCTTCCGGGAAACAAAATACGTGTTATTCGATCTGCGCCATTTAAAGGCCCTTTGCTAATTGAAGCGGAAGGCCGGGAAATTGTTTTGGGACGCGGCATCGCGCGAAAAATTATTGTGGAGTACTTATAATGCGATTTGTTCTTGTTGGGCAGCCGAATTGCGGAAAAAGCACTCTCTTTAATCAGGTGGCTGGTTATCGGGCTGAAACCGGGAATTTTGCCGGTACAACAGTGACTTTCACAGAAACACGTTTGCGCATCCTTGGGGACATCGTAGAACTTGTTGACCTCCCTGGTACCTATACCCTGCTAGGCACCAATCCAGCCGAACGCGTTGTGCTGGATTATCTGATCACCAAACCTGTTGATGCGATCGTAAATGTAATCGATGCGACACACCTGGTGCAAGGCCTTGCGCTGACCCTCGAACTTATGGAACTGGGCAGGCCGATTGTTCTGGCAATTAATATGATGGATGAGGCTTCGCGGCAAGGATTGAAGATCGACGGGGAAGCGCTTGGTAAATTGCTCGGCATTCCCGTTCTACCGATGATCGCTTCCCGCGGGCAGGGCATCCGGGAGACATTTACCGAAACCTGGAAAGTCGCACGTGAAAAAACAATTGCGGGGATCATTCCATTCAAACCGGAAATGGAAAAATCGATAGATCAAATAATCAGCCTGCTTTCGGCCGGTGAATTTCCGATCAGCCGAAGAGCGCTAGCCATCAAACTTTTAGAGGGTGATCCGGAATTAACGGCAAGGTTGGGCAATGAATATAAAAACCTGATAGACAAGGTTCAGGAACAGCTTGATCAGCTATGCCATCAGTCATCCCGCCAGGCGGTTTGGCTGATAGCCGCAGAAAGGCAGAGGATCGCTCGTGATTTACAGGATAAAGTCACCACTCAGGGAAAGGCATACCTGTCGATCCGTGATCGTATGGATGATTACCTTCTGCATCCATTTTGGGGGTATGTATTCCTGCTGATCATCATTTCTGCATTTTTTGAAATTGTATACGGGATCGGTCATCTTTTAGAGGGACCTTTATTGGATTTCTTTAATAACCTCAGCACTTTGGTCCTTTCACGCCTGGGTTCGGTTAATCTATTTTCCCAATTAATTGCTGGCGCCATCCAGGGAATATCCGGCGGTGTGGCGATCGTCCTGCCTTACCTTATTCCTTTTTTGGTAGGGTTGGGATTTCTGGAGGATATCGGTTATCTGACCCGCATCGCATTTTTAATGGATGCACTGATGCACCGTATGGGATTGCATGGCAAGGCAATCGTGCCCTTTATTCTCGGTTATGGCTGCAGTGTGCCGGCTGTTATGTCAACCCGTATCATGGAGGATAAACGCGACCGCTTTTTAAGCGCCGCCCTCGCAACCATGATCCCTTGTGCTGCGCGTCTGTCGATCATTTTCGGACTGGTTGCTTTTTATCTGGGTCCCTGGCCGGCAATTGGTATTTTTTTCTATAACCTTGTGGTTATCACAATAACCGGCAGGATCATTACCTCATTTATGCCCGAAGATTCGCCCGGATTGATCATCGAAATGCCGGTATATCGGATCCCTACTCTGAGGACTGTTTCTGCAAAAGCGTGGTTCCGGGTGCGTGAATTTATTTTTGAAGCCTGGCCTGTGTTGATCGTTGGCAGTATTGTTTTGGCAGGAATGAATTATTTTTCAGTAACCCCCTGGTTGGACAAGATCTTAAGGCCTTTTACCTGGGTGCTGGGCTTGCCTTCAGGGGTTGGAACGCCGCTGATCTTTGGTGTTTTCCGTAAAGAACTCTCTTTATTAATGCTGGCCCAGGCATTTGGAACAACTGAATTTATGCATGTGCTGACGCCGGAACAAATGATTGTCTTTACCGTATTTGTGGTTTTCTACATCCCTTGCCTGGCGACAATAGTGACCATTAAAAATGAACTGGGTTGGAAGAATGTTATGTTAATCAGCGCTTTGTCCATTCTGGTCGCCTTGATCGCCGCGCTTGCGCTGCGTTTGGCGTTCCTGGCTTTTTAGATGCTCCCGGGTTTTACAAAGGCAAAGACCATAGCCAGTATGATTGCCGCCACTATCAGGCTATAAACCAGCATTTTTGAATATCGCTGTCTCATAAATTATTCTCCTAAACCAAAGCAAACCGTTCAGTATGGATTTGATTTTCCTTAAATCCTGATGCGATTAATGCTTTTTCAACCGCGTTCATCATCGGCGCAGGTCCGCAAAGGAAGATCTCTGTCCCACTTGATTTCCATTCAGGAGGCAGGTATTTATTCAGGATGGTCAAGTTTAAGAATCCTTTTTCACCCTGCCAGTTTTGTGGTGGGCGTTCAATGGTGTAAATGACCTGCAAATTCAATTTCTCCCGAAGATCTTCGATTTCCTCCCTGAACGTCAGGGTATCCCATTCCTGATTACAGTATAAAAGGATAATCGGTCTTTTATCACCCCGATCGGACATGGTGCGCATCATGCTTATAATTGGTGTAATGCCGATCCCGCCGGGAATGAAAATGATCCTGGAGGTCTGCGGATAGCGATCAATGCTGAAATAACCATAAGGACCATCCAGGAAAACCTTATCACCTGTTTTTAGATTTTGGATACTGGATGTAAATTTGCCCAGCGCCTTGATGGACATTTGTAGCTCATCCCTGTTCTCGGCGCTTGATGCGATTGTAAAGGGGTGTTCGCTATCCGAGAAAGGCGTTTTCCAGGCGGTTAACCAGGCGAATTGACCTGGCTTGAAATGAAATCCCTTGTGGTTTACCGGTACCATGCTGATAGTATAAACGCCTCCGCGTTCCGGTTTCACTTGTTTTAATTGATAGGGATTCTTGATCAGGCGCAGCGGGTAGAGCACGCGGTCATAAAAAACGACTATGGTGAACATGATACTGTAAATGATCCAAAGGGCTTTTTTCCAGGGCAGGTCAATATAATTACCGCCGGCAAAAATATGATAAAGGGCAAACGGGATCATGACCGTCGCGAAAATCCCATGCCAGAGCTTCCAGAACCAATAAGGGATTTTAAATTTCTGCCGATACTCCGCCATCCAGACGACACCGATCAACAACAAAACCGCAATGATCCCCAATTTCACTCTTGTCGGTGCAGAAAAAATATTTAATAACCGCAGGAAACGACTGTCCTGAATGAATAGCAGAATGGGATGTGAGAAAACAAGCAGAAATGAGGCAATTCCCATTTGTCTGTGAAAATAATATACGAGGTCAGTCCCGAAAGGTTCATGGGTCTTCTTGATGCGCGCGGACAGGAGGAATTGCATTGCCATGATTGCCAAACCAACAAATGCAACACTGACTGAAAGGTCCAACAGAGCCGGTCGACCATTAAATTTCGGTCCAAGCAGGAGAATAAATATTGGTACGAGTACAAGAAAAGAGTAAAGAGCAATCAGTAAAGCACCTGCCAATTTATGACTAATTCTCATAATTCACCTTTATAACATTTGATCATTCCAGGCCCGACACAAATATTTTAAAGTAAGATGTTGCTATTTACTACTGCAGAATATTTTCATCAATTCAATAGCCCGGGGGTATTCT
>CAZBNE010000002.1:63666-78008 GCA_964493155.1 uncultured Pelolinea sp.
CAGTAAAGCACCTGCCAGTTTATTCCTATTTTTCATATTTCACCTAAATAATCTTTGATCGTTCCAAGCCTGACTTCTAATATTTTAAAGAAAGGTGATGCTATTTTCTACTGCAGAATTTTTTCATCATTTCGATAACCAGGGAGTATTCTTTAAATTTCTTTTCTTCCCTTTTAAACTCACGGGTATGCGCGTATCGCCTGCCGTTTGATTCACGGATTCCCAGTACTTTGTGAAGCATCTCGTGGTACAGGATATATTCAAGAAGAAGTGGGTGGGTTGCCCTATCATCCAAACTGCGGCTGATAGTTATTGCGTCAGCATCAGGATGGTAATACCCCAGCCTCCTGCGAGATCGGCGGGTGCTCCAGGTTAAGCGCGGGCGATCAAGCGAATTTTTAAAATATTTTTGGTTGAGACTATCAAAGATATCCTCAAGGTTATAAAAACGACCTTTTTGTGAAATCTGATTGGTGTGGTTGTCACTCTGCAACGCCAAATTGATTTTTTGATATTCAGGGGTTTTTGCATATTCTTTTAGAAGTAAGTTATTTTTCCTTCTTCGTCCCCAAAATGGAGTAGAACAAAGTAATTCTTTAATTTCTTTGGGAGCGGAAATGAAACCTTCATTGATTTCCAGCAGGATCACCTGCTTTTTTTGTTTGAGGCGAAACAGATAATTAAAATTCTTAATCTCAAGATGGAGTATCGCAAGATTATTTCTGAAAAGAGGCTTTTTTATCTGACTATTGAGAATATTTTGAAATTCGACCAATCCGTGCAGATGACTTAAAAGCCATTTTTTTTCACTTAAGAAATGAAGCCATTGATAGGCAAGGTAAGACTGGTTTGAGAGATCTGCAGGCGTCCCTTTTTGCTTCAAACATATTTGCTCAACTCTTTTACTGAGATTAGAAATATGATCATGAAGGCTTACGACTGCTGGATTTGAGAAGTTAACAGATTTGTTGTTTAAGGTGTCTGAACACAACTTCTCCATATCCTCCTGGAGGTTTCTTGATGATTGTATTAGGCCTGAGATACGAAGTGACATAATGTTTGAGGATCGCTGTGTGAATTTTAACGTCAATAAATAAAAATTTCCCCCTTGCAAAAATATAAATTTGGGGTAATATATGCGCCAAATTGGCTGAAGAAGCTGCGTTCATAAAAGCGGGTGTTTCATTTTTAAACAAGAATCCGGACACCCCAAAATGCTTATCGCCATCATTATACAGAAACAAAAAAAACAGGAGTCAAGATATGCAAAGTGCCGAATGCCCACAGTGTGGAGTTGAGGTGTCAGTAGGCTCCCAGCCAAAGCTGGGAAAACTGGTAGTATGTAAAGAGTGCGGAGCTGAATTGGAAGTGGTATGGCTCGATCCGCTGGAATTGGATTGGCCAATCGATGAAGATGAGATCGACGAAGAGGAAGCAGACGATTTCGAAGAAGAAGAATATTAGATTATTGCGTACCTAAGAAAAAAGCTGGAAATTGTTTCCAGCTTTTTTTATTCAGGCGATAATTGACACTTTGATGCAAACGCATCTTTCAATCAAAAGCGCCACTAAAAGGGGCGCTAAAAAAAATATTGATCAAATAAAAATGGTCGCGTTGGATTCATCCGATGCGTGGACCATGGTCGCGACGCCGACAATATCGAGATCATCCAGCAGTTCTTCTTTCTTGATGCCCATTAGGTCCATGGTCATCTGGCAGGCTTGCAGGATAACGCCATTATCGCGCGCGCTTTGAATTAACTCGGGCAGGGAACTGACATTCTTTTTCTTCATAATACCCTTGATCATTTCAGTACCCATGCCAAACATATGCATTTGCGATAATTTTGTTTTTTCAGCGCCTCGCGGCATCATAAAGCCGAACATTTTTTCAATGAAGTTTTTCTTGACTTTAACCGATTCGCTTTTGCGTAGTAAGTTCAATCCCCAGAATGTAAAGAACATAGTCACCTTGTGCCCCATGGCAGCTGCTCCATTTGCGATAATAAAAGCGGCAATTGCTTTGTCAAGGTCGCCCGAGAAGACTACCATGGTTTTATCCTGGGTAGCGGTTAATGAACTTTTTTCTTCCTTTTGCTCAAGACCTTTTTGGACTCTGGCCGTGATGACCCCGCCCTCGGAATCAATTGACAGCACCTTGTAGCCAGTTCGGTCAGCCCAGGCGCCGACATCACTAGTAAAGCCGAAATCAGTAGCCTTGACTGTGATGATATCGCCAGGATTGACTTCTTTCGCTTTGTTATAAAGCTTTAGGATAGGGCCTGGGCATTGCAGCCCGCATGCATCTACAGTAAATTCATTCGCGTTTTCCATATTAAAAGGTGCTTTCTCCTGTATTTCTTCCCGGCTGCTGATGGATATATTTTCAAAAGTATCAAAATTGGATTGTTCGCAGACCGCGTGTGAATATGTTTTATAGCCGCCATTTAAATTGGCAGTGTCGAAACCGAGTTGGGACAGGATCCTTGCGGCAAAATAACCGCGCTGACCAACCTGGCAATAAACGATCATGCGCTTGTCGCGGGGAATCTCGCTGCTTCTTTCGCGCAGTTGTCCAAGCGGAATATTAACTGAACCGCTGATCTGACCCAGTGCAAGTTCTTCCGGTTCGCGCACATCCAGAAAGATATTCTGATTTCTGTCCAGGCTGTCAACCTCATTCCAATTAATGCTCTTTAGATCGCCGCGCAGCATATTGCCTGCTAGAAATCCGACGATGTTCACGGGGTCTCTGGAAGAACCAAAAGGAGGCGCATAAGCCAGTTCCAGTTCTTCAAGGTCAAATACCGTGGCACCGCCATGCATGGCAGTCGAAATTACATCAATCCTTTTATCAACGCCTTCCAAACCGACCAGCTGTGCACCATATAGTTTGCCTTCGGGAGAGAAAAGCAATTTGAAAGCCATCGGTGAAGCGCCGGGATAGTAACCGGCATGGTTGGAAGCATGGATCAGTGCATTTTTATAAGGCAGCCCCAGATCATCCAGCTGGCGGCTGTTGAGCCCGGTACTGGCAACAGTCAGGTCGAAAACTTTTACTATGGATGTGCCCTGAACGCCTTTGAATAAGGAAGGCCTGCCGGTGATATGGTCGGCTGTGATCCTTGCCTGTTTGCTGGCTGGGCCAGCTAATGGCAGGTTTACCGCTTTTCCGCTGATCAGGTTTTTCACTTCAACAGCGTCTCCCAGAGCGTAAATATCCGCGTCGCTGGTTTGCAGGTGTTGATTGACAATGATAGCGCCGCGAGCTCCAAGCTCTAAGCCGGCATCTTTTGCCAGACTGGTCTCGGGGCGAACGCCAACTGAAAGGATGACCAGGTCTGTAACAACTTTTTTTCCGCTGTTTAATTCCACCTCCAGAGGTTTGTCAGCATGGATCGATTTCAGGCCATCACCAAGAGAAAGGCGGATTTGCTTGAATTGCAGGTGCTGATGCACCATGGCGGCCATTTCATAATCGATGGGCGCCATCACCTGATTAAGCATTTCGATGATTGTTACCTGCAGCCCCCTGTGCTTAAGGTTTTCGGCAATTTCAAGACCGATAAATCCGCCGCCCACAACAACCGCGCGGGTTGGTTTCGTTTCACGCAAGAAACCTGTTATCCGATCCATGTCGGTCATGGATCTCAAAGTGAATACTCCGGGAAGTCCCACGCCTTCTACTGGTGGGATGATGGGTGACGCGCCTGGCGAAAGAACAAGCTTGTCATAACTCTCTATGTACTCATGTCCTGATGCAATTTCCCGAATATGCACCTTCTTATTTTTACGGTCGATGCTTGTCACTTCATGGAGCACGCGAGCATCGATATTGGATGTTTCTTTTAGTTTTTGGGGAGTGACCACCAATAATTTTTCCCGATCAGCGATTACTCCTCCAATATGATAAGGAAGACCGCAGTTTGCGAAGGAAATATACTCTCCGCGTTCGATAAGCACGATTTCGGCTTTCTCATCCATTCGGCGCAGGCGCGTTGCTGTACTGGCACCGCCAGCGACACCTCCGATGATAACGATTTTCATTATTTACTCCTTATGTGTGTATTTATTGGTTTTTGTGTCGAATTTGTGATGGCTGCTTCTGACTGGATTTGTTCTGCAAGTATTTCACGCATCAGATCGAGAGATTTTATGATGCGCTTGTCAGCCAATGAATATAAAATTGCCGTTCCCTGACGGGTTGTGTTAACCAGGTTGCGCTCACGCAGTATTCTTAAATGCCGTGATACAGTCGATTGGGGGACATTAAGAGCGTCACTCAATTCGTTGACGAACAGATCTTTTTGGAAGAGCAGATACAGGATAAGTATGCGGGTGCTGTCACCGAGGGCTGAGCAGATCCGTTCGTGCAGTAAGCTGATTTCCTGTTCCAGTTTGCGGGATTCCATTGTATATATTCCAATATGCGGATAAACGCATATATCATAATCTAAAATACCAATCATTTCAAGGAATTGTTCTGCTTGATTTCATTAATCCTGTAAATCTGCAGAATAATTCAATGATTCAACTATTTGCTTATTCTATGAAACAGTTTTTAACAGTTCAAACCGATAGTCATCGAAGCCAGTAAAGTAAATTGCGTAAGCGCTTTTATTTAATCCTGTGGCGACTTTCGCTGATGGACCAAGGAATTTAACACCTGCCTTTTCGAGATATGCTTGATCATTGAAGATATTGTTTACTGAAAGCATAAATGACTGCTACCCAAATTGTCATGGGCTGCCAGCGCTGGAGGACTATGAGGTTTATCGAATTGACAAGGTTCAAGGTTAACTTCAGTGCCTGTTATCCTGACGAGAGTTGATTTAACCATAGGCCGCTTTTATGGCCGGGAATAATAAAATACTCACAAATCGGTTCTTTTCCCCCCGACTTTTTCCAAGCCCAGTTTATCACGCTGCAGTTTTGCCTTTTAGATTGAAAAGGTTTTTTTTACATCAATGCTTAGCTTAAAGGTACCTCTCCTTAAGCTGCGAAACTGGGTTCTGGTAAACCTTTGACATTTGTTTTGATCATGAATAGGTTGCCGGCCATCGGCTGCTTCAATTTATCCTCAGCCGAAAGCCCTTCTGAAATGGTGGTGACATAAAGTTCATCCAGGTTCTTGCCGCCGAACATGCATGATGAGGGTTTGGACACTGGAAATTCGAACTGGTCAATAACCTTGCCGTCCGCATCATAGCGCATCACTTTCCATCCGCCATAGATTGCCACCCAAATGCACCCCTCACTGTCAACAGTCAGTCCGTCAGGGATGCCAATGCGCTCAGACATCTGCACGAAAGAACGGCGATTACTAATGGCGCCTGTATCAAAATTGAAATCATACGCATAGATGACATAGCGATTGGAATCCACTAAGTACATGATTTTGTTATCAAGGCTCCAGCCAATACCGTTTGAAATCGTCAAACCGGTTTCCATCTGATGGACGCTCAGGTCGTGATCCAGGCGATAAAGAGAGCTGGTTGCACCTTCAAAAGTCATTGTGCCTGCCCACAAGCGGCCTTTGCGGTCAACTTTGCCGTCATTAAAACGCGCCTCAGTTTTTCCAGTTTCTGGATGGGTGATGAACTCCAATTTTCGGTTTTTGGGATCCCAAAAATACAAGCCGTTTTCTGTGCCAAGGATCATTCCTCCCTGGCTGCGAAAAGCCATCAGGCAAATCTTGATCGGCAGATCAAACACCTCATATTTTTTGGTATTGAGAAAATAACGCTGGATCTTTTTCTCATCGATATCCACCCAATAAATTGCCTGTTCTTTGGCATTCCAGAGCGGCCCTTCGCCCAGTGTATTCCGACATGAGACAACATTTATCGGTTTCATCATTCCTCCTCAGGATTTCAGATACTTCTTGTCAGGAGCGACCATTATTTTGATCTGATCCCGGTCTTTGATAGCTTCTTCATTACCATTACCCACTGCATCTTCAATAAAAACTCAACTGATGATCATCGATTCCGGATTCACACGCCCATCTGCCAGGTGTTAAAAGGCCCACTTGAATTCGCGCAACTGGTGCTGTCCAACTGTGCCGATTATCTCCTTTTCGTTATTCATGATATCCAGAGCATTCAGTGGAACAATTTTGTCAATGTCAGATGTAATCACTGTCTGGCCATGCCGGCTGGCAGGTTCAACAGCCAACAGCATGGCAATGATACTGCTGCCGTAATCCAGATCTGCTTCAGACCCCAATCCATCTGTATGGTCTATGAATTCTTCGCGCCACTCATAAGCTTTTAAATTAAGCTCATGAGTGGCTCTCATCTTGCTTACCCACAAATTACTATTTCTTGGTGCGTGCCTGGACCTTGGCGAGGTCTTCGATGATATTAATAACAGCTGAATGATCAAGATCACCGCGCCCGGAAGCCATCATGGCGCTGAACAACTCATGAGCAATCGCCGAGGCAGGCAGGGGAACATTTAATGTTTTGGCGGTATCCATGATTATGTTCAGGTCTTTATAATGAAAGCGGCTCTTGAACCCAGGTTCAAATTCACCCTTTACGATCTTTGGCCCGCGCACATCCATGACTCGGGATTGAGCGTAACCACCGCTGAGCACTTTTACGATGATCGCCGGATCAACGCCTGCCTTGGTACCCAGAACCAAGGCTTCAGCCATGCCGATGAAGTTCAATGCAACCTGGATCTGATTGCAGGCTTTGACGGTCTGCCCGGCGCCATTTGCGCCGCAGAGGGTGACAGTTTTGCCCATCACCTCAAAAATTGGCAGCATCCGTTCGAACAAGTCTTTGGGGCCGCCTACCATAATCGAGAGAGCGGCATTTTTTGCGCCGGTTTCGCCGCCACTGACCGGTGCATCCAGGCACAAAACACCTTTTTTACTTAATTCTTCCGCTACCTTGATGGCAGTCTTGGGTGCGATCGAACTCATATCAATGTAGATCAGACCTTCACGGGCAGCTTCGATGATGCCGCCTTCACCCAAAGCAACCTTTTCCACATCGGGCGAATCAGGTACCATGGAAATGACCACATCGCTCATTTGAGCGACTTCTTTACAGGAACCGCAGGCTTTTCCACCCTGGGCAGCAATCTCGTCGACCGCAGATTTGATGATATCAAAAACTGCAACCTCATATCCCGCTTCCAGTAAATGGGCGGACATATGCCGTCCCATGATACCCAAACCTATAAATCCGATTTTTTCTTTCATTTTCAACATTTTCTCCAAATTAGTTTTATTGTTCTTCAAATAAATGTTTGACGCGTTGCTGGAATTTGGCTGCAGCGGCGTCGTACACAATGCCGATGTTGACTGATCTCATTTTCCAAATTTCATCCCCGGATAAACGGGAATTCATATATGGAAATTCTTTAAGCTCTTTCCCTACCGCTTCGACGATGAGTATGTTATAGCTTACCACTTCCCAAAGTGGCTTCAAGCGATTTGCGGCGAGCGGTTATTTTTTCTCCGCTGACCTCAAGATTTTGTGCAACCCGCACAGCAGTTTTCACTGATAGTACCATGCACTTGCCGGTTAATTTACGGATGCCCGAAATTATTTTTCATATATTCTATAGCAGGCGCAGATTGGATTTTTTTCAATAACCAGGAAAGCGCGCTCCACATCTTCGCGTTTGACCTGGCTGTTGAATGGGATTGAATTGGAGATATCTACACCCAGCTCTTCTGATTTTTTTTTTATAGACGGTGAAATGCTGATACGCCCATTTGAAACCATCTGCTGCCCGGTTGGCGCCTGAGATAGCATTTTAACTTTTTTATATGTACTTCGCTTGTTGGGATTGCCTCCTCATCGATCATTGCGTGAATCGCAGCAGGCATTGATTCACCTTCCGAAATTATAACCGCGAGAACACCATTACATGGCACATTCTCACCCTCTTTATGAAAGATCTTGCCGATCATGGCAGAAACTGGCGCTTCAACTGATAATTCCGGCGGTACTAAAAATTCTTGCATTGTTTCTCTTTTATATTTTTCAAGCTCTACAAGGGATTCATCCATGCCGATTGAGCTGATTGGCATATCCATACGTCTAGTTATTAGAGTTATTACAACCCCAAAACTTCATCGGAATGAACGACGGTCAGGAAAGTTTTTCCCTGCGTTTAATGAGGAAATGGGATTTACTCATAATTGGTATGACAATATGATAGCATCCAAGAAATATTTTGCATGGATCTTTAAAGTTGCGTTGCATGGCGATTGCTATAGTAAAATTCAAATCTATTAAATCAACACTTGTTTTGGAGTTAAATATGGGATATCTTGATCCGGGATTGCTTGGAGTTCTTCCTCAAATTGCCATGGCTTTGGGGCTGGTCATTGTTTCATCATTGACTTTTTTGTTTAAGCCGTTAAAAAAATTGTTTTCAAAAAAAGATAAGCAAGACAGCGATCCTGAAGAATAAAAGCAGTTTTTTAAAATGCCACCAAAACCATCACAGCTAAGTGGAGGGATGGATCCAACAGGCAATATCTTCGAACAGGATGGGTCCATTTTTCGTTCAATTGCTCCTGAATTTATTCCCTTTGTAAAGTCACTTTTTGAAAATCCGCTGATTCATGACATGATTGGTCATGAATTGGTTGATACTGTCATTTCTCACGATGGTCCTGGATCGAAGAGCCTGACCTTAAAGCACCGCAAGATCTCTCCGGCAAATTATCCATTTGAATGGACCAACCTGATGCTGCATGACGCAGCTCAATTGACTTTGGATATCTGCCTGAAGCTGCTAGATGAAGACCTGATTCTGAAAGACGCAACACCTTTTAATATCCTGTTCCAATCCAGCCAGCCTGTTTTTGTCGACTTTACATCCATCATGCCAGTCGAAAAGGACCTTAATTGGGTCGCGCTTGACCAATATATGCGAATGTTCCTTTTCCCGCTTTTAGCCGCTGAGCAAGGTTATGGGAAAGCAGCGCGCTCGCTGATGCTGGCTTCCCAGACCGGGATCACTGCAAATGAGATGGGCAGGTTCATGAATAGTAGTGGCTTGTTTAAAAAACCCTGGCTGATCAACCGTTTCTATATTCCCAAAGCGATGATCAATTTGCTGCAGAGCACTGGCCAGGATAAAGAAATCGGAAAATTACTCAGCAGTACTACTATTCCAAAAGGAAAACGAAAACAATTCTTTGTAAAGCTTCTGGCTGAATTGAATTCGATAAAACCGCTGAATAACCGAAAAAAATGGTTACGCTATCAATCAGATATGGCGCCCTATTTAGACGCTCGGGAATTAAATCCTAAACAGGAAAAGATTTCGGTGTTTCTGCAGGAATTGAAACCCGGATCTGTTGTTTGTATCGGATGTAAAAAAGGAGGCTTCGCGATTCTGGCTGCCCGGCTTGGCATCTCAGTGACAGCCTTCGACACCAATGAAGAATCGCTGGATATGCTTTACCAAACAGCAAAATTCAATGATCTGAAGATCCTGCCGCTGATGATGGATATCAGCAACCCGACACCAGCAGCTGGCTGGCGATCCATGCAGTACCCTGCGGCTCTTGAGCGATTGAAAGCTGAGGGAGCATTGGCTTTAACCCAGGTGCATAACCTGGTGATAACCCAGGGGCATTCATTCAATAAAATTGCGGAAATCTATGCGGATCTCTGCGAAAAATGGCTGATCACTGAATTCATCCCCATCGAAGATCCCCGCGTGCAAGAGCTTCTTGTGACATTTCGTAGAGATTTGAGTTGGTATTCTCTTGAAGGATATATTGCAGCGTTAAGAACAAGGTTTAAAGAAATTTCTACATATCCATCTTTTCCTCTTGGGCGTACGCTGATCCTGTGCAAAAAATAAACAGGTATTTCCCAATCAATGAATTTCTCCCGCTTTCTTTTTCATTCATCCATTTAGGAGTTTCAGAATAATTAACATGATTAAAAAATTTCCATTCCATTCTATCCTGCTCGCGGCCTATATTCCACTGGCGCTCTTTGCATCCAATCTGGGAGAGATTAAACCTCAAACAACTTATCGATTACTTCTGACTTTGGCTATCGCAGCGCTGGTCATTCTTTTCCTTGTTAATTTATTTATCCGCAACTTACAGAAATCGGGATTGCTGACATCCTTTATCGTCTTTTTCTTTTCAGTGTACGGTTCTCTTTATACTTTTTTTAAAAATCCCATGGTTTTTGGCGGCGTTTTTGGGCATCATCGGATTGTCATTTTTCTTATGTTTGTATTTTTTGCCGTATTCTCATGGCTTGTACTTAAAAAATTTAGGCATCTGCCGGAGATTACCTTGTTGGTTAACCTTTTTTCATTTTATCTGGTCTTGATGCCGGTTATACAGATTGCCCTTTTTACTTTTCAAAACAATCAACTAACCAAAGCCCAGCCTGCATTCAAAAATGCACCATCGCAGGCAGTTTTACCCCAAAAGGATCTGCCTGACATCTATCACATCATTTTGGACTCATATCAGCGTCAGGATTTTTTGGCGGAAAGTTATGGCTTTGATAATTCAAAATTCATCCAGTTCCTGAATGATTCTGGTTTTTATGTCGCGGACTGCAGCCGTAGCAATTACGCCCATACCTTCCTATCAATATCCTCAACCATGAATATGTCCTATGTCCAGGATTACATGACACCTGAAACACTGACAGAACCTGCGCTCAAGGATGCTCTGGTGCACAGCCAGGTAAGGGCAAGACTGAGTGATCTTGGTTACCAGATCGTAGCTTTTGACAATGTGCATTGGGATTTCTCTGACGCGGATATTTTTCATCCATTTTCGATTGAACCCTTGGTCAATCCTTACCTTTTTCCGATTGAATCGATTTATATTGACAATTCGGCACTGAGAATCATCAAGGATTTCAGCCTGCCATTTAAACAGGGTGTAACCTCATTAAGCTCAAGCGCATTAAAGGATCATTATCTTCAGCAGGAATTCATCCTCGATAGCCTGGATGAATCTGTTTCCATCCCATCACCGAAATATGTTTTCGGCCATATTGAAAAACCGCATGGACCCTATGTTTTTGAATCTGATGGAACATTCTTAAAAGAGGATGCATACTACCGTGATAAATATTTTTCCGCGATCAACAAGGAATATGCCCGAATGGGATTCATAAAACAAATCGAATACCTTAACAGCAGAATACCCAAATTGATCAATGAAATTAAAAAGATTGATCCGCAGGCTATAATCATTCTCCATTCGGACCATGGTACTCTTGAAAACGAGATCCTGAATGGTCGCCTGGCAAATCTGTACGCGATCTATTTTCCTGACCAGGATTATTCAAAACTTTATGAAACGATCACACCGATCAATACCTTCAGGATTATCCTAGATAAATATTTCTCAGCAGACCTTGGATTGCTTCCGGATAATTCTTATTACTCCTATCGGGAAGATAAGATGGAATATTTCCCGATCGAGGAGAATATGCCCGCTTGTTTTCAACAGTAGCGTGAATTTATCAGGCATGGCTCTCAGGAAATCAATGAATACCTCCATCAGATACTCCCAAGCCCTGAAACCTGACTGAGAGAGGAAAATGGTTATGTTTACATCTGGATTTGATTACTTGCCATTGGTTATCTTTGTATTCACCACAATGATCACTCCTGGGCCGAATAACATTACCGGTGCTTCAATGGGCATCCTGTATGGCTTCCGCAAATCGCTCAAATTTGTACTGGGAGTAGGTGCGGGTTTTTTCTTCATTATGCTGCTCAGTGCATTCATTTCAAGTTTGCTTTTAAAAACTGTCCCTGGTTTCGAAAGGATCGTACGCATTCTTGGCGCTTTTTATATCCTCTGGATCGCATACGGCTTGCTGCGCTTATCGCTGGCTGATAATGAGGTCGACCAGCCTTTAATAGGTTTTTCAAAAGGGCTGCTCCTTCAGTTCCTTAATCCAAAGGTTATGGTCCTGGGAATGACCCTTTATTCTTCATTTTTGGCTTCGCTTAATGGTAATTATTTATGGATTTTCATATCCGCAGCAGTACTAGCCTGCCTGGCATCTACGTTCACATCGATCTGGACCATGGCAGGTTCGATTCTTTTTCAACAATTAAGAAATCCTTTAATCCGGCGAATGATCAATTCGATGCTTGCGCTGCTGCTGGCTTATACTGCCTTTGAGTTATCCGGAGCATCACAATTTTTATTCCATAAATGAACTTGGCGGATGATTAAGCATTCAATTCGATCTTGACCTTGCGGGTTCCATCGAATTTTTCATTTTCTGTAATAAACGCGGCGGGGATTTTGGTAAAACCAAAGGTATGGATAATCAGATTTGTTACAGGGTCATGATTTGTATGAATGAAGTTGATCGCATTGTCGAATCTGTACAGGTTGTTGCGTGTGCCGCTGATGGTTAGTTCTTTTTAGTCACCTCATGGTTTTCATGTATTAACAGCAGTATCCTGCATCCAATTTAACAAGGGTAACCCCTGCCGCAGGGGATCTGCGGCTTCCGCTTCATATATCCGCTGGCTACGAGTCTCTTGACTTTACTGGTGGGGATTTCATTCATACCGCTGGCTTCAAGCCTGAAGATCAGCGGATTGGTTGTGTAAGGATAGCCGCCGCGAAAGAGGTGGAAATCAGATCCGCAGATACCAACCGCTTTGGTTTTAACCAGCATCTCATTCGCGCTGGAAATCAGCATCGGCTTTTCAGCATGCTCAAGTTTTCGCGGGGTGTTGGCGTGGAAAGCATCCTTTTTTACCGACTGGTAAAGGGTGCCAGAACATTTTCCTTACTCATTTTCACGGCGAGCCACGATACGTACCGCGTGGGGAATGGGCTTATCGGAAGCAATTATCAAATAACCGCCCCCGCCGGCGCCCGTCAGCTTCCAACCCAGGGCGATATCCCGGTATTTATCGATGACTGCGGTCACGCGCTCGTTCAGCATGGCCGGGAACATGGCAACCTGCGCATCAAACATGGCGCGTAACGACCTGCCGAACGTGGCGATATCCTGATCCAGAATCGCTTTCCAGTTTTCATCGGTGGCATCCGCAAGCGCCTTTGCATGTTCGCGGTCAAAATACGTGTTTGTCATCACATCAAAATCCGCATAGCGTGGGCCGAGCGGCATCAGATACAGCGCGTTTTCAAGAAAGGTCAGCAGCGGTTCATCAAGACGGTGTTCGATATATTTTGGCCAGTATCCGCCATCGAAATAAGCGTATGCCAGGCCGGGAAACACCAGCCCGATCGAATCTTGCGCGCCGGAGATGATCTTGGTCCCGGGCGGGTTGTCATAGCAGAACAGAATTTTGGCCATTTTCTCATAATCACCGGGCGGCATCTTTACGCCCCAGATCTCGCGCATGTGCCTACGCGTGCTGCCTGCCATGCCGCTGCGTTCGTTGAACTCCAGGGTTGGCTCAATGGAAAGTGTTACGACCGGACCGGGATAGTGCTGCGACACATACGGCTGATCAAGCCAACCGCCAGCTAATTCGATGCGGTAAGGCAGGTAATCACGTTCGCGCAATTCCGTTGTTGAACGGGCTTCCAGGCCGATATGCGGCGTGCGCTCCAGTACAATATACTGGATCCCCAATTCCTGGCAGAGCTCCTGTTTTTCCGGCATATTGCCGTCAGAATTGACCACAAAAATATCCGGGAGCATGTCGCGAAGCTCTGCATCGAAATCAATGATACCTGAGCCTCTGGAGATAAAAGCGTCATGTACCGACGAGACAGCTTTAACCATGAACAGCCGCTCCTGCTCACTGTTGACGGGCATGCGTCCCTTGAGGTCGTAGATTGTTTTATCAGAGCCGATCGCGACATACAGGTCTCCGTACTGTGCTGCCTCGCGGAAAAACTCAACATGCCCGCTATGGAGCAGATCATAACAACCGGTAACAAAAACCTTCTTAGTCAAACAAGCCTCTCTTCTGGATGGTTAATAACGTTGGTTTCATGGTTATTTAATAATTTCACTTACAATAAAAATTATAGTATATGATAAACGAGGACAACCTTGTTTAGTGATTTCCAGATGAACCATTGCATTTCCGGGTATTCTTGGATTATTACTGGGTTTTAATAGTCAATTCCGCTTCATTTTCTGCTGACGCTCCTCTTACTTTAGCAAAAATGACCGGGATAAGGTCAGTCCTTTGGTCGGTGCAAAGGGATTCTGTAACGAATTGTGGGAGCGATAATCGCAAATACCCACTCATGCTGGCAACAAACTAGCGTAGAATTAGGGATGAATCCGCTTCTGAACGATGATTGATTTGCAAATAATTTACACTAATGACTGGTCGGGGCGAAGGGATTTGAACCCTTGACCTCACGG
>CAZBNE010000003.1:0-49370 GCA_964493155.1 uncultured Pelolinea sp.
GCGACTGTGCTGTTTTCGGTGGTGTCCCTGCCATGCGTAATTTCTTCACACTTGAAGAGACACTTAAACGGGCTTATGTTGAAACACCAAGCACCGATTCGAGCGGAAAGATCCCTTCATCTCCGGAATTGGGTGTCCCGACACGTATTCGCGCAATCAGCGAAGTAGTTAAAGTGGATGTTTTTATTCCCGGTTGTCCTCCGGATGCGGATATCATCTTTTTTGCACTGAGCGAGTTGGCTCAAGGCCGAATCCCCAAGCTTGAAAATAACAATCTGATGTGGAATTAAGGAAACTGAAACAATGGTATCCCAAAAAATAACAATTGAACCAGTGACTCGCGTTGAGGGTCACGGCAAGATCACCATCAATTTGAAACCGGATGGCAAGGTTGATCATGCCTATTTTCATGTAAATGAATTTCGCGGTTTCGAAAAATTCTGCGAAGGACGCATGGTCTTTGAAATGCCCACAATCACTCCGCGCATTTGCGGCATTTGCCCGGTCAGCCATCACCTGGCATCCGCGAAAGCTGGCGACATTGTTTTCGGCACCCCCCCGCCGCGCACTGCTTTGCTGCTGCGTAAATTGACCCATATGGGTCAATTTATTCAGAGCCACGGAATGCATTTTTTTGAGCTGGCAGGCCCTGACTTGATCCTTGGTTTCGACGCAGATCCTGCGGTTCGCAATGTTGTCGGATTGATCCAGGCAGATGCCGGTCTTACGCTAAAAGCTGTCGCGCTCAGAAAATACGGTCAGGAGATCATTCACATGGTCGCCGGCCGGCGCATCCACCCAAATTTTGCCGTTCCCGGTGGTGTTAACAAAGCTTTGGATCCTGCTTTCCGAGATGTCATTCTCAAGGATGCGGATGAAATGATCGCGATCACAAAACTCGGCTTGAAGATTTTCAAGGATTGGGCGGCTAAGAACAGGGAAGATGTCGATAAATTTGCGGTATTCCCAACCAATTATTTAGGTCTGGTCACTCCTGACAAAGCTTTGGAACTGTATCAAGGTGATCTGCGCCTGGTCGATTCCAAGGGTGATCAGCTCGAGAAATTCGATGCCAATAATTACCTGGAAAACATTGCCGAACATGTTGAAGATTGGTCCTATCTCAAATTCCCTTATTACAAGAAAATGGGTTATCCAGCGGGTGCTTATCGCGTGGGACCTTTAGGCCGTCTTAATGTCTCTGAAAAGATCGACACTCCGCTTGCCAATGAAGAGTTTAGAGAATATCGCGCGATGTATGACTGGAAACCAGTCGAGAACACTTTAAATTATCACTATGCGCGCCTAATCGAGCTCTTATTTACCCTTGAAAAGGTAAAAGTGCTGCTGGATGACCCCGATATTCTTGGCAAGGATATCCTCAATACTCGCCAAAACTTCAAGGGCGAAGGTGTAGGCGTCATCGAAGCGCCTCGCGGCACTTTGCTGCATCATTACATCGCCAAGGAAAATGGTCAATTGGAAAAGGTCAATCTGATTGTTTCTACAGGCCATAACAACTGGGCAATGAGTGAGTCGGTCGATTCGGTCGCAAAAGCTTATATCACCGGCCCCGACATTCACGAAGGTCTATTAAATCGGGTTGAAGCCGCCATACGAGCCCACGACCCCTGCCTGTCCTGCTCAACCCATGCGGTTGGAAAGATGCCTCTAATCGTTGAGATCCGCAATTCAGAAGGTATCCTTGTAGATACTTTGCGCAGGGATCCGTAAGTTCATTGAGCAATCACAAATGCCGCCTCCCTGATGGCGGCATTTTTTATGGTCTACAATTCTTTTATGAGAACAAAAACGCTTTTACTTGGGTATGGGAATCCTGACCGCGGCGATGACGGTGCAGCCTGGCATATCCTGAACCAGCTATTTATTGAAAAGAATATGCCTGATACTGACCTGTTCACAGCCGATCTAATCCCTTTAACTGTTAATGTGGATGTGTGGTTCAATTTTCAGCTGCTCCCTGAATATGTGGAGACTATCGCTGACTTCCAAAAGGTTGTTTTTATTGACGCGCACACCGGTGAGATGCAGGATGACGTAAGCCTTCAAAAACTTGCGCCAGCGTTCGCGAATTCCCCCTTCACGCATCATATGACTCCTTCTTCACTGCTTTCTATTGCTGAATCCATCACCGGCAAATACCCGGAATCCTGGATGCTTTCAGTAAGAGGATATGAATTTAAATTTGACTGTTCCTTGTCTCCCAGAACCAAAGAATTATGTACTCAGGCGATCTCCCTGTTAAAAACTAATTTTCTTAATTAATCTTATATTTATAGTATTTTTATCTTAATAGTATAATATCGCAGATGCATGAATTATCGATTACCGAATCCCTGCTGAATACTGCCAGTGAGTATGCCTGCCAGAATAAAGCTAAAAAAGTGACCGTTTTAAATCTGGTCATAGGCGAGCTTTCAGGAATTGTGGATGAGAGTATTCAGTTTTATTGGGATATGATCAGTGAAAATTCGATCTGCAAAGACTCGATACTGCATTTTGACAGGCGTAAAGCCGTCATGAAATGTATATCCTGCGAAAAGGAATTTGAACTGGCTGGCGAGTTATCACCCTGCCCTGCCTGTTCATCGATGGACCTTAAGTTCCTTTCAGGTAATGAGTTCCTTCTGGAAAGCATTGAAATAGAAAAGTAGAGATATGCCCCATGATTAAATCGAAAATTCAGATCGTCGAAAATATTCTCAGTGCCAATGACCGCGTAGCCGAAGAAAACCTCGAGTTTCTTAACACCCGCAAGATTTTGGCTGTCAATATTATGGCCTCGCCAGGTGCCGGGAAGACCAGTGTCATCCTGCAGACAATTAAGTCGCTGTATCATGAGATAAACATCGCCGTGATCGAGGGTGATACGGCTCCAGTTACGATTGATGCCGACAAGGTAAGCGATCTGGATATTCCGGTGACACAGATCAATACAGGTGGGAATTGCCATCTGGACGCGATGATGGTGCGTAAAGGACTACAAAGCCTGGATCTTGAACAAACCGATCTGGTCATAATCGAAAATGTAGGTAATTTGGTCTGCCCTGCCTCATTCAAACTGGGTACACATGTCAGCCTGGTTATTGCCAGTGTACCTGAAGGTGATGACAAACCCTATAAATATCCCGGAATATATCGCGGCATCGATTGCCTCATCCTGAACAAGACTGACCTGCTGCCTTATGTTGACTTTGATCAGGACTACTTCCGCAAAGGGATCGAAGCTTTAAATCCAGGCATTCCGATTTTTCCGCTTTCCAGTAAAACGCTTGACGGTTTTTCTGTGTGGACAGGCTGGCTGTCTTCGAAGATTCAAAGAAAGTAACATTATTTATGCTTGTCGGCAGGGAAATCCATATCAGGGGGATCGTTCAGGGGGTTGGATTCAGGCCTTTTGTTTACGGATTAGCAGTCAAACACCGCATCACTGGTTGGGTCAGGAACTCATCTGCTGGAGTTGAAGTTTTGGCTTGCGGGCGTGAATCAGATATCTCAGCATTTACACAGGCTCTTCAAACGCAACCTCCGCCTTTATCAAAAATTGATTTTGTCACATCCGAGAAGGTTATACCTGGAGTATTTTCTGACTTTGAGATCATCCAGAGTGAATCTCTGGCTGGCGCATTCATTCCTGTATCACCGGATATGTCTATTTGCGATGATTGTCTGAGAGAGCTTTTTAACCCTAAGGACCACCGCTTTCGCTATCCCTTTATTAATTGCACCAATTGTGGTCCCAGGTTTACGATCATTAAAGATATCCCCTACGATCGCCCGCTGACAACTATGGCAAATTTTAAAATGTGTGAACGCTGTCGCGAAGAATTCGAAGATCCTCAAAATCGCCGCTACCATGCCCAGCCCATTGCCTGTAGGGAGTGTGGCCCGCAGATCTGGTTTGAAGACCTTGATGGGAACCGTACCTATGGAGAGACAGCTCTTCAGGCTGCGCGTCATTCAATCAAAGTCGGTAAGATCATAGCAATAAAAGGTCTTGGTGGTTTTCACCTGGCTTGTGACGCTTTGAATGAAAGATCCTTGGATACACTTCGTTTAAGAAAAAAAAGGACTGATAAACCTTTTGCCGTTATGGTTTTCAATTCAACCTTCGCTGAAAGACATGTCGAATTATCTCCCGCTGAAAGATCGTTGCTGGAATCCAAAGAGAAACCGATCGTCATTTTAAAAAGAAAAGCTGCTTCAAACATCCCATCTGCCATTTCTCCGGGTGCCAAAACCCTGGGGATCATGCTGCCATATACGCCTCTACATTATCTGCTTACTGAACCGGAACCAGGCTTTCCTGAAGTCTTGGTGATGACCAGCGGGAACCTCAGCGAAGAACCGATCGCTTTCTCCAATTCAAGCGCCCTTTCCGAGCTTGATCATATTGCAGATGGCTTTCTTCTACATGATCGTGAAATTGAAACCCGGGTGGATGACTCGGTAGTTACAGAAGTTAGCGAGAAACGGTATTTTTTTCGTCGATCACGTGGTTTTGCACCAGATCCTGTTCGGTTGGATATACAAATGAGTCCAATTCTGGCAGTTGGCGCGGAATTGAAGAACACCTTCTGCCTGACAAGAGATAATTATGCCTTCCTCAGCCACCACATCGGCGATCTTCAAAACCTTGAAACTCTTCAATCTTTTGAATCAGGCATACCTCACTATGAGAACCTATTCAGAATAAAACCTCAAGCAATCGCCTGCGATATGCACCCCGATTATCTTTCCACCCACTATGCAAATGACAGGTCTTGCCGGCAGGATCTGCCGCTTTATCCTGTACAGCATCATCACGCGCACCTTGCTTCTGTCCTGGCTGATAATGGTTGGACAACGAATGACCCGGTGATTGGTATCATTTTGGATGGCACCGGGTATGGTCTGGATGGAAATATTTGGGGCGGCGAATTCCTCTTTGGCGGCTATGCGCAGGTTGCTAGAAAATTCCACCTGGAATATATGCCTCTTCCCGGCGGTGACAGCGCCACCCGTCACCCGGCAAAAATTACCGCGGCTTATCTGTGGAAAAATAACATCGCCTGGGCTGATGATATCCCCGCATTTAAGGCACTGACTCCTGATCAACGCTCCATCCTGAAATCCCAGTTGACCTCTGATATCAATTGTCCAAAAACTTCCAGCATGGGCCGTTTGTTCGATGCGGTTGCCAGTTTAATTGGCCTTCGGCATGTGGTAAATTTTGAAGCCCAGGCAGCCATTGAATTGGAAAATATTATCAATCTTGAGATGGAAAAGTCATATCACTTTGAAATTGAAGATAAGCAGATTAGAATTGCGCCTGTCCTTGAAGCAGTGATCATGGACCTGCAAAACCAGGTTCCCAAACCGGATATTGCCGCAAAATTTCATAACAGTATCCGTTTGTTGATTCTGAAAGTCTGCGACAGGATCTCGCAAGAAACTGGCTGTAGAACAGTGGCGCTTTCTGGCGGTGTATGGCAGAATAAATTCCTGGTCAGCCAGGTTATTAAAGATCTTGAGGAGTTAAATTATTCACTCCTGATCCATCATCAGGTGCCTGCCAATGACGGTGGAATTGCTCTTGGGCAGGCTTTGATCGCGAATTATCTCTTTAAAAACTAATTGAGGTAAAGAAAATGTGCCTTGCAGTCCCCGGTAAGATCACGAAAATTTATCAAAACGACTCTACGAAAATGGGAGTTGTGGATTTCAGTGGTGTTGAATTGGATGTCTGTCTTGAAGCAGTTCCTGACGCGCTTGTTGGAAATTATGTCATTGTCCACGCGGGTTTCGCCATCAGTACCTTGACCGATGAGGAAGCGCAGGAAACTCTGGATCTGTTCAATCAGATTGATGCTTTTCAGGATGAAGACATAAAATAAATATATCGAAAATGAATGCGATTTTAGAAAAATACCGTAGTGCTGAGTTGGTTGAAAAGGTCCTGGGCCAGATCAGGAATACGATCTCGCGTCCCTGGGCGATCATGGAGATTTGCGGCGGCCAGACGCATGCTTTCATGCAGTATGGTTTGACGGATATGTTGCCAAAAGAGATCGAGCTTATTCACGGGCCAGGCTGCCCGGTCTGTGTAACTTCTTTGGAACTGGTGGATAAGGCTATCGCGATCGCTTCTAATCCAGATGTGATCTTCACCTCCTACGGGGATATGCTGCGTGTGCCTGGCTCCAATC
This sequence comes from uncultured Pelolinea sp., assembly GCA_964493155.1. Classification (GTDB taxonomy): domain Bacteria; phylum Chloroflexota; class Anaerolineae; order Anaerolineales; family Anaerolineaceae; genus Pelolinea. The sequence continues at coordinate 6,210 of CAZBNE010000003.1, forward strand.
AGGACCTCTTCTCCGTCAGAGCTTCCGGCGGAGACGTCCGGGTTGTCTATTCGCCCATCGAGGCACTGCGTATTGCCAAAGAAAATCCAGATCGTCAGGTGGTATTTTTCGGGATCGGGTTTGAAACGACTGCGCCATCTAACGCTATCAGTGTTATTAAAGCCAGAGATGAAAAGATCCCCAATTATTCCATGCTGGTATCGCATGTATGCGTTCCGCCTGCCATGCGTGCCATCCTGGGTTCACCTTCCAATCGTGTTCAGGGATTTCTGGCTGCCGGCCATGTCTGTGCGGTCATGGGATATGCAGAATACGAATCTCTCGCAGAGCAATATCACATACCAATGGCAGTAACCGGCTTTGAACCGCTGGATCTGGTTTTGGGAATCTTTGAGACGGTAAGGATGTTGGAAAGAGGTATTTTTAAGGTACACAACGCCTATCCACGGGCGGTAAGGCGTGAGGGCAACAAAGCTGCGCAGAAGATCATTCATGAAACCTTTGAACCTTGCGATCGCAACTGGCGTGGTATTGGTGAGATCCCTTTGAGCGGTTGGAAACTGAAAGAAGAATTCAAGGGTTTTGACGCTGAAAATCGCTTTGATGTTGCGAATATCGAGACCAAAGAATCGGAGATGTGTATCTCTGGAATGATCCTGCAAGGTCTTAAAAAGCCGTTTGAGTGCCCGGCCTTTGGCACTCTATGTACTCCCCAGAATCCACTGGGGGCAACCATGGTCTCATCGGAGGGCGCCTGTTCGGCGTATTACCGCTATGGCAGAAAATGATCTTGTGGGAAAGAAAAACGAATCTTCACTGGATAACCTGATCTGTCCCTTGCCCCTTCCACATAAGGATCGCATTGTCATGAGCCACGGCAGTGGCGGCAGGATGACCAAAGACCTGATTGACTCGGTTTTTGCGAAGCATTTCAATAATTCAATTCTGGCTCAAGGCAATGATTTTGCAGCACTTCAGTTGTGCACCGACAACCAGAATCGAAAATTGATTGTTTCAACGGATGCTCATATTGTCAGCCCGATCTTCTTTCCAGGAGGTGATATCGGTCGGCTGGCAGTTTCAGGCACTGTAAACGACGTCAGTATGTCTGGTGGAGATCCGTTATACCTGACCGCGTCCTTTATCATTGAAGAAGGCTTTCCTGTCGCTGACCTGGAAAGGATAGTAGTTTCCATGCGTCAAACAGCAGATGAAGCCGGAGTGTTGATCATCGCCGGAGATACCAAGGTTACAGAAAAGGGCAAATCAGACAGGATCTTCATATCAACAACCGGGATCGGGTTGGCAAATTCCGCTAAAGAAATTGGCGGACAATATGCTCAAACCGGAGATAGCGTGATCATTTCCGGAACAATTGGTGATCATGGTATTGCAGTGTTGGCGGCGCGCAATGATCTGGGCTTTCGCACCACCATTCAATCAGATGTCGCACCGCTTAACAAATTGATCAAATTGGTATCCGATTCATCATTTGATATTCATGTCCTTCGCGATCCAACCCGAGGTGGATTGGCGACGACTCTAAATGAGATTGCCTTGCAAAGTAAGATTTCAATCCAGCTCATTGAAAACAAGATCCCTGTCAAACCCGAAGTCCGTGGCGCTTGTGAGATGCTGGGTTTTGATCCCTTGTATGTTGCCAACGAAGGCAAGGTAATCATCATTTTGCCAGAAAACCAGGCGCTCAATGCCATTCAGGTATTGAAAAACCATCCGCTTGGAAAAAATGCCGTAATTATCGGGCAAGTGATTCAGGCTATTGGCTCACCAAGGGTTACGATGAAAACCGCCATCGGTGGCACCCGCATCGTTGATATGCTCACTGGTGAAATGCTTCCACGCATCTGCTGAACCGGATTTTTGAACCTTGACAGAAATCCGCCTCTCCTTATACTTAAAAAATTCGAAATGACATGAGGAACGATGAAGATTGATTACAAAGAAACCACATCCGATTTATTAGCCCGTATTAACATCCATAATAAATTCGGAGGAAGAAATATTGATGAATGGATGCTTGAGCTGCTGCCCCTCAGGAAAGGTATGAAGATCCTGGATATTGCCTGCGGCGCGGGAAAACAGTGTTTCTCCTTTTATAATGAGCTGGGCGGAGATTGTGAGATCACTGGCGTCGATGTGGATGCTGATTTGCTTGCCAAAGCACGTCAACAGAGCGAGGAAAATGAGTATGATATTGAATTTGACAGGCTGGATTTCAACAAAGCCTTTGATTTTGATGACGATCTGTTTGATCTGATCTCCTGCTGTTTTGCGATCTATTATGCGGAAGATATTCCCTTTACAATTGGCGAAATGCACCGTGTAATCAAACCCGGTGGAAAATTATTCACCACCGGCCCGATGCCCGAAAATAAAAAGGTATTCTATGACATTATCCGCGAAGCAACTGGTAAAGAGATCCCACCAATGCCGGGCAGTTCTCGCTACTACAGTGACATCTTGGATGCGGTCAGAGCATCGTTTAATAAAGTCGAATTGAAAATCTTTGAGAATCCGTTGACATTTTCAACGGCAGATCCCTTCCTTGAATATACCCGCGCGTCTCTTTCGGAAGATCGCAGACTTTGGGCGGATTTCTTTAATGGAAAAGAAGGATTTCTTGAAATTATGCAAAAGATTAGTGATGTTGCCCACCACTGGGTAGAACGCGATGGCAAGATTGTGATGACAAAAGTGGTCGGCGGTATTTTGGCCACCAAATAATCAATGAACACAAATCTGCTTTTCAAAGCAAAGAAGATCCTTTTTCTTGGCGCTCACCCCGATGATATCGAGTTGGGATGCGGAGCCTTGATCGCTAACCAGGTGGACTCAGCAGAAATTATCTGCGCGACACTCTCTGACAATCAAAAAAATCCAGCATTGAAGAATGTCGTTGCTGAACACTACAACAGCATGCAGGTCTTGAACCTCAAAAAGGAAAACATCATTCTTGGAACCTTTGAGACACGCCGCTTTTTACATCAGCGTCAGGAAATTCTTGAATTTCTAATAACTCTCAGGAAAGAGCATTCTCCGGATGTTGTCTTCGTACATTCCCAAGCGGATCTGCATCAGGATCATAATGTTATTACTCAGGAAACGATGCGGGCTTTCCGGGGCACCTCAGTCTTCGGCTACGATGTTATCCGCAGCAGTCAGGGCTTTTTCCCCGCCTTTCTTGTAGAAGTGACGGGTGCTGACCTTGAAAAGAAATTGAATTCACTCGCCGCCTACAAAACATATGCGGATAAGTATTATTTTGCACCTGAATTAACCAAAGCTATCCTCATCAGGAACGGCGCTTTATGTGAAAGAGAATATGCAGAAGGATTCGACATTTTGAGGATTGTCGGTGAATTTGGCCAATGAAAAATAAAAAAATCTCTGGGTTACCAGAGATTTTTATTGCATTAGATCATCATCTGCTTCTTTTAAGTCATAAATTGCAGCCTTGGCGACCTTAAGTGACAGCAATGCGCATTTCAATCTTACCGGGCTTAATTCGATACCGAGCATATCCAGAATATCCTGCTTCGATAGTTTTTTAGCGTCCTCTGTTGACTTGCCTATCAGTGATTCCAGCAGCAAGTCGGCAGATGCCATGGATATGGCGCAGCCATGGCCTTCAAATTTCGCGTCAGTGATAATGCCTTGCGCATCCGTTTTCAGGTCAATATGCAAGAAATCACCGCACAGAGGATTTTCATCCTCAAAGCTATGGTCGCTGGGATTAATCTGGCCTTTTTGGCGCGGATTCTTGTAATGGTCTAAAATCTGTTCTCTGTAAAGATCGTCCATTTATTCCTTAAGCAAACACCTTGCGCACTTTAGCTAATCCTCTAACTAACCGATCAATATCTTCGGTTGTATTGTATAGATAAAAGCTTGCTCGTGTTGTTGCAGATAATTTCAAATGCTGGTGTAGCGGCATGGCGCAGTGATGCCCTGCCCTGACCGCAATTCCGTCGGAATCAAGGATCTGCGCGACATCATGCGGATGAATACCATCCATTGAAAAGGAAACCACCCCGCCACGCTTCTCAGGATCAGGTCCAATAACAGTTATCCCTTTCTCTTGACCCAAGACCTGTAATGCATAACGAGTCAAAGTCCTTTCATGCTCAGCAATAGCCTCCATACTGATGCCTTCAAGGTAATTGATTGCCGCGCCAAAGCCTACTCCCTCAGCAATAGAAGGCGTGCCAGCCTCGAATTTATAAGGGATCGCATTGACCGAAAAATCATCAAAAGTCACTTTTTTGATCATATCCCCGCCGCCCAGAAAAGCAGGCATTTGTTCCAAAAGAGCGTACTTTCCAAACAGCACGCCGATACCCGTCGGGCCACACATCTTGTGGGCGGAAAAGGCGAAAAAATCAGCATCCAGTTCAGTGACATTCACTGGAAAATGTGGCGCTGATTGGGCGCCATCGATCAAGACAATTGCACCTGCCGTATGCGCCATTTTCGTTATGAGCTGAGCCGGATTGATAGTGCCGGTTACATTGGACATATGTGTGAATGCCACCAGTTTTGGTTTTTGCTCCAACAGCGCAGAATATTGTTGCAGGTCAAGTTCACCTGAAGCAGTAATATCAATAAAGCCGATCCGTAGGTCCATCGCCCCCTTTAGCATATACCAGGGCACAAGGTTTGAGTGATGTTCCATGCGAGTGAGCAGGATCAGGTCGTTTTTCTGCAGGAAAGAGCTTCCCCATGTTTTTGCGACCAGATTGATGGATTCGGTGGTGTTTCGCGTGAAAATGATCTGGCGAGCGTCTTCGATTTTCAGGAATCGCGCGATCCGCAGGCGTGCATCTTCGTATAATCCTGTGGCTTCTTCAGCCAGTTCGTGGATACCGCGATGAATATTGGCATTAGAATTACGGTAGAAATCATCCATCGCCTGGATAACCTGTTCCGGTTTCTGCGAAGTCGCCGCTGAATCAAGATAAACAAGTCGTTGGTCGTTATGAATTTTTCTTTGAAAAATCGGGAATTCCGATTTAATTTTTTCCAATCGTTCTTTTTGGTGCATTTTTTAATTACCTTCCGCTGCCAGCGGGTTTCTTTCTAAGCTGCGCTGAATGCATCGGGTACCAAAGGATATGGTCCGGCACCATCCAGCCATCGGTCAGGTAAACATTGGAGCGAAATTGGACCGCTACCAGTTTCATATCGATTTGTACAACAGTCCCTTTGAGCCAGCCTTTAATCCTCTGGTCGCCTTTTTCGTGGTCGCAAAACGCTTCAACGATCTCTCCGACACGAAAGGTATCATCCAGAACCGGCGGGCGCATGAAAGGTACATCTGCCATTTATTTCTCCTGAAAAGTTTTAATCATTGGATTTTAACATAAAGGGTCTTTATTTTCAAAAAACCATTCCTGCATCATCCAATTTTTCCTGGATATAAGCTTGTAATGTTGTGTTTTTTATCCTGCTAATTGCCGATCGAATGAAGCCATCAACAATCAACTTCTTTCCATCTGATTCTCCAATACCACGAGATTGCAGGTAGAAAAGCTGATCCTTATCCACACTGCTCATGGTAACACCATGTGAACATTTCACGTCATCGGTGTTAATCTCAAGTCCTGGGATTGATTCCGCGTGTGCTGATGGATCAAGCAATAAGGTGTTGCTCAGCTGGTAGCCATCAGCTCCGTGTATTCCCTTGGATACAATAATATTTCCTTTCCACAAGCTGTTCGACGAATTATCCAACACACCCTTGAACAACAAGGAGCTGGTTGTATCGGAGGCAAAATGGTTTTGCAGAGTATCATACAGAAAAGTTTGCCGGTTTTTTGGTAAATAAACTCCCGTTATTGTTCCATCTCCGCGATTCTGCTTCAGGTTAACCACCAATTTCCGTTGTGTTATCCGGCTGCCTTTGTCAAGAATAAAATGGTTAAGAATCGCGTTTTCTCCAATTTCTATCGTTTCATTTGGAAAAAATAAACAAAATTGATCTAAATCCTGTATTTCGACCAATTCCAATTGAGAATTCTTGCCGAGCGTTCCATTGAGCGAAACAGGCAGGAGGCAGTGAGAATCATTTGAATTGTCTGATTTCAATTCAAGGATAAGCTTTATGTTCGAATTTTCCTCTAAATAAATTGCCAGCCTCAACGCTAAATAATTGGCCGATCCTGATAATGCCACGCTTACTTTGAAAGGTTTTTCAATGCAAAGCCCCGCTGGCGCTGATAGGAAAAATCCATGGTCAGATGTTCCTTGGGCGATAAGATCCATTCTGTCAACGGAATTCTCTTCGGCTACCATCAGTACTTTTCTCAAAATTTTCTGTTCTTCTGCGAACGCTGAAGCTATATCCTGAAAAATAACACCTGCGGATTTCAATTCTTCACTCAGGCAGAAAGTGATCTTCTCCTCAGTGATCTCCATGATGCCAGCCCATTCACTCAGAGAGGAAAGTTTCTCGTAATCGATATTTGGCATACCCGGAAGAACCAGGGGGGAGTCAATCTCAATAGTCGAGATCTTTTTCCACATTTTTGATTTTATGTCGATCTCGTGAAGTTTTCGGTAATGGTTGCTCGCTTTCACTTTGTGTGCAATCCAATCCGAGTTTGCTCCAGCCATGCTTGCTCTTTGCAATTCTTCAGGCAGCGAATTGACCAGTTGCAGAAGATTGGTGGGAGAGGAATTAATATCGCTCACAATCAACCTACCGAACCTTCCATTTGAAGCTGAATCAGGCGGTTCATTTCAACCGCGTATTCCATTGGCAGCTCTTTAACCAATGGCTCAATAAAGCCTGATACGACCATTGTGGTTGCTTCCTCATCTGAAAGCCCGCGGCTTTTTAAGTAAAAAAGCTGTTCGTCACTTACCTTTGAAACAGAAGCTTCATGCGCGATGGATACCTGATCCTCGGCACTTTCAATGGTCGGATAGGTATCCGATCGTGATTTTGAGTCGAGGATCAATGCATCGCACACAATGTTAGCTTTTGAATTAATAGATCCGTTCTTGACGAACAGTAGGCCGCGAAATGATGACCTACCCCCGCCTTTGCTGATCGACTTTGAAGTGATCTTGCTAGATGTACCGGCTGCCAGATGCAGCATCTTGCCACCGGTGTCCTGGGTCTGCCCTGGCCCTGCAAATGCCATTGAAAGAATTTCACCATGCGCGCCCGTTTCCATCAGGTAGCAGGAAGGATATTTCATGGTGGTTCTGGAGCCCAAATTGGAATCCACCCACTCCATGGTGCCATTTTCATAAACCATTGCACGTTGCGTTACCAGGTTATAAACATTCGTCGACCAGTTTTGGATCGTTGTATAACGCACGCGTGCGCCTTTTTTGACAAAGATCTCGATTACACCGCTATGGAAAGAATTCCGTGAATATTGCGGTGCAGTGCATCCTTCAACGTAATGGACCTGAGCGCCTTCATCTGCAATAATGATGCTGCGTTCAAACTGGCCGATACTGGCCATATTTAATCGAAAATAAGCCTGCAGCGGCAGATCCACATACACTCCCTTGGGGATATAGACGAATGAGCCGCCTGACCAGACAGCTGAATTAAGCGCTGCGAATTTATTGTCAGTGATGGGTACTGCTTTGCCGAAATGTTCTCTGAATAATTCCGGATATTGACGTAATCCTTCCTCAATACTTAAAAAAATTACACCCTGCTCTTGTAGCTGTTTTTGAATGTTGTGGTAAACCATTTCTGATTCATATTGCGCGCCAACGCCAGCCAGGAATTTCTGTTCCGCTTCAGGGATGCCTAATCTGTTAAAGGTATTCTTAATGTCGCTTGGCACATCATCCCAGTTGCCTTCCTGTTTATCCATAGGCCGTACGTAATAAAACAGGTCATCCAGGTCAAGTCCGTTCAGGTCAGGGCCCCATTCCGGCATCGGCATTTTTTGGTAAGCATCCAGGGCCTTGATGCGAAATTGATACATCCATTCTGGTTCGTTTTTGATCGTTGAAATTTGTCCGACGACTGATCGGCTCAGTCCTTTTTCAGTCCTGAAAACAAAATTCTCTGGATCTTTAACGTTTTGCCGGCTGGAATTTAATTTCTCAATAAAATCTACAGAAACATCTTTTTTCATGATTATTCTTTGAAAATTGAAGGATGGAGAAATGGATCAGGCAGCCTCGGTTGATTTAATCCCTTCATAGCCCTCATTTTCAAGCCGTTGGGCTAGTTCTGGTCCCCCAGACATCATAATCTTACCCTCAGCCATGACATGCACAACATCCGGTTTAAGGTAATTAAGCATGCGCTGGTAATGGGTGATCACCAGGATGCCTAAATTTGAGTTCTTTAGGGTGTTGATGCCTTCAGAGACGATCCTGAGAGCATCAATATCCAATCCAGAATCCGTTTCATCAAGAATGGCAATTTTTGGCGAAAGCATGGCCATCTGCAGAATCTCCACTCGTTTTTTCTCACCACCCGAAAAACCATCATTTAAATAACGCCCCGCCATGGAAGGATCCATTTCAAGCAAATTCATTTTCTCGATCAGTTGTTTTCTAAACTCAGGTATCGGTATCCCTTTATCCCCGGGATTTTCAGCTTTTCGGTGAGCATTCATCGCTGTCCTGATAAAATTCGCGACTGTTACGCCGGGTATGGCAACCGGATATTGAAATGCCAAAAAAATACCGGCTTTTGATCTTTCTTCGGGTGACAAACCAGTAATATCCCTGCCATCCAGCAAGATCTGCCCGCCGGTCAGGGTGTATTTGGGATGTCCCATGATGGTGTACGCCAGGGTGGACTTGCCAGTTGCATTGGGGCCCATGATGGCGTGTACTTCTCCTTGTGGCACAACAAGGTTAACACCTGTCAGTATTGGTTGGTTTTCGATTGAAACATTTAGATTCTTTACAATTAAGCTGCCCATCAAATGATCTTTCCTGGAAAAGATAGGACTAGTATTCGTTTGAGCCCTTTTATTTTCGCGATCAGCAGTATACCATGAGCCGTCATTTTGGTCAATATTTATAATAATAATCACTATTATTGACAAAATTTATGCTTATGTGTATACTTTTCCAATACTCATTTGAAAAAATAATTATGAAAAGCACACGAGAAAAGGTCTTACAGACATTGGTTAGCAATCCACGCTCAACTATTTTGGAAATAGCCAATTATGTGGGGATAAACGCTATTTCTGTTCGCCATCATCTGACCAGTCTTCTGGCTGCCAGTCTTGTTGCAGCGGAAGAAGAACGCCACGGTGTTGGCCGACCGCGGCTAGTTTATTTCCTTACAGATCGCGGCATGGAAATGTTCCCTACACGTTATTACCGCCTGACCAATAACCTGCTTACGGCGTTGAAAGCATCCATGCCCGACAAAGATCTCAAGAATATTTTTCGCAAGATGGCTGAAAAACTCTCTGATGATTACAAACCGGCATTTGAGGCTTTGAAATTCGAAGATAAACTGGAACTATTGAAGAGCATTATGGCCAGGGAAGGGTATGAACTGACAATAACCAAATCCGGCAGTAAATACCAGCTTAACGAAGTCTCTTGCCCGTTTTACCAGATCGGTAAGGAACACCCAGAAATTTGCCTGTTCGATAAAACTTTGATTGCCAATTTACTTTCTATCTCTGAAGATCAGGTTGAACATTTTCAAAATAATGAGAATCATTGCGCGTTTCAAATTTCGAAATCCTGAAAATGTCAGAAGAGAAAACACTGCTAACGAATTGGGATGCGGAAGATACGCATCACGAGACCTGTGAGAAAATCCGCCTGGCGCTTAGGGATGTACGTGATCCTGAATTGGGCATGGATATCATCCAGCTCGGGCTTGTGCGTAATGTGACGATCGAAAATGAACGAGTTATGATGGTGATGATCCTGACCACACCTTACTGCCCCTACGCCCCGATGATGCTTGAATCAGCCCGCAAGAAAACCGAGGAGATTACAGGTTTACCAACCGAGATAACTTACGGCACCGAGGTTTGGAATAAGACCATGATGGAAGAAGGATCAGGATTTGATTGGGGTTTGGTTTGAGATTTCCTGAAACACAAAGCAGAATTATTTGACAAATATTTTATCTTTTTTTCATTCATTTTCTCCAGGTTATCCCCACATAAGCAACTTTTTTTTGTACCCTGCAAGTGAACAAACACTAATCAGGTTTCCAGCCTTCATTCAACCTCAGTTGGCTTAACCTCACAGATGTTGTTCAAGGTGCAATTATTATTTCAACCAATTCTTCTCAATCTCTCAGACTCTGCATCCATAATTCCTCGAGATAACCAACTTTCTTGATTTCACGATATCTGCTCGTAAGCCATGATCGCATACAAAGGCCTCATTTGACATTCATAAAATTCATAATCAGAACAACTAACAAACAATTTTTTTCATCAAGATCCATGGGATAGATCTTCCCAGGTTTTATTCTTCCTTTGGGCTTTTCGATCAATTCCAAATTGATGCCAATCTCTTTTTCAGTATCCAGGTAAGCATAATACCCGTCTCCATCCAGCACAATGCCAGCATCTTTAATGATCATCTTGAATCCCACAGCATCCGCTTCTGCCAGCGAAATCTGTTGATTATCGATCAAAAATCCCATGCGGTGCAGCCCATAGCCAAAATCTTTACTGAAATCACAAAAAACTGATTCTCCTTCTCCCAATTTGATCAATTCGATGCGTATCGTGCCAAAATATGAAAGTGCCAATCGCATGCCTTAATCGGATAGTTAGCCATGATAGGTCATTTCCTTGACCAGAGGTTTCTGATACGGATTAAATTGCCAGAAGCCGATACCGAATACTTATCAATAATTTTCAACTGTCGCTTTCAGGTTCTTGACGATCATTCCAATATGGGCCACTCCATTCTGGAGAATGGTAAAAGCGATTCAGGATTTTCGTTCATAATTTCTTCCTCAGGTTTTATACTATTAATCAATTATTTCAATTTTTTTCCACAAAAATATTTGTTCTAATTGAAAAAAATTCCTTTGCTATGGGGAATCTTTTGTAAAGAAAAAGCGTATATATATTTGGATTAAAAAAGCTCAAAAATGGCAGGTCAAAAAAGCATTGATTAAGCTTGTTGCGGTCCGAGTAATTATCATTGTTGTGTGTTTCTTGGTGGTTTTTTTCCTTGGTGCTGGAACTTTTAATTACTGGCAGGCTTGGATTTACATGGCAATTCTTCTTATTCCAATGATTTTTGTAATGCGTTATTACTTGATTCACAGTCCAGAATTTATTGAGCGCCGGATGCACTTGGGTGAAAAGGAAACAGCACAGAAAAAGATTATCAAGTTCTCTTTTATTTTTTACCTGCTCTTATTCATTCTTCCAGGTTTGGATCAGCGTTGGGGGTGGTCTACCGTGCCGTTATTAGTAGTAATTATTGCCGACATGCTTGTGGTATTAAGTTACGCCTGGATCGTCCGGGTTTTTAAAGAGAACATTTATGCATCACGAACAATTGAAGTTACCAAAGAACAAAAAGTAATCAGCAGCGGACCGTATGCGATTATTCGGCACCCAATGTACACGGGAGTTATTGTGATGTATTCGGTTACGCCGCTTGCATTAGGTTCCTGGTGGGCTTTAATCCCGGGTGTTATGATTATCCCGACTCTTGTTGCCAGAATTCTAAATGAAGAAGAAGTTCTTTCCCGCGACCTGCCAGGATACGCTGAATATCTGCACACTGTTAAATTCCGCCTGATTCCTGGAATCTGGTAAATTTGAAAAATAATTTTTTGAAAATAATCCACCTATGCGCAATTTGATAAATAAATTGAATAATATACTGGTTGTAAAGAGGTTAATAAAACTATTGTCAATACTTTTTATAAAAAACGCCCCAGTATCAACCTGGGGCTTTTGGTTATTCCAACAAAATAATCTTAGATAATCCCGATTTCTCTCCCAACTGCATGGAAGGTCTCCATCACCCGGTCAACCTGCGCATCCGTATGAGTTGCCATATAGCTTGTACGCAGCAGCTGTGATCCCTGTGGTACTGCCGGTGAAATGACCGGGTTAACGAATACACCGTTGGCAAAGAGCGCCTTCCACATTCCAAAAGTCTTTTGATCGTCACCTACGATCACGGGAATAATGGGAGTGACAGAATCAGCCAAATTAAAACCCATCGCGCGCATATCTTTTCGCACCCGTTCTCCTATCGCATTCACACGATCGACGCGTTCCGGTTCAGTTCGCATGATATCCAGCGAAGCCAGAGCTGCGGCGGCATTTGCCGCTGGAATGCTGGCGCTGAAGATCAGCGATCGTGCATTATGCTTGATATAATGCACCACATCTTCATCCCCTGCGACAAATCCACCGAGTGATGCGAATGATTTTGAGAACGTAGACATGATCAGATCGACCTGGTCTGTGAGCCCAAATTGGTAAGCGGTACCCCTCCCTCTTCCGGTCACACCCATGCCATGAGCATCATCAACCATCAATCGCGCGCCATACTTTTTTACAACTGGTACAAGACTTTTAAGGTCTGCCAGGTCGCCGCCCATGCTGAAAACGCCGTCAACCACAACCAGCTTGCCTTGATTTTCCGGGATACTCTGCAGTACCCGTTCAAGGTGCCCGGCATCATTGTGGCGAAAACGTTCGATCTTGCCAAAACCCAGACGCGCGCCATCCACGATGCTCGCGTGGTCATCCTTATCAAGAATCACCACATCATCTCTTGTAAGAAGAGAACTAATCGTTCCCAGGTTGACCTGCATGCCAGTTGAAAAGATCAGCGCCTCTTGTTTGCCTACAAACTCAGCAAGTTCATGTTCCAACTGCTCGTGCAAGGCCAGCGTTCCATTAAGAAATCGAGAGCCTGTACATGAAGTTCCATATCGCTTAACGGCATCAAGGGCAGCTTGTTTAACTTTGGGGTGTGTGGTCAGGCCAAGATAGTTGTTGGAACCGCACATGATCAGTTTCTTGCCTTCAAACTCAACCTCTGTACCCTCGTTTTCATCCAGCGCAATGAAGTAAGGGTAGAAACCTCCGGCGATAGCTTCTTTTGCCTGTGTGTAATTGCGGCACTTCTCAAAAATATCCATAATAAATCCTCTTCAGCATTATTCTTTATAACAAGGGGCAGATAAAAAAGATTCGTACCAATATTTAATTGCTGATCATTTCCTGTACATCAGCATGATCATTTTTAACTCGTCAAAAGTAAATCAAATTCTTGATTTCACAAGCCTGATAGCCTATCAGCCATACGATCCAGGCTATCAATACCCTTCTTCAAATGGATGCGAATAACATGCCTGTTCATCTGTTGTAAGGCACGTATGTCTCCGATTGCCTGCGCGAACTGAAGTGTGCCAAAGCTCATCCCCTCGCCAGGGATTTCTAGATCATTTTCATGCTTGATGGTAATGACCAGGAAATGACCGTTATTTCTGCCGCCTTTATGGATTTGTCCGGTTGAATGCAGGAATCGAGGTCCAAATCCAAGGGTTGTAGCGAGTTTGGTTTTTTCTGCGATTGCCGATCTCAATTTCTGCAGGCTGGAAAAATATTTTTCATTCCTGGCGGTAAATGCATTTAATGCGACGAAATCACCAGCATTTTTATTGTTCAGGAAATTTAAAACCAATTCCTCAATATTTTGGCATCTTCCTAAAGCATTATCATCTCCAAAGATATCAAATTCATCAGAACTAAAAATTGGTTTTTGTGAAACCATCCCGGAATCTTGTTTAATTTCAGCGATCATTCCTTGCGTTATGGATTTGCTTAATTGGACATTGGGTTGGTCAAATGCATTTACGCCAATCATCGCACAGGCAGCCGCGGTGGCAATTTCCCACTTAATAATTTCCGCTCCGAGTTGATAAGGATCGTCAATATTGAATGTGACAGCAGGATAACCACAACGAATTAGATCTTCCAGATATGCCTTGTATCGCCCAGTTTTGGAGAAATAAACAAATACGCGGTCCTTTTCAAAAAAATCTGGCTCATGCATAGGTTCGAGGTCGATTGGCAAGATCCCTTTGCCGTCTTTTCCGCTGCTTTCTGCGATCAATTGTTCGATCCACGAACCTAAAGCTTCCAATTCTGAATCAGAGATGATAGTTAATTTATCTCTCCCAGCTTTGTATGCCTCTGCCAGGAAGCTACCCAATAACAAACCCGGATTTTCAGCCGCGTCGTGCAATTCTGTGCAGTCTAGTTCCATTGTCCTGGCCTTTTCAAGCAATCCTCGGCAATCGATCCCCATTAAACCTGCGGGGATTAAACCAAATTCGATTAAAGCAGAGTACCTGCCGCCAACATTGGGATTTGCCTGAATGATCTGCCGGTATTTTTTTTCTTTCCCTTTTTTCTCCAGGGAAGTACCCGGATCAGTGATCGCCAGGAAATGACGGCCGGGATTATCAATACCCAAATTTATTATTTCTTGCCAGAAATAAGTTTCCAGCGCATTGACTTCAGTGGTTCCCCCTGATTTACTGCTGACAATAAAGAGAGTTTTTTTTAAAGGAAGTTCTTTCCTTTTTTCCAGGATTTGTTCAGGATCAGTGCTGTCAAGAATGGTGATCTCTAAACCTTTTTTTCGATTGAAATCGGGTTTTTGAAATACCTTACTAAAAACTTCCGGCGCCAGAGACGATCCGCCCATGCCAAGGACAACGGCATGAGAAAATCCCTCCAGAATTAATTCATCCAGCAAAACTTCAACTAACCGGATAATCTCCTCGCCGTTGCTGCCCGCATCAATCCAGTCCAACCGATGGGCAACTTCTTCTTTTTCAGCATCCTTTTCTGCCCAGAGTGTCACATCCCGTGAGCAAAAACGCTTGAAAAATTGGTCATCGATTAAATGAGATGATTGCATCATTTAAAGAATTTGCGTTCGATCGCCTTTAACTTGTTGATTCGATTATTGTATCGGTCAAGGTTAATATGTTTGGCATTCAAGAAGTTCCGTACCAGTTCTTTAGCCAATTCGGGACCGACGATCAACCCCCCCAGACACATGACATTCATATCATCATGTTCAACCCCCTGGTGAGCTGAATAAGAATCCATAACAAGGCTGGCATATACTCCCTTCATTTTATTGAGAGTAATATTGACGCCTATACCCGATCCACAAATAACAACGCCCCGCTCTGCTTCTCCATTAATTATCGCATTGCCTGCCTTCTCGGCAAAATCTGGATAATCAACCCGATCTTTGCAATAAGTTCCAACATCCAGGACTTCATGCCCTTCGCTTTTTATTGCTTCAATAACTGCGTCCTTGATGGGAAAACCTGCATGGTCACAGCCAACTACTATTCGCATATGAACCTCTTAAAATAAACCTTTTGCCGCTTGATAAACATTTTCAACCGTGAAGCCGAATTCCTTGAATAAGATCGGGGCAGGTGCGGAAGCGCCAAATGAGCTCATACCTACGATTGTCCCTTTGCTTCCAACCCATTTTTCCCAACCCATTTTCGAACCGGCTTCTACTGCAACGCGTTTTTCTATACTGGGATCAAGCACGTGATCCTTGTAAGCTTGTGGCTGTGCTTCAAAGATATCCCAGCTTGGGAAGGATACTAACCTGACCTTTATTCCTTCATTGTGCAGCTTTTCTCCTGCCTTAAGGATCAAATCAACTTCAGAGCCGCTGGCCATTAGCAGGAGATCTGGTTTTCCATCACCAAGATCTGCAAGGATATACGCTCCTTTATGCAAGCCTGCTTCACTGGCAAATTTCAACCTGTCTATCGTAGGCAAATTCTGGCGGCTGAGAATTAAAGCCGTTGGGCCATGTCTGCGATTAATCGCAGCAATCCACGCTTCTCTAACTTCATTCGCATCAGCCGGACGGATCACTGATAGATTAGGGATCAAGCGCAATGACATTAAATGTTCCACCGGCTGATGAGTGGGGCCATCTTCGCCCAAACCGATACTGTCGTGGGTAAAAACCCAGATTGAAGGCAAGTGCGAAATCGCTGACACACGCAGAGCACCGCGCATATAATCCGAGAAAACAAGGAAGGTGGCGCCGTATGGTATCAATCCTTTATGATAAGCCATACCATTTACGACCGATCCCATGCCGTGTTCTCGCACACCAAAGTGAATATTTTTTCCACCAGGATTATCTGATTGAAATGCTTTGCTTGAAGTGATCCAGGTTTTGTTTGAAGGCGCCAGGTCTGCTGAGCCGCCCATTAATTCAGGTAATCTTTCGGCGATCTCATTGATAATCGACCCTGAAGAAATTCGGGATGCAATTCCCTTTGGATCTGCATCAAAAATTTTCAGCCCTGCCTGCCAGTTCTTTGGAAATTCCCCTGCCATTCTACGTTCAAATTCAGCGGCCAACTCAGGATAAGAACTTTTATAATTGTTAAAGTTATCCCGCCAGTGGTTCTCCTTCATTACTCCTTCAGATCTGATCTTTCTGAAGTGTTCAAGCACATCTTCCGGGACATAGAACTTCTTGTCAGTCGGCCAACCGGCATTCTCTTTGGCTTTGGCCAATTCTTCTTCACCAGCGGGTTCTCCATGCGCCTTTGCAGTACCCTGTTTAGTTGGTAAACCATAACCAATAGTTGTTCGGCAAACTATAAGTGAAGGTCTCGGGTCCTTTTTAGCTTGAATAATAGCCTGGTCGATCTTTTCTACATCATTTCCGTCATCAACCATTATTACCTGCCAGCCATAGGCTTCAAACCTTTTCGCGCGGTCTTCAGTAAAGGTAATTGATGTGGAACCCTCAATTGAAATTTGGTTATCATCATATAAATAAATCAATTTTCCTAATTTCAAATGGCCGGCAAGCGAGGCGGCTTCTGATGCAACACCTTCCATCAGATCTCCATCAGTGACAATCGCATAAACACTGTGGTCAACGACCTTAAAGTTGGATTGATTGAATTCATTCGCGAGATGTGCTTCAGCAATTGCCATTCCCACGCCATTGGCAAAACCTTGCCCCAAAGGGCCTGTTGTTGTCTCAATACCGGTAGTCCATCCATATTCTGGGTGCCCCGGGGTTTTGCTGCCCCATTGCCGAAAATTTTTCAATTCCTCAAGCGGGAGATCGAAACCAGAAAGATAGAGCATGCTATACAGGAGCATTGAACCATGTCCGCCTGATAAAACAAAGCGGTCCCGGTCTGGCCATTCCGGATTGGATGGATTGATTTTCAGATGTTTTGTCCATACGGTGTATGCGATTGCTGCAGTACCCATAGGAAGACCAGGGTGACCCGAATTTGCTTGTTGAACGCCATCGGCTGATAAGAAACGGATCGCGTTAATTGCCCGCTGCTGGAGATTATCTTTATCGCTCATTAAAACCTCGCAGAAAAGAAATTTTGACAATTCTACCATGCAGGGATGTTTGATTATGAGGTTGTCAGAGCTTGGCGTTGCGAAGCCTGAGGCTGTTGCTTACAACAAAAACACTGCTGAAAGCCATAGCACCGGCAGCAAGCATCGGGTTTAATAAACCAGCAGCCGCTACAGGAATAAGGATTACATTATAGAAAAATGCCCAGAATAGATTCTGCCGTATCGTTTTCAAAGTTTTCTTTGAAAGTGCAATCGCCTTTACAACTCCGCCAAGATCGCCACTCATTAAGGTAACAGGCGCAGAGGCAACTGCGACATCTGTTCCAGTTCCGATCGCCAGGCCAACATCTGCCTGCGCAAGCGCTGGTGCGTCATTAACGCCATCACCGACCATTGCCACGATCTTGCCCCTTTTTTGAAATTCTTTAACAGTCTGGGCTTTTTCACCAGGTAAAACCTCTGCAACCACTGAATTGACACCCACCTGATCACCAATTACTCTGGCTGTCCGGGCATTATCTCCAGTCAGCATGATGGTTTCAACACCGAGTTGATTGAGGTCGTTTATTGCGCGAATCGAATTTTCTTTTATGGCATCGGCAATTCCTATCACGCCGGCTATTTTCCTCTCGATCGCAACAATAATTGCTGTCTGTGCCTCATTTTCTATTTCATCCATGGTTTTTGGAAGTTGTGAAGTATCGATATTCAGATCCTGCATCAGGCGTAAGTTTCCTATCGCAACTTTTTTTGAGTCTACTTCCGAAGTAACACCTTTACCGCCAACTGCATTGAATTTCCCGGGGGCTGTTAATTCCAGATTACGGTTACCAGATTCGGCTATCAATGCTTCACCTAATGGATGCTCACTGCCTTTTTCAACACTTGCCGAAATCCTGAGGATCTCATTTTCGGAATATTTTTTATCCACTGAAACAATTGTTTTGACTTCAGGTTG
The DNA here is from genome assembly GCA_964493155.1 of uncultured Pelolinea sp. GTDB lineage: Bacteria > Chloroflexota > Anaerolineae > Anaerolineales > Anaerolineaceae > Pelolinea. The sequence continues at coordinate 24,534 of CAZBNE010000003.1, forward strand.
GCCTTTGGTAATCGTTCCTGTCTTATCCAGAATCACTGTTGTAACCTTACCGGCTCTTTCAAGTGCGTCTGCCGAACGGAAGAGGATACCCATTTCAGCACTCTTGCCTGTACCGACCATTACTGCTGTCGGAGTTGCCAGGCCCATCGCACAGGGACAGGCGATCACCAGAACTGATACCATGTTGATAAGCGCTCGAGTTATAAGATCCTGCCCTTGCCCGATTATAGTCGGGGGAAAAAAATACCAAACCAGGAATGTAGCAGCCGCCAATAAAATAACAATTGGGACAAATACTGCACTAACCTTGTCTGCGAGTTTCTGAATTGGAGCTTTACTGCCTTGCGCTTCCTCTACTAATTTAACGATTTGAGCAAGTGCGGTCTCTTTGCCGACCTTGGTCGCCTCAAAGTGGATCATGCCCATTTTATTCAAAGTACTTCCAATCACCTGGTCGCCGATTTTTTTCTCAACCGGTAAAGATTCACCCGTTAGCATGGATTCATCAATAGCCGTAAATCCTTCGGTGACAACACCATCAACCGGAATCTTTTCACCTGGTTTGACGATTAATACATCACCTGTTTTTATCTCGTCAACAGGTACTTCAACCTCTTTTCCATTTTTAAATAATGTGGCTGTCTTTGCTTTAAGGTTCAGTAATTTTTTTATCGCTTCGCTGGTTTTTCCTTTTGCCCTCGCTTCAAGGTATTTTCCCAGGCGGATCAAGGTGATGATAACCGCACCTGTCTCAAGATAAACATGCGCATGAATGAGCCCAAAAACAATCGGTAAAGAATAGAAATACGCAACAGAAGAACCCAATGCGACCAACACATCCATATTGGCAGATCCGCTGCGAATTGCCTTATACGCACCTTGGTAATATTGCCAGCCGACAACAAACTGCACTGGTGATGCAAGGACAAGCATAATCCAGTTGAACCAGGGTTGCATGCCCACTTCATTTGGAATGATACCCAGGTCGCGGCTCATGGACATTACAAAAAGCGGTAAAGTAAAAATAATCCCTAAAATAAGTAGTTTACGCTGTTTCTTAATTTCTTCTTCACGCGCCTTGGCCTCAGCATCCTCGGCTATATCCCCTTGCACAATAGCTTCAAAGCCTGATTTCTTTATTCTGTTGCGGATCTCAAGCTGGCTGGTTAAAGTTGGTATATATTTAACCAAAGTTTTTCCAGTGGTCGGATTAACTGATACTTCAGTTATGCCATCTTCTTTAGCGATATCTTTTTCAAGTCTGAGAGCATCTGAAGGATCAGACAGTCTTTTAATTACAAATTCACCCTCGGCCACAGCAACATCATACCCGGCGCGTTGAATACGCGCTACAAATTCAGGAATACCTGTTTTTTCTGCATCATAACCGACAGTAGCTCTCTCAGACGAGAGATTAACTGCAGTCTGTTCTACCCCATCGATCTTTTTTAAATTGCGCTCAATCGTAGCAACGCAATTTGCGCAGGTCATACCTTTAATCGGGAGGATGATTTGTTTGGTTGCCACTGACTATTTGCTCAATTCCGGAGGGTAATTCAATTCTTTAAGTGTTGCCACAACCAGCTCTTCAGTTGCAGGAGTGTTAAAACTCACTTCCACCGTTTTGGAATCCAGGTCGGCTTTCACTTCTTCAACGCCACTAATTTCACTCAATTCCATTTCTATTGTTTTGACACAATGGCCACAGTGTATTGATGGGACATAATACTTTACGTTTTTCATATTGATTATCCTTTCAATTATCGTATCATAGTACCTAATTTACATGTTTTTTATTAATATTTTATTATTTATTGATTTCAATAAAATTTTTATATTTGCTTATCAGGGTATTTGCACAGGTGATTATTCAACAATTATAGCTATTGGTTCTACCCTCCACATTGAGCAGGAAATCTGATGGGTGTCTGCGTAAGATGCTATAAATTCAAACGAGTTCGATCCTAATTAACTGTGAAATTTTTGCTTTTTGGTTATTATCCCTTTAATCCTCACCGAGAGGAGAGGATTTATTATATAAATCTTGTGTTTTGTCACTAGCCTTAGATAATAAGATCATCGGATTAATACCTCTTTCAATATAGTGTATTATTTCAAATAGAAATTAATTGGATTTGAAAACATGGATGAAAATAAAACGGTAGTAATTACAGGCTCTGCCCGGAGGTTGGGTAAAGAGATCTCACTGGTCTGCGCTGCAGCAGGTTTCGATGTCATCATACATTCAAACAAGTCGCAAAACGAGGCACAATCATTAATTGAACAAATCCATAAAATTGGCGGCAGAGCCAGAAATATTTCTGCAGATTTTTCGGATCCTGTTAAAGCCGCCGAGACCTTCACAAAGGTTTTCGCTGAAGAAAAAAACCTTTTCGCGCTAATAAATAACGCTTCCATTTTCGAACCGGGGAGTTTTCTTGAATCATCATATGAATCCTGGAAATCCAATTTCGATATTAACCTAACCGTACCATTCCTGCTTTCCCAATCATTCGCAAAACATATGGCCAAAAACAAAGGAAGGATAATTAATATCCTTGATTGGCGCGCTTTGCGCCCGGGGAAAGACCATTTTGCCTATACCATTTCCAAATCCGCATTGGCTTCAATGACAAAATCTATGGCAGTTGCACTTGCACCAGATATTGTTGTGAATGGATTGGCATTGGGTGCGATCCTACCCCCTTCAGATGGCGGTTCCGGATCGATTATTTCACCGGTGCCAGCAGGCCGTTGGGCAACAATTAAAGAATTTACCGATTCGATCTTGTTTTTGCTGACAGGACCAGAATATATTACCGGTGAAATAATACATCTCGATGGTGGCAGACACCTAGTATAGAAAGGGTAAGAATGGATAAGGTTTTCATTAAAGATCTACTCGTCAGAGGGATCATTGGCGTTTCAGACAGGGAAAGGTCTCAACCTCAGGACATTATTATCAATATCACTCTATTTACTGATATTACTGAAGGCGGCAATACTGACAATATCGAAAATTGCACAAATTATAGAACTGTCGCCAAGGCAGTAATCGCTCATATCGAACAAGTAAGCAGGTTTACGGTTGAAGCGCTTGCGACTGACCTGGTAAAGATCTGTTTTAAAATGCCGGCTGTTCAGGAAGTCACTGTGCGAGTTGAAAAACCTGGGGCTGTAAGATTCTCAAGGTCAGTTGGGGTTGAAATCCATCGTATCAGGGATGATGTCAGATAATTCTGCAATTCTCTTGCTCGGATCTAATATTGATCCAGCGGCTAATATTAAAAAGGCATTGGAGCGGCTAAACTGTTCATTTTCGATCATCAGAACATCACACATTTGGATAACAGAAGCTGTTGGAAGCAAAGGTCCTGATTTTTATAATACCGCCGTTGAGGTGAAGACCAGCCTAACTATCGATCAGCTTAAAAAGAGGATTATTTCCCCCATTGAAATTGAGTTAGGCAGGATCAGGACATCTGATAAATACGCATCAAGGACAATTGATATTGATATTATAATTTTTAATGGCAAGATCATTGATGATAATTTATGGGACAAGGTTTTCATTGCTTTGCCTGTTTCCGAAATTTTACCCAATCTTATTAATGATTCAACCGGTGCTTCTCTGATCGAATCGGCAGAAAAATTAAAAAGTTCGGCAAAAGCCGAACTTTTTAATTAAGAATTGAGAGATTTTTTAAAATTCAAGCGGTTTGGCGCCCCTGGAAATGTTATCCAAAAATTCAATACGGGTTGCTTCATTGTTGCGAAATGCCCCGAGCATGGATGAGGTTGTCATTCTGGAATCGTGTTTTCTTACGCCTCGAATCATCCCGCATAAATGGACTGCCTCAACAACCACTGCCACGCCGCGAGGCTCAAGCAGTGTATTGATAAAGTCGGCAATCTGGCGTGTCATTTTTTCCTGGATCTGGAGCCGCCTGGAGAACATATCAACAATCCTGGGAATTTTTGAAAGCCCAATCACCTCTCCTTTTGGCAAATAAGCAACATGTGCCCTGCCCAAAAAAGGCAGCATATGATGTTCGCAGAGGCTGTAGAACTCAATATCACGGATAATCACCATATCATCATAATCTGCTTTAAATGTCGCTTTATTGACTAATTTGAGAGGATCTGTCCGATAACCTTCGAGAAGTTCACCATATGCTCGTGCAACTCGACTGGGAGTTTTTATTAATCCTTCCCGTTCAGGATTTTCACCGACAGCGAGCAGAATATTATGGACTGATTTTTCAATTTCTTTATAATCAATCTCCGAATCACAGAATAACTCCGCAGCATTATATACTGACGAATCTTCACATTGTTCTAATTTATTTTTTGTCATTAAAATTCCTCATTAATATTTTTTTGAAATTCTAATAAACGATTATTTATTTCTCGTTAATAATTTCTCCGACAATTCGATCAATACCGAATGAATTTCACCCTTGCATTTCAAACTATTTAGAGTATTCAATGCTTTCACATTCCATATCCTGAGTTCATCCTTTACCAAGTCCTCGATCTTGTCCTCGCTGAGCCATCTTTTTATAATCTTCGATTCATCCTGAGTAACAGGACCTGCAAGCCATCGATCATTAAATCTTTTAGATCTTTCCAATCCAAGAAGAATCGGTAATGACTTTTTTCCTTCGACCAGGTCACTACAAGCCGATTTGCCTGTTACTAAAGGATCACCCCAAATACCAAGCCAATCATCATAGATTTGGAAAGCCATACCAAGTTCTTTGCCAAATCTCGCATAATTCATTTGTTCCTCTATAACCAAACCGGATATAAGAGCTCCCATTTGGGTACAACAGGATAATAAGGCTGCGGTCTTGCCTGAAATCATCCTGTAGTAATCAGCGATCGTTATTCTTTCACGTGTTTCAAAATCGATATCCAGCTGTTGGCCAATCGTCAGTTCAAGGCATGTATTGCCTAGTAATTTATATGCATCGACTAACGATTCGGAAGTTAATGTGTCTTTCATCCCGTTCAAGGTAATAAATGCAGAAGTAAACATCGCATCGCCAGAATTTATCCCTTTTGCACGTCCCCATTTTACCCAAACCGTTTCTTTCGATCTTCTTGTCAATCCGTTATCTTCAATATCGTCATGAATTAATGAGAAGTTATGGATCAACTCGATAGCGATCGCTGCCGGGACTGCATGTTCCCAACTCCCGCCACAACCTTCCGTACACAGAAACACAAGCAGCGGGCGTACTCCTTTTCCCCTTTGACCCGGGTCAACATCCAAACCCAGGTGATACCGGAAAATTTGTTTAAGGTCAGCAGTGCTATCAGGGAAAAGACCGCTTATGCTCTTGTCAATTTCAATTGAAAATTTTTGGAAATATTTTTCTTGATACTGTTTTAATCGGCTCACTTAATCCATCCGCAAGATCTTATTTGTTTGCATTTCTGCGATATTTTTCGCGCCAACTGCGAACATGGCAATGGTAAATTGCCTTGAAATTATGTCTGCGACATCAAATACAGCTTTTTCAGATTCTGCTGCAGGCAACAAAAACTGCCGTGCCATTCCTCCCAAGTTCGCCCCGAGAGCTATACATTTAGCAATATCAATCCCATTCCTCAATCCGCCAGACGCGATCAAAGGAATATCTTTTGCACCCTTTCTGATGTCAACAATAGATTCTGCGGTCGGAATTCCCCAATCCTTGAAAGCGCACGCTATCTCTTTTATTTTTCCAGATGAAGATCTGAATTTTTCCACTTCAGACCATGATGTTCCGCCTGCGCCTGCGACATCCAATCCTTGAATCCCGATGTTTATAAGTCTCCTTGCCACTGCAACTGAAATACCCCATCCAACTTCTTTTATCACGACAGGAACTGGCAACTTTTTAACAATAGTCTCAATTTTATTCAGAAGATCCCGGAAATTTGTGTCACCATTTTCCATTAATGCTTCCTGTAAAGGATTCAAATGCAGGATTAATCCATCAGCATCAATCGTATCCACAACCTTTTTGCAGTGTTCAATTGAGTAAGAATAATTTAACTGCACAGCCCCAAGATTGGCAAATAATAAGATGTCCGGGGCGAAATGTCGAACCTTAAAAGATTGCATTGAATCATCATTTTCAAGCCCTACCCGCTGGGATCCGACTCCCATTGAAAATTTATATGTTTGGGCACACAAAGCCAGGTTTCGATTAATTTTCTCAGCTTCTTGTGTTCCACCAGTCATTGACGAGATCAAAATCGGATATCCAAGTTTTTTTTCAAAAAATTTTGATGATGGATCAACTTCTGCTAGATCCATTTCAGGCAGTGCGCAATGTAATAGCCGGTACTTTTCAAGGCCTGTACTAATCGCAGAATCTACTTCATTGTCAAGATTTATTGCGATGTGAGCATTTTTTCTTAGTTCAGTATTCGATTTCATTTTTTCGGTTAAAGTATACACTTAGGATGGTTATTTAATAATATAATTGGCAAATATTTCTTGAAGGAGAATAAGAATGAGTGATTATTTAAAGGGCGTCAAGGAAGTAATTGTGGATGTATTAAAAATTGACGACAAAGAGATTTCTCTGGACACAAGATTCATTGAAGACCTCAAGGCAGATTCTATGGATCAATTTTTCTTGATTGATGGTCTTTGCGAAAAATTTGATATGTCGATTTCTGATGAGGATGCGCGAAATATTAAAAGTGTAAAAGACGCTGTTGAATACATTGAAAAAGTAAAAAAATAAACCTAAATGCTCTTTAATAGAGCTGGAATTTCATTCAAAAGCGCGGCGATTTTTACTCCCGCGCTTTTCAAAGCATCAATTTTGTTATTGATTGATCCAACGCCTGATTCTTTTTCAATAATTCTTTCTAATCTATCAGATTCACTTCCATCGCTATCTTTTTTCCCTACAACAAATCCGATGATCGGTTTTGTAAGATGCCCAGAAATATAATTAGCTGCATCTTCCTCCAGATTGGTGCCACTCTCTCCGATTAGAAGGATTTTTTCAGTTTCGGGATCCGCTTCAAAAAAACTCAGGATCTCCTTAAAATCGGTGCCAACGACAGGCTCGTTTCCTAATCCAAAATAACTGGAAATACCGATTTCAGATTGCTTCATTTCATAAATTACTTCGCAAGCGATTGGCCCTGATCGCGAGACAACTCCCACATGTCCTTTCAATGAAATCCCTGGAGGTACAATTCCTAAAGATAAACAATCTGCTGTGATCATCCCCGGAGAGCCTGGTCCGAACAGCCTGGTTGTTTTATGCAGTAACATTTCTTTGATTTTGATCACATCATGGACAGGAATCCCGGTTGTCAAACAAAAAATCAAAGGTATCTCAGCCCATATGGACTCCAAAATCGCATCAAATGCATTTTTTGCAGGGACAAATAATAAGCTGGCGTCCGCGCCAGTCGCTTCAACTGCTGTATCTAATGTATCAAAAACCGGGATTTTTCCGTTAAAAACCCAGTCGCCACCATTTCCAGGAGAAACGCCTGCAACGATTTGGGCGCCAGCATTCAGCATTTGATTTGTATAGAATAAACCTTTCTCGCCGTATATACCCTGAATTAAAATCTTTGTTTTCCGGTCGATATAAAAGGTCATTTATCCTCTACCCTTTGTAAGAGAGACACTCTCAATGACTGCGCTGGTCAATGAATCATTGGTTGGTATTCCAGATTGTTGTAATAAGTCATTTCCCGATTGTGAATTGGTACCATTCAAATAACAAATGATTGGTTTTACTTTCTTTTTTGAGTTAAAGGTTTCTAATATTCCTTTAGCAATCTGATCGCAGTGCGTTAACCCGCCAAAAATCGCAATGAGGATACAGTCTATTTTTTCATTATTAAATAAGATCTTAATTCCGGCGGAAATCTTTTCTTTTCCCGCTCCATCACCAATATTTTGAATTACCCCTGGCATTCCACCTGACGATGAAATCATCTCTTTTAGCGCATATCCAAAAGGTTCACTATTAGTGATGCAACCTATATTTCCCTCATCAGGTATTATGGAAATACCATACTTTTCAGCCTTCTTATAAATTGATGTTATGTAGATTGGTTCTTTTTTATCCAGGATTGCAGACTGCCGGAACAGAGCCCGATCTTCTACCTCGATATTCGCTCCCAAGGCAAGAAATTGATTATGTTCGTTTATCACCAAAGGATTAATTTCTATTCTTTCCGCGTCCAGGTTGTTAAATATTTTCCACATTGCATTTAAAACCAGAAAAAATTTACCCCAAAATTCTTTACTGATCTCCAGAGCAACAGCGACCTTTCTTTTTTGAAAATCAAATAGCCCACCAACAAAATCAAGTGGAATCCGGATACGGTTTTCAGAGGCTTGCATCCCGTTCGTAAGGGATTTCTTGATATCAAATCTTGAAGCGATTAAAACTGGTCTTCCAAAAATAGGATCAATTTCAAGTTTAACAATGAATTCATTTTTAATTTTGATCGCTTCTTCGAGCAGGATCTTGGTTACTTTTTGTTTATTTACAGATAATCCTAAGATTTTTGATGCCGGATAAACAACATCCTCATTTGGATTCACCAAACAAATGCCCCCAAATCTTGATCGTCCCGATGATAAGACCTGAGCTTTTAAGACAACTTTTCCCCCAATTTCCTCTCGAACTTGTTCTGCGTCAGCAGCATTTGATATAGTTTGACTCTTAGGTATTAGAATACCATTTCCGAGAAAAATTTCTTTCGCCTGATACTCAAATAATCTCATGCTCTAGATTTTATACAATAAGAATTATAGCAACAAGAGAACAAAAAAAAGCCCGATGAAGGTCATCGGGCTTTAATATTTTGTCACATTTATCCTTTTAGGAAATCCTGTAAAGATTCTTTGCTGATCCTGTAGGCATTGCCGATCTTTTTTGCTTTTAAAGTTTTATCTGTAATTGCAGCAATAACATCTTCTTCAGAAACCTGAAGTATCTTGGCTGCCACTGCCGGCGACATGACATCCGGAATACCTTCCGAGGTTTTCATCCCCCCACCTCCACCGGAGGATGCGCCCCTTAAGGAGTCAGTAATTACATTACCAAGGCCGACACCAGCACCGATACCCGCTGTTAATCCTGCCCCGCCACTTGGATTTTTTGCCGCATCTCGTAAAGCATCCGCTGCCTGAAGTTGGGTGTAAGTTGCCATATCCAGCATACCCATTTGCCGCAGCTCTTCAGCTGATTTATCTGAGGGTTTAAGATTTCCAATATAGAAAGATTTCAGCGTTAATCCCAACGCTTTAAAATCATCCTGTGCCTTTGCTCTCACACTGGCACCTAATTCTTCGGTCAAGCCAATAAGTTCCAAAACCGATCGCTTGCCTGTTGTTTCACCAAGCAAATCCTGAAGCTTGGATAACAGCATCGTTCTCAGCCGATTTTCAATATCTTCTGTACGATAAGCGCCTTGCGCGCCAACCAGTTGGGTAATAAATTGCTGCGCATCACTGATTTGATAACTGTAGGTTCCAAATCCTTGAAGCAAAGCAATCCCCAAGCCCACACCGGTATTTCGAACGATTATGGGTTGAGGCGTACCCCATTTTCTATCTGCAAATTCTCGTATTGAGACAAAAAAGACTTCAGCTGTAAAAGGCGTTCGATTGTCAAATAATTTTCCAATCAGTCCCACCAGTAACGGTATGTTGGCGGTTGTAATAGTATGCCGCCCCGCATTGAAAACATCCAATGCCTTTCCATCTCTGAAAAAGACTGCCCGCTGAGATTCTCTGACAATAACCTGAGATCCCATACGAAGGTCCGCAATTCCCTGCTCCGGAAAGCGGTGCACCAATTCTTCTTTCATTTCACTTGCATATTCAACAACATCAAATATCCTTGCCATATTTACTTCTCCTGTTTATAGATCCTTTACTTGGTTTCGCTGTCAGAAAAACTGAGTATGACTTCTTTCCTCTTTACAAAAACTTCAATACAATCTTGTGAAAGCTTGGTCAGATGCCTGATGGCTGCGCTCAAGCCATCAGTCCCCGCAGATGTTTCAACATTATCGATTGCCCGATTGACTTCCTCTTCTAAAGTTAGTAACTGCAAGTCATATTGATAAATCTGGTCCAACTCCTCAGTCCGCACCTGAACTGCATCGAAAAAACCGGCATATCCATACGATGCCGTACGAATGCGGTCAATAAACTGGCGCAGCTTTAAAGCTGAGGCTTCCATATCATCGATCAAATCAATATTCCCTTCAGAAATTGCCTTCCGCTGAAGCGCAGAGATCCTTCCCCACAAAATATCAAATCTATCGGCAATACCTTCTCGCAGTAGTTTGTCAGCCGCTCGCCGCTCTCTTCGTTCAAAGTAACCGCTAAATCCGGGAAGTTTTCCCAATATTTTTTTAAATAGATCATTTTCCGATTCAACTTTATTCAATATACCGTTCATTTTTCCTCCTGTATCACAAACTGTTTCTTAAGATTATAGCGAAATTATTTGAGCAAAACAACACATTATTTTTTTCTTGAAATATATTAATCATTAATACGATATTTACATTTTTTGGTTGCTTTTTTAATTCTTTAATATATACTGAATATAAATCGAAAGGAGACCATATTTATGAAATCTCCGAAATACAGGGAAGGACAGGGGATTATTGAGTATCTTCTTTTGACCATAATTTTTGTCCTGTTTGTCTTGATCATTTCAAAACTCTTTGGTCCGGCAATTTCGAATTTTATTCAAGAGCTTCTTAAAAATGTTTAAAGCATAATTGTAGATTTATAAAATGATAAATACGATTCAAAAGCTTGAACTTAAAGCCAAGAATCCAGATCTGGTTTGGAGGTTTTTGGACGCGCTTTTTCCTCCATTTTGCTGCAGTTGTGGAGTGTTGGGATTTGAGCTTTGCCCTGATTGCATTAATAAGATTGTTTTAGTTGATCAAAGGCAGATTTGCCCTATTTGCGGTGACTTATCTCAAAAAGCAAAAATTTGTCAAAATTGCCAGCGAAGCAGACCGAATTTCGATCAGCTCCTTTCGTGGGGTGAATATTCGGGAGTCTTGCGTACTGCTATCAAAAAATTAAAATTTGATCATGGTCTGGGATTAGCAAGAATATTAAGCGAACCAAGTATTAAACATATTAAATCCTGGGGAATAAAAATTGACCACATTGTTCCTGTACCACTAAGCAATTCAAGGCAGAAGGAAAGAGGTTACAACCAATCAGCCCTTTTAGCCTCTTTAATTTCAAAGGGTTTGCACACAAGATTTATAATGCATTCTCTTACCAGAGTGAAAGAAACACGATCTCAAGTTGGATTAAATTCAAAAGAAAGAGTGAGTAACGTCTTCGATGCATTTAGAACCAATGATACCGATAATAACAACAAATCAGTTTTATTGATCGATGATATCGCGACAACCGGATCAACTTTGAATGAATGCGCCAAAGCCCTTAAAATTGCCGGGGCAAGAGAGGTTTTCTGTTTCACTGTGGCAAAAACACCGCTACCCAAATTACAATTAGAAGGATTGGAGGACAAATGAATAAAAAAGTGGATATTTTTACCAAAGAAATGGAACTGAATGACGATATTCGCGATTACATAGATAAAAAAATATCACGCATTTACCGCTATCTGGACCAGATCGACGAAACACGTATCGATTTAGTCCATGCTAAAACTGCAAAAGAAGAAGTGAACCGATTTGTTGCTCAAATCACTCTTAGGGGAAGAGGTTTCATTCTTAGGGCAGAAGAGCGAGCTGATAATATTAAAGCAGCCCTTGACCTTGTTATTGATAAAATTGAGCGTCAAATAGAAAGGTATAAGGGTAAGAAGTATCGCAGCCGTGCTGGAGCAACTCCATCATCAGAGCTACTGACTGAAGAGACAAGCGAAGAACCTTCACCTGTGATTGTCCGCCGAAAGAAGTTCGCCCTTGTACCTATGGATGAATTAGAAGCTATTGAACAGATGAATCTCCTAGGGCATGAGGATTTCTTCATCTTTTATAATATTGGTACCAGTGCCATTAATGTTCTTTATAAAAGGCGCGATGGTAGCTATGGGATCATTGAACCTGAATTAGGCTAAAAACTGAACGGGCTGTCATAAATGGCAGCCCGTTCTTTTATTTTAAGCATATTGTATAAAACCTGCCTTGCAATTTATTAATCCTTGGGACTATAATTGACTTGTTAAACTACCCTGAGGAAACAATAATGATTGATGTTAATGATTTACGTAAAGGTGTGACTTTCGAATTTGATGGCCAATTATTTAAAGTCCTGGATTACCACCACAATAAAGCCGGCCGAGGAAACGCATCAATAAAAATAAAAGCAAGGAACCTGCGCTCATTTGCCACACTTGAAAAAACATTTAACTCAGGTGAAAGAGTACAAGATGTTCGATTGGATTATCATAACGTTCAATTCCTATACTCGGATGGATCCTTATATCATTTCATGGATATGGAGACTTTCGAACAACCTGCATTATCAGGTGAAGTAATCGGTGATTCCAAAAAATTTTTAAAAGAAGGTGTTGAGATCAAACTTACCTTGTTTGAAAATGAGCCATTGGATGTTGAATTGCCCACAACTGTTGATCTACAGGTTACCAAGGCGGATTCCGCAGTGAGAGGTGATACTGCAACAGGTGTTACAAAAAGGGTAACTGTCGAAACTGGGGCGGAAGTACTAACGCCTAGTTTTGTAGAAGTGAATGACACCATCCGGGTTGATACACGTACCGGCGAATATGTGACCCGTGTTTAGTCGATAATTTGAGTCAATTAATAGCCCGCCTAATGAGCGGGCTTTTTCTATAAGAAGTATCTTAATTATATGATTATGACATTTCTCTTATACATGGTTGGTATAATACGACCCGAGTAACTTAAAGATATTTCCCTTATCGGAGGAATTTGTGAAATCAAGCGGTCAAACTAATTTTGTTTATTTGCTAATTCTCATTGCGATTGTTGCAATGGTTTTTATGAACATCAACCAGGATAGCGGCAAAGCAGTCATACCCATTAATGAACTCGCTACAGAGATCCGCAAGGGGACAATTGAGAAAATCATTGAGGACGAGAACACTCTAACAATTACACTAAAAGATGGCAAAGAAAAAACCTCAACTAAAGAAAGTGACACAACCCTTGTTGAACAATTGATTCATTACGGTGTAACAAGTGAAGAGCTTAATGCCGCAAATGTATCCATTGAAGTAAAACAGCCAGGTCCGTGGGTAAATATTCTTTCATTACTTGGGTATATCTTGCCTTTCCTGATTGTTGGAGTGGCATTCTTTCTGATCTTTAGGCAGGCGCAAGGGACCAATAATACAGCCATGTCATTTGGTAAATCCCGTGCCAGGATGTTTTCAGGCGATCAACCCAAGGTCACTTTTGCTGATGTAGCAGGTGTAGATGAATCCAAAGAAGAACTTCAGGAAGTTGTGGAGTTTCTTAGGGAACCACAGAAATTCATCTCTTTGGGTGCCAGAATTCCCAAAGGTGTATTGTTAGTTGGCCCCCCTGGCGGCGGGAAAACCTTATTGGCAAAAGCCGTTTCAGGCGAAGCAGGTGTGCCTTTCTTCTCGATATCTGGTTCCGAGTTCGTTGAAATGTTCGTAGGTGTGGGCGCAAGCCGTGTACGCGATTTATTTGAACAGGCAAAAAAGCACTCACCTTGCATCATTTTTATCGACGAAATCGATGCTGTCGGCCGCCATCGTGGGGCTGGTTTAGGCGGCAGCCATGATGAACGGGAACAGACATTAAACCAAATGCTCGTTGAGATGGATGGATTTGATACGGATACGAATGTGATCATAATGGCCGCTACGAACCGCCCAGATATACTGGATCCAGCGCTTTTAAGACCTGGCCGTTTTGATCGGCGGGTTGTTCTTGATCGCCCCGATATGAGAGGCAGAGAAGCGATTTTTAAAGTACATGTAAAAGGCAAGCCATTAGCAGCAGAGGTTGATCTTGAAGTAATGGCTAAATCAACCCCTGGTTTTGTAGGTGCAGATATTGAGAATCTTGTAAATGAAGCAGCAATCCTCGCAGCCCGCAGGAATAAGAAGCAGATAGGCCAAAATGAATTTCAGGAAGCAATTGAGCGCGTCATCGCCGGACCAGAAAGAAAAAGCCGATTGATCAGTGAAGATGAAAAACGGATCATCGCATATCATGAAGCCGGACATGCGATCGTTTTAGCGGCAACACCTGAAGCTGATCAAGTGCAAAAAATTTCGATTATTTCACGCGGTATGGCAGCTGGCTACACCATCGCACTTCCTGATGATGATCGCACGCTCATGTCAAAAAACAAATTAACCGCAGAAATGATCGGCATGCTTGGCGGGCGAGCATCTGAAGAATTGATTTTTAATGACATCACCTCGGGTGCATCTAACGACATTGAAAATGTCACCAAGCTCGCCAGGAAAATGGTTACCCGGTTAGGGATGAGTACTGACCTTGGTCCAATGGTTTATGGTCAAAAAGAAGAGTTGGTTTTCCTTGGGAGGGAGATCAGCGAACAAAGGGATTACTCAGAAGCAGTCGCTGAAAGAATTGACTCTGAAGTCCAGAAACTCGTAAGTTCATCTTATGCGCAAGCAAAGAAGATTTTAACAAAGTATCGATCGAAGCTGGACGCTGTTGCTAATAAACTTCTTGAAGTGGAGACACTTTCACGAGAAGAGTTTGAGAAAATGTTCCCGCCTCCGGTAAAAAAAACCGGCGGAACACCAAAACTGCTTGTCAGTAAATAAAAATGAAGACCCGATCAATTCGGGTCTTTTTTATCGTAGTCAGCGATCAGCTTCCTCCTCAATATTTTTCCAACGCCTGTTTTAGGGATCTCATTCACAAAAAATATTTCTGCCGGAAGCTTATAATAGACCAGTTGTTTGTTACACCATTCTTTTATTTCTTCTTTATCTAATCTCTCCCCAGGATTGACAACAATCCAGGCAATAACTTTTTCTCCTTTTTCTAAATCTGGTATTCCTCCGACTGCCGATTCTTGTATTAAGGGATGCGAATTTAATACGCTTTCCACTTCGTTTGGCCAAACCTGGAAACCGCTAACTTTAATTAAGGATTTCTTTCTATCGACGATGTAAAAGTAACCATCATGATCCATCCTCACCACGTCTCCAGTAAAAAGCCATCCATCTCGCAACGCCACCTTTTCTTCTGCCGTATTGTTATGATACCCCTGCATAACTTGAGGTCCTTTCAGAATCAATTCACCAATTTCACCAAGGTTTTTATCTACTTTCCCCTCATCTAAATCAACCACCCGGCAATTGACTCCAGGCAGAGGTAAGCCAATCGAACCGGATATGTTTTTTCCATAAAGTGGATTGCAGTGCGTAGCAGTAGGCGCTTCGGATAAACCATACCCTTCCATCAGCTTTCCTCCAGTTAAGCGCTCAAACTCTTCTTTAATTTGTGGATGAAGTGTTGCGGAACCAGAAATACATGCCTTAATAGAACTAAGATTGTATTTTCCTTCTTTAACTTTTTTATTTTTGTTGATCGCATAATACATTGAAGGTACACCCGGAATGAAAGAGACCTTATTTTTTTCGATTTCTTCAAGAATATGATCAACATTTTTTGGATCATCAACCAGGATTAATTTCGCACCAATAGTAGCACTCATGGCCAATGCCAGCACCATTCCGTAAACATGATAAAGCGGAATTACCGCCAAAATAGTTTCTATTCCCGGTTTTAGATCGCACCACATTTGAAATTGATGGACATTGGCAATTAGATTTTTATGCATTCCGATAGCTGCTTTGGGAATACCGGTTGTTCCACCGCTATATTGAAAAATAGCTGCGTCTTCAGGTGCAGTATATTCGACCTCAGTAGTGTTCATAACCGGCTTTATCAAATCCAATAATTTTAACGAGGTTTGTGAAGTAATACTTTTTTTCTTATTTGAATCCCTGCAAAGAAAGGGAATATCTTGCGATGAGGTTGTTACGGTAATCAATGAGGCTTTTTTCCCCTCAAGATTCTTTATTATCTCTTTATGCTTTTCCAGGCAGATCACAAAATCTGGATCAGAGTCTTTAAATAGAAATTCGAACTCGCTCTGCTTATAATTTGGATTCATAGCCACAACAATTCCCCCAGCTCTAATGACAGCGAAAAATGCAATAACAAATTGCGGAATATTTGGCAAGATTAACGCTACTCGTTTACCCTTTTTTAATCCCATCTTCACCAAATTCGTCGTCAGGTTTTTTGATAATTTATATATCTGATTAAAAGAAAAATACAGATCATTAAATGATAAGAAAGTCTTATTTGGGTATTTTTCAGCCGAAATATTGAATAATCTTGCCAGGTTTGTCTGAGGAAATGCAATTTCCTCAGTAACATGAAGATCATAATTCTTTAACCAAGGACGCGGATAATTGAACAATGGATCTTCAGGCATTCAACCATCCCTTCTCTGATTTAATATAAGCTATCATATTCTCTTTTTGATTTACAGTCACATCAAACCAGGTAATGCGTTCATCGCTTTTTTTAAACCAGTTTGCCTGCCGCCTTACATATTCATGAGATCTTTTTTTAATCTGGTCTTGGCAAATCTGAAAATCGATTGAACCCTGTATATATTGAATTACTTCCTGATATCCAATAGCTGACATTGGTGGATCTTTTATTGAATAGCCTGCAGATAACAATTCTTCCACTTCCTTAATAAGTCCGTTTTTAAACATGTCTACTATCCGATTATCAATCCGGTCAAAAAGTTCCTTTCGGTCACGATGAAGCCCTATTATCTTATATTCAAAATCCACATACCCTTTTGTTCTCTGTTCAGAGAATTTTCTCCCGGTGTGAAAAATCACCTCTAATGCCCTTATCGTACGACGTTTATTACGAAAATCGATCAGTTCAGCTGCAGTGGAATCGATAATAGACAATTTTTTATGGGCTTCTTCAGCCCCGGTGATGTCTATCCATTTCTCCACCGCCCTTCTAATTCTTAAGTCCTCTGCCTTTGCAGGGATCTGCCAGCCTTCAATAATTGCACGGATAAACTGACCGGTTCCGCCAACCAAAAAAGGCAGTTTTCCCTTTGAAATAATCTCCCCAATTGCAGCATTGGCAGCCTGTTGGAAATTTGCGAGGCTCCAGTTATCATTGATTTTCGCAACATTGATAAGGTGGTGCCTTACACGAGCCAACTGAACAATATCGGGTTTGGCGGTACCGATATCCATTCCGAGATAAAAGTAACGCGAATCCGCTGATATGATCTCACCATTAAGTGCTTCAGCGAGTTCAATCGCGATTTCTGTTTTTCCAACTGCAGTTGGTCCAACTATCACAACCAGTCTTTTTTTATTTTGTAATAGCATTTTTAAACCATTTAATCTCGATTTCGTCATTAATATTTATTTCAATCGCGATGACATCAATTCGCCAGTCATTGATTATTTCTTCGTGATCCTGCAAATATCTTTGTGCAGAATTTATCATATGATCCATTTTTCTTAAATTGACTGAAACCTCAGGAAATCCAAATTTATGTGTTCGGGATGTCTTTACTTCAATAAATAGAAGAATATCATTGAGCTTGCCAAGCAAGTCAATTTCTCCGTATTCAGTGAAGATATTTCTTCCCAGGATCACCACTCCATTCGAAACAAGGTAATTTAGCGCTTGTTCTTCTCCCCATTTTCCCAATGATTTTCCGGTAGTTTTCATTTCAGCAAACCAAATTGGTCCAATTCAAACAATTATTTTTGAGTTGTTCATTAATGATCCTTGAATTTATTCTAACCTTATTGTCTTTCTTATTTTTGAGGTTACACTTTATGTATCTACCAGTTTATATAAATGAAGGAATATTATGCCAGTTGCTGAAGTTATTACAATCGGAACAGAATTGTTACTTGGTGTAATACAGGATACAAATACAAGTTTTATCGCAAAAACACTTAATTCCGCCGGAATAGATATTTTTCATGCTTCGATGATCGGTGATAATGAAGAGAGAATCTCCCTTGAGATTCGCGCAGCATTGGAACGTGCAGATATTATCATCACAACTGGCGGGCTTGGTCCTACTATTGATGATCCTACCCGAAATGCGGTAGCGCGCGCTTTTAATCGCAAAACGGAGTATAAATCTGATTTATGGGAACAGATCCTTACCAGGTTTGAAGCTTATGGTCGGTATCCTACGGAAAATAATAAACGCCAGGCATTCATCCCGGTTGGTGCAGTTGCGATTCCGAATCCGGTAGGCACTGCGCCGGCTTTTTATTTAGAAGAGAATCAAAAGATTCTGTTTTCTCTCCCGGGGGTCCCTTCTGAAATGAAAACTCTTTTAAACAGCGAAGTTCTCCCAATAATTAAATCCAAGTTCCCTATTGAAAGCGTGATGTTGATCCGCACTATCCACACAGCTGGTATTGGGGAATCAAGTGTGGATCAATTAGTGTCAGATCTCGAAAAAATGAGTAATCCGACTGTAGGGCTTGCAGCTCATCCTGGTCGGGTTGACATTCGGATCACTGCCAAAGCCAATACGCGTGAATTGGCGCAAGAATTGATCACTCCTGTTGAGTTTACTATAAAGCAATCCCTTGGAAATTTTGTTTATGGGGAAGATGATATAACCCTTGAAAAAGTAGTTTCTGATCAAATCAAATTAAATAACCTCAAATTGATCGTCAATCATGAAAAAATATATTCGGGTATCGCGGATTTGCTAATGGATTGGTTGGAGATTTCAGTAGAGAATTCGAATTGCTGGCCGCATGAATATTTTTCTATACAAGAGAGTTCAATATACAATAAAGACAAAGCTGATGAAATGGTAATTAATCTCATTCAAAAAGAAAATGCAGAAAAAGGGCTTCAAATACAAGTTCACCTTCAGGGGAGAGTTTTTAATAAATCGATGAACTATGGTGGGCATCCATCCAATTTCAACCAATGGGCGGGAAGTTACATTCTGGTTTTACTGAAAGAGATAATTCAAAACGAAAAGGAATCATTAAAATGGAAAAAGTTGACCTGATTCTCAAGAATGCAATTGTTCTAACGATTGACAAGGATTTTAACCAATTTAATCCCGGAGCGATTGCTATCAAAGGGGACAGGATAATTAGAGCCGGAATTGAGGATGAAATTCTGCAATCATACTCAGCAGACTCACTTATGGATTGCGAAGGCAAAGTAGTTATGCCTGGATTCATAAATACTCACACACACGTCCCCATGACCATGTTGCGAGGATTATCTGATGACCTGCGCCTGGATGTTTGGCTGCTTGGGTATATGATGCCTGTGGAACGTGAGTTTGTTTCTCCCGAATTTGTTGCCTTGGGAACCAAAATAGCATGCGCGGAATTAATCAGAACTGGCGTAACCTGTTTTAATGATATGTATTATTTTGAAGCTGATGTCGCCAAAACAACTGCCGAGATTGGCCTTCGTGCAATTTGCTCACAGACAGTCATGAAGTTCCCCACACCGGATGCGCATTCCTATGAAGAATCGCTTGAATATACCCGCAATTTCATGCAAGAATATAAAGACCATCCTCTGATTGTCCCTTCTGTCGCTCCCCATGCACCTTATACCTGCCCTCCTGAGATCCTAAAAGCCTGTACTGACCTGGCGCTGGAATATGATCTCCCTCTGCATATCCATATTTCTGAAACAAAAGAAGAAGTGGAAAATATGCGCAAGGAGAATGGTATGCCAGTGGTCCCCTGGGTTAAAAAGCAAGGTGTTTTTGAGGCAAAGACTATTGCTGCTCATTGTGTCCATATCGACGAAGGCGAAATAAGAACACTTTGCCATTCTAATGTTGGAGTAGCCCACAATCCCTCCTCCAATCTTAAACTCGCATCTGGCATAGCCCCGGTTGTAAAAATGCTTGAACTCGGATTAAACGTAGGAATTGGTACTGATGGGACAGCATCAAATAATGATCTTGATTTCTTTGAAGAAATGCGTCTGGCCAACTTCATCGCCAAGGGTTCGAGTGGAGATCCAACAGTGGTTCCAGCACGTCAAACTATTGAAATGGCTACGCGAAAGGGCGCTCAAGCAATTCATCTCGGAAATATCACAGGTTCCCTTGAAAACGGGAAACGAGCTGATCTGATAATTATTGATCTGTCTACAATTCACAATAACCCCAATTTCCGCCATAATCCAGATGGGATTTATGCGCAGATTGTTTACGCAGGCAAGTCAACAGACGTAACGGATGTCATGGTAAATGGAAAGTGGTTAATGCAAGACCGTGTCATTTCCGGTCTTGACGAGAATGAATTAATGAGACTCAGTCAGAGCTATGCTGAAAAGATCGATAAATTCATTACCAAGCGAGAAAAATCAATTATCTCGAAGTTGATTGCCATTGGCGGTGCTACTCAGGAGGAAAGCTTCGAAATTCAGTTAAAAGTGGCGATCACTGATCCTGAATCAGTGATTAAAATAATTGAAGGCGGTGAGTTAAAAATAATACGTACCAGGCATTATCACGAATTTGATACCTATTTTGAGTTTGAAGAGAACAGTGAAGGCCGCCTGCGATTCCGTGAGGACCATTTTATCGGACGGGACGGGAAGATTACAAATGTAAGGTCACGTTTGACGCTTGTTGGTCCTAAACGCGAACGTGAATACCCCAAGGATGTGGTACTTTCAAGAAGCCGCTTTATCGCCCCGGCTGATCAAAGTTTGCGGTTCTATCGTGAATATTTTAAGCCTCTTTCTGAATCTGAAATAGAAAAAGACCGCACACGATATTTGGTTGAATTTAATGGTGAAGAATTCTTTATCAATATCGACAAAATGATCAAACCGGCTCTCGGTTATTTCCTGGAGGTGAAATCGCGCACCTGGAGCGAAAAAGATGCGGAAGAAAAAGCGATCATCATTATTGATTTGATCAATTTACTGGGGGTTTCCACCGAGCAGAAATTGACCAAGGATTACATCGAGATCGTTGAGAATACCAAATCCTGATGAAAAAATAATGTTGCCATCCTTACGTATCCTTTTTATTACGGCTGAAGCCGATCCTTACGTAAAGATCGGAGGTCTGGGAGATTATGCGGGATCACTCCCAAAAGCAATTTCCAAGTTGGTGACAAAGGACAGTCGAAACGTTGATATCCGGGTGGTTATTCCATTTCATGCCGGGATCGAGTCATCCACCCCCCCTCTTTCCAAAATATCTGAGATTCAGGTGAAAACAATTAGGGGGTTTGCGAAAGGCAGAATTTATCAATTTTCTAATCAGGGAATTGTTTACTATTTAATAAAACGCTCTGGAAACTCCGCTGGTTATAAGCATGTTTACAATTTCACACAAATAGAGGACGCCAGGAAATTTATTTTCTTTTCAATGGCTTGCCTGGAGTTGATTAAAGTAATCGATTGGAAACCGGATCTGATTCATACCAATGATTGGCACACAGCCATTTCTGTTTATGAACTTTCCAGAAAGAGAAAGAATGATCGGTTTTATAAATCTGTCCGTTCATTGCTTACAGTCCATAATCTTCCGTTTTTGGGAGAAGGCAGCCAGACAGTCATGCGGGAATTTCAACTTGACCCGTTAGAATCGGAGCTGCTTCCTACTTGGGCGAAATTTCTTCCCCTCCCCATGGGATTGGAAAAAGCTGATGAAATTGTTGCGGTCTCGCCAACTTACGCAGAGGAATTAAAACAACCTGAATTCGCGTATGGCTTGGCCACCTTTTTTATGGCAAACAGGTCAAAAACAACAGGAATTTTAAATGGAATAGATACTGAGTTATGGGATCCAGCAACTGATAAATATATTCCAAATACCTATTCTCTTACTAAATTAAACAACCGCCTGATTAATAAGAAGATCATCTTGAAAGAGTTTGGTTTGGAAAAATTCATCGACAAGCCGTTGCTGATCCTCATTTCAAGGTTATCAAACCAAAAAGGAATTGACCTAATAATTAAAGGTTTACCAGGACTTATTGGCAATGACTGGTCAGCGATATTTTTAGGGAGCGGACAGAAAGACCTGGAGTTTGGATTAAAAAATCTTGAAGTGCAAATGCCAAATCGTATCAGGATTGTACTTAAATTCGATAATATACTGGCTCATCGGCTATATGCTTCAGGTGACATCATCCTTATGCCATCATTGTATGAACCCTGCGGATTATCCCAAATGATAGCGATGCGCTATGGTTGTGTTCCTGTCGCAAGGGCAGTAGGCGGATTAAAAGACTCCATAATTTCAGAACCTGCAGAAAACAAAACCGGCTATCTATTTAAACAACCCGATGGGCTCGCATTTGTAATGTGTTTACAAAATGCATTGAAAGATTTTGAAAATATCAAGAAATGGAAGGCAATTCAGAAGAGGGCAATGAGCGTTGATTTTTCCTGGGAAAAGTCGGCAATGCAATATGTAGACCTCTATAATTCAATGCTGCCCAAAAATGAAAGTATTTTTTAAAATTGCATTTCCTAACACCAGAGATCCTTTTTATATGCCGTATACCCGTAGAATATAATTGAAGATTGGCAAGGGAATACGTTTTTTTTGGATATTCTGAATAAAATTAAAATATTCTTAGCTTGGATCGGCTAATTGAAACCAGAAAAAATGTATTGACAGAGATATCCAATAATTATAAGATTTAATATAAGAATACAAAAGGAGAAAAAATGGCTTTCTCACTTCCAGCATTACCTTATCCGTATGACGCTCTTGAACCTATTATGGATGCCAAAACAGTTGAGATTCATCATGACAAGCACCATGCGACCTATACGGCAAAACTAAACGCCGCACTTGAAAAGTATCCTGAATTTTATGAAATGGACATAACTGCAATACTTGGCGATTTAGAAAAAGTGCCTGAAGATGTCCGCAACGCTGTGCGGAACCATGGCGGCGGTTTTTACCACCATAACCTTTGGTGGCAGCAATTAGGACCTAATAAAGGCGGAGCGCCAGTTGGCAGGCTTGCTGAAGCAATCAATTTAAAATTCGGCAGTTTTGATCTATTTAAAAAAGAAATAAGCGATGCCTCTATCGGGGTATTTGGCAGCGGTTGGGGCTGGCTGTGCAGAAATGCCTCAGGTGACCTGGTCATTACAACCACACCTAATCAGGATTCACCGATCTCCAAAGGCCTGCATCCCATTCTGACGATTGATGTTTGGGAGCACGCGTATTATTTAAAATATCAGAATCGGCGCCCCGATTTTGTTGGAGCCTTTTGGAGTTTGGTAGATTGGGAAAAAGTAAATTTGAATTTTTGAAATAGTAGAAGATTTCTTAGGAGAATAAAGATGCCAAGAGTCATAACCAACCTTTGCCTGCGCGACAGTAGTTGTGTGGAAGTCTGTCCAGTGGATTGTATTTCTCCCGGCGAACCAGTTGAAGAATATCCAACCTATTATATAGATCCGGATGCCTGCATTGATTGCGGCGCATGTGAAGCAGAGTGCCCAAATTCAGCGATCTTTGAACTTTCCGAAGTTCCTGTTGATTTTGAAGCTGAGGGAGGTGAAATTTTATCCGCCCCGCTTGATACCAAAGGATTTTTTGATATTTATAAAGGTGAAGACCGGGAAGGAGAACCGGTAATAATGCCTGCAACCAGAATTTTAAAACAGGGAGAATATGTTGACCTGACTGGCGCAATTGAAGCAAATGCCTCTTTTTATAAAGAGGGTCCTGGTTACACAACACAAAAGTAGTGGTTTCCTTCAATAAAAACGCGGATGGATAATTTGCCACTCGCGTTTTTTATTGCCAATTAATTATTTACATTCAGCTTTTAGGTGATCTTGATAAAGTATATTGAAAATATGCCTGCCTGATCCATCACATGCCGCCCTGAAAAAAAGATAATCCGTATCTGCTGGCTCTAATACTGAAATGATTGAGTTCAATCCTGGGTTGCAGATAGGGGTGGGTGGGAGTCCAATATTCAGATAGGTATTATATGGAGAAATAAAAGTTAGATCAGATGCAGAAAGTGGATTCTTCCACCACGATTTTAACTCATCAGAATACCCCAAAGCATATTGGACTGTTGGGTCACTCTGCAACGGCATACCAACATTCAGGCGATTGATAAACACACTGGCAATCAATGGCGCCTCCTCCGGGAGGATCGCCTCTTTTTCAATAATGGAAGCCAGAATAATTGCCTGATTGAGATCTAAATTCGATTTTTGAAGTTTGGTTTCATAATCCACCGGTAGATGACTAAAGAAATTTAACAGAAACTGCTCAATCAATTCCTCGGTGACTGTCGTTTTCATTACTTGATAACCATCAGGAAATAAATATCCCTCAAGAGATACTATTCTAGGCATAAAACGGTCAGAGAATGAGGTCGGAGGAGTTATGATGAAATTTATAAATTCATCTGGATTAATACTCAAGCCTGAAGTTGGCAAGAGGGCGGCAATTTCTTCTGCCCGCCAGCCGGCTAAAAATGAAAATGAAATGTCATCAGGAGTTGTGTCATGCAATGCTTCGGCAATTTCTATTGGGGTAGATACTGGATTCAAGGCATATGTGCCCGCCTGGAGCTGACGGTCGATTCCCTTATATATCAAATAATAAACAAAAACATCATGTTCCTTAATTAATTGTGCATTTACTAAATCTTTGACAACTTCCTCAGCAGTTTCTCCAGGATTGATTACAAATATTTGCTTGGATTCAATGGAAGACGCGGGTGAATTTAGTGCCTTTTTGTTCAAAAATAAATTTAAGGAATAAAGGAT
>CAZBNE010000003.1:49470-63561 GCA_964493155.1 uncultured Pelolinea sp.
GATTCCTTTTTCAAGCTGCAATTTTTTTGCCTCTTTGGTAGTAAAAGCTTCATCCCAGAGAATTACGCGTTTACCAAACAATTCTGTGATTGCATCCGCCAAACGACTTGCGCTTCTCCCGTTGGGCGTCAAATTATTCTCATCATCAAATGTCACCCCCATAACAATATCTTTCACTGAGTTTTCAACTGATAGCACGAAGATCTTCTTAGCATCTTCTGTTCGCGATATGTGGTTGATTACTCCAAGTGGCCTCGCAAATCTTCCAGAAGGGTCACTAATGGCAATCCCAATCCGTTTTGAACCCCAATCAACAGCCAGGATATTTATTGGATTAACTTCAGTCATTTCTTGAGCATTATACAAGAGAAGCATGATTTATCAACCACTTTCTTTTTCTAATATAATAAAACCAGTCTAAGTAAAGGAATGTTAACATGACAAAATACACTCCTATCGTTTTTCTTTTGCTGATCGCAATTTCTTGTACATTCTCCACAACAAAACCTTTATCGTTTGATGATAAAGTCGCAACACAAGCAGCTATTGTTATGACAGCTACAGCACTTGATCAATTGATCAAAAATCCAACTACTACCATGGAACCAACTTTTTCAGCTACCTTGTTGCCAACAGAAACATCGGTTCCCGCACCAACCTTGGATAATAATGATCCTGTCAAATCTCTGGGCCAGCCCAACTGGAAGGACGACCTGGCAAACGCCGGAAATTGGTTTGGATCAGGCAGTTTTACTTCGGATAACACCGTCTTCAAGCCCTCAGGAGGTGGAATTACAGCAATAACCACAAAAACATCTGACGGCCTTCGCTGGTATTTGTTTTACGAAAAGAAACCAAAAAATATATTTATTGAAGGCAAGTTCGATATTTCCGGCTGCAGTGGCAAGGACCAATATGGCCTTGTTTTCAGAGCGCCAAATATGCAAGATGGATTCGCATTTTTTTATGGGCTGACCTGTGATGGTGGTTACACATTAAAGAAATGGGATGCAGCAGGATTAACAGTTGTGACCGAGAAATCCGCTTCACCGGTTATTAATTCCGGCGCCAACAAATCCAATGTTCTTGGTGTCTGGGCAAAAGATGAACGCATCCGTTTGTATGCCAATGGCCAGTTTCTCGAAGAAATTTCGAATTCCTCATTGAATAATGATGGCCATTTTGGTTTGTTTATTAATGCCAGGGAAACACCTGGCTTAACCATTAAACTGGATGAGATCTCCTACTGGCTGGTCAATTGAAAGGTTTATGAATGCGGAAATCCATTCCAGAATCTGAAATAACACCGGAAGCGCTTTATCTTTCCAGGCGCAGATTCATCAAAAACGCGCTCTCTCTATCTGCGGGCTCTCTGCTCGCCGGTTCTTGCCGGTCCTCACCCAAGAGTCTTCAAACCACAGCGACTGCGGACATTAACCTTCCGGCAACAATGAAAATGAATGATGAATTGGGTAATCCGCTCACGAGGTATGAGGATATCATCGGCTTTACCAATTATTATGAGTTTTCAAGTGATAAATCCAGACCTACGGACCTTGCCAAAGATTTTATAACCTCACCCTGGTCAGTTAATATCAGCGGCTATGTGAACAAGCCGCAATCATTTTCTATCGACGAGCTGCACACGTTATTCAAACAGGAAGAAAGGATTTACCGGATGAGATGCGTGGAGGGTTGGTCGATGGTTATTCCCTGGATCGGCTTTCCACTATCCAAACTTTTGGAAATTGTTCAGCCAACTTCGGACGCAAAATTTTTAAGATTCGAAACACTGCTTGATCCTGTTCAAATGCCTGGACAAAGAAGCAGTGTCTATCCCTGGCCGTATGTTGAAGGGCTGCGTATTGATGAAGCCATGCATGACCTGACCATTTTGGCAACCGGTTTATATGGAAAAAACTTGACTTCTCAAAATGGCGCCCCGATAAGGGTGGTTGTTCCCTGGAAATATGGATTCAAATCGATCAAGAGCATCATCAAGATTGAACTTGTCAATGAATTGCCCATTTCTTTTTGGATGACGTTAAACCCCAGTGAATATGGATTTTATGCCAACGTGAATCCTAACGTACCGCACCCACGCTGGACACAGACGAGCGAGATGCACATTGGGAAGGGAGACCGGGTGGAGACCTTGATGTTCAATGGTTATGAGGACGAAGTTGCAGGTTTGTATGAGGGGATGGATCTTTCCATTAATTTCTAAGAATGAAAACCAGCCGCGGGCAGATCATTACATCCATCCTATGTGTTATCCCTTTTATGCTGATGATCATTAATTTTGCGAAAAATGATCTGACACCCAATCCAATTCAGGCAGCTACTTTGCATACAGGGCATACAGCGGTAAACCTTTTATTGCTCTCGCTGGTTTGTACACCCATCAATACCATTTTTGGATTAACTGCTTTTCTGAAAATCAGAAAAACATTGGGACTATTTGCCTTTTTTTACGCGGCTCTTCATTTTATTATTTTCATCTTTTTTGATTTTAAATTTAATTTGGCCTGGATTCATAATGAGATTCGTTTTAAACCTTTTATTCAAATAGGTTTGGCTGCCTTGATTCTGTTTATCCCATTAGCGATCACATCCATCACCAAAATTCAAAAGAGAATGGGGAAATCCTGGGCTGCTTTACATAAATCGGTATATTTAGTAGTAATTCTTGTAATCATGCATTTTATTCTTGCAACTAAAGGAGATATTTCTCTACCTATCCTTTATGCAGGATTTACACTTTTCTTACTGCTGCTGCGTTTTTTCCCTCTTAATAAAATCAAATCCAGACAAGTCATTGATGTGATTAAATCAATAGACACCTTCCTGTTGCATAAAGGTTTGAGGTAATGAAACCTGATTTATGGAATAAAGATCAAGAGAGAATATTTAATATTCCATTAAATGAATCTCTTTTTCTTGAAGGTGAGGCTGGTACCGGAAAAACCACTGTCGCGTTAGCCCGGCTTGGAAAACTTCTTGCGGATTTCCAGGGGCATCAGATCCTCATTCTCGTTCCTCAGCGCAGCCTTGGAAAACCCTATTTTGATTACATCAATCAAGAATTACATATTAGAGGTTCTATTCCTGAAATTTGGACGCTCGGGAGTCTTGCGCGTAGAATGGTTGGTTTGTTCTGGCCTGTTATCGCTAAAGAAGCTGGTTTTTTAAATCCATTTCTACCTCCCCAATTCCTATCAACAGAGACTGCCCAGTACTGCATGGAAAAGGTAATATCCAATTTTATTGAGCAGGGTTTTTTCCAGTCAGTAGTTCTATCAAGAAATCGCCTCTATGCTCAAATCTTGGATGATATGAATAAATCCGCCATAATCCGGTTCCCAATGAATGAAATTTCTCATTGGCTAAAATCTATCAGTAATCTTGATGCAGGGCTATCAAAGGCATTTGATCAAGTTTTAGTTTGTGCACAGGAATTCAGAAATTATTGCTATGCAAATAATCTGCTTGATTTTTCCTTGCTGATCGAAGTATTTCTTACTAATCTATGGAAAAAGGAGATTTTTAAAGAATATTTCTATAGCAACTTTCGGGTTTTAATGGCTGAAAATATTGAAGAAGATATCCCGGCAACTCACGATCTGATTAAAGAAATCATCCCGAATTTTGATTCTGCAATGATTCTTTATGATCATTATGGCGGTTTCAGATCCTTTCTCGGAGCGGATCCTATTAGCGCGTTAAGTATCAAATCAATCTGCAATGAAAAAGAATACCTGGAGACAAAGATCGAGCAGAATGAATCATTATTCACTTTTTCTTCTGCACTTCAGGAATGCATTTTCCATGAGCGCAAATCAACGTTGTCATATGAATTCAATGATGTACTCACGATCAATGATTATCATTTTTACCCTGAAATGATCACAGGTATCTGCAATCAGATAAAAGAATTGATCGATTCTCAAAACACCAGACCAAAGGATATTGTCATCCTTTCCCCATATCTTTCAGATGCTTTAAATTTTTCAATATCAACAATTCTGGATTCACTAAGAATTTTCAACCGGTCTTCACGCCCTTCCCAAATGTATATAAATGATCCCAAGATCCGAGCTTTCTTCACTTATGCAAAAATGGCTCATCCGCAGTGGCAGCTTCAGATCTCCTCATATGAAATGCGTAATGCGCTAATGATTATCTTGCCAAAGATTGATATCGTTAAAGCCGACCTGATCGTCAGGACACTTTTCTCGGAAAAGCGGTCATTGGATGGGCTGAGGTCGTTTGACAGCATAACCAACCATCAGATGCAGGAGAGGATAACATATCAAGTTGGAGAAAAACTTGAAAGAATTAATGACTGGCTAAAGCAATACAAATCTCGCGATCCTCAACCACTGGATGTGTTTTTCAGTGAAATTTTTGGCGAATTGTTTTCGCAGCAAGGATTTGGACTGTTTGCTGATTTCAACGCTGCCTCAAGGATCGCCAAGGTAACGCGATCTATCCGTGTTTTTCGCCAGTTTTTAGCCCTAGTGCTTGGCATGGATGATATATCATCCAGTTTTGAGTATATCCGATCAGTTGAAAATGGCCTGCTTCCGTCAGCGATCAATAATTTTGAGGAAAAAGTTGATGATGCTGTATTAATCGCCCCGGCGCACACCTTTCTGATGCAAAACACAAAAGTTGAATACCAATTTTGGTTGGATATTGGCAGTCTGGGCTGGTGGGAGAGATTGAACCAACCTTTGACCAATCCCTACTTGCTCAACCGCAACAGAGATCGAAATACGCTTTGGACCGAAGCCCACGAGTTTGAAGCCAACCAGGCTGGAATGGAAAGGATCGTTAAGGGTTTGATCAATCGGTGTGGAAAAAGAATCTTTGCTTGTACTGTCCGAACAAATGAAAATGGGGCCGAACAAAAAGGACCCCTTCTACATGCCTTTCAAACTCTGCAAAAGCGAGTGTACCAATTTAAGGGCGGCAGCGATGTTTAAACCACGTCCTGGCCAAAAAGAAGTTTTGGAATATTCAGGTGGAAAACTGGGAATCTCAGCTGTCCCTGGAAGCGGCAAGACCCATACGCTTTCAATGCTGGCGTCAAAACTGGTAGCAAGCGAGTCGCTTGAGGAAAATCAGGAAGTGTTGATCGTAACGCTGGTTAATTCTGCTGTGGATAATTTTGCTGCCAGAGTAGCTGGATTCTTGCGGGAATTTCATCTCATGCCAGGCGTGGGTTATCGTGTCAGGACTCTGCATGGATTAGCATATGATATTGTGCGTGAGCATCCAGACCTGGCAGGGATCGATAACCGTTTCTCGATTGCTGATGAAAGGACCAGTAGTGAAATCCTCAACCAGTGCGTTTCTGGCTGGATCAGGATACATCCAGAATTCCTAAAATTGTATTCTGATTCAAGTCAGCCGCGTGAAAAAAACATCTATCAATGGAATGAACTATTACGCTCGGTAAGCGCTGCTTTTATCAAAGTGGCAAAAGATCTTCAGATAACACCAGAAAATCTCTTTACTCATCCGTACTTTTTAAACCAGTCAGATCAGCTTTTGGAACTGGGATATGCTATCTATAGTGATTACCAGCGTGCCTTATCCAACAGAGGCTCTGTCGATTTTGAAGATTTAATCCGCCTTGCTTATCGGGTCTTATTAAATAATCCTGATTATCTGCAGAGACTGCGTTACCGTTGGCCTTATATTCTGGAGGATGAAGCCCAGGATAGCAGTTTGATCCAGGAAAAATTGCTTCGCCTGCTTTGTGGCGATAACGGCAACTGGGTGAGGGTCGGAGATACAAACCAGGCAATTTTTGAGACTTTCACAACTGCAGATCCTAAATTATTAAGAGATTTCATTGAGGAACCGGAGGTTGTTCAAATTGACCTTAAACACTCCGGTAGGTCCACACAAAGTATTATGGACTTTGCAAATTATCTGAACGAATGGACACGCCAAAGTCATCCGGTTGAAGTATTAAGGGACACTCTCGGACTTCCATTAATTCTCCCTACTCCTCCTGGAGATGCCCAGCAGAATCCTTTGGATGAGCCGAATGAAATCTATCTGTCAGTAAAACCGTTATCCCCCGAAAAAGAGATCCGGATCGTCGCCCGATCTGTTAAAAGATGGATCGCCAAAAATCCAGATGCGACAATTGCAGTCCTGGTACCAAGAAATGCGCGCGGTGTAGAAATAGCCGATGAACTAACAGCATTGGGTGTGCCTATTAAAGAAATGTTAAACAGCAGCCAAAACACACGTGATGTTGCCAAGATCATACGCGACATTTTGCTCTACTTTGTTCATCCTTCAACGCACAAGTATCTGATCGAAGCGATATTTTCAATTCTAAAACTCAACCAATCCTGGCCAGAACCCCAAAAACAGTTAGCCCAAATGGTACTAAAAAATGTTCAAGGAATTCCCGTGGAAGAAATCCTGAAAGACCCGGACGCTGCAGTGGAACATATATCCAATCAGGAGCTTGAATCCACACAAAAGGCATTAATTGTTGCGGCGATCAGGCAAATTGCTGTTTGGCAACGGTCTGTTCTGCTTCCAATCGATCAGATGATCATGACCGTAGGTATGGGATTATTTTCCGAGCCTGCAGACTTGGCGCTCTGCCATAAGTTGGCTGTGATCATGAAATCAGCCAAGGACCTTAATCCAAAATGGGAGCTTCCAGATTTCTGTGATGAATTGTCCACGATTTTGAAGAATAAATTCAAGTTGTATGGTTTTTCTGAAGATGATCTAGGGTTTAATCCGGAAAACTACCGCGGAAAAGCAGTGATTTCTACGATTCACAAAGCAAAAGGATTGGAATGGGATAGAGTTTATCTTTTATCAGTAAATAATTATGATTTTCCATCGATGCAGGAAAACGACCGTTATATTTCTGAAAAATGGTTTGTGCGCCAGAATTTGAACCTGGAAGCGGAAGTTTTATCAAAACTTAAGGCTATATCTGAAGGAGATAGCCTTGAATTGAATAAGCATGAAGGTCTCGCGACTTTGGCAGCGCGCAAGGATTATTGCGCTGAGAGACTGCGACTTTTATTTGTCGGCATTACCCGCGCCAGAAGGCAATTGGTGATTACATGGAATACCGGCCGGCAGAACGACTGCCACGAAGCGATACCCCTTGGTGCTATCAGAAATTGGTGGGAGATCAACCATGCCATTAGCCGTTAGTTTTATTTTCAGTGCCAATAACCTTCAGGATTACCTGGATTGCCCTCGTCGATTTGAATTGAGATACATTCTTAAGCAAAATTGGCCAGCGATCACCAGTCAACCGGTTATGAATATGGAGAAACGGATGTTAATGGGAAACAGGTTTCATCTTGTTGCTCACCAATACCTTTTGGGAATATCGGCAGAAACCCTTAGAGACACAATTGATGATCCTGATCTTGGAATCTGGTTTGTTCGTTTTCAGGAATATATTAATCAATATCTGAGTTTTAATTATTTTTGTGAATTCTCTGTAATCATGCCTTTTGAAGGATATCGATTGATGGCAGTTTTTGATTTCATTACTTATATGAATACCACGAAGATTAGGATCTGTGATTGGAAAACAACCTCACTAATGCCAAGTAAGGAAAAGTACCTTCAATCTGTTCAAACCTCTCTCTATACTTTTTTAGCATATGAAACCCGTGTAAACATATTTTCGCAG
This sequence comes from uncultured Pelolinea sp., assembly GCA_964493155.1. Lineage (GTDB taxonomy): Bacteria > Chloroflexota > Anaerolineae > Anaerolineales > Anaerolineaceae > Pelolinea. The sequence continues at coordinate 57,167 of CAZBNE010000003.1, forward strand.
TCATCAGAGTCTCAATATCAGGATCTAGCTATGGAATACTGGTTTCCCAATTTTCCTGAAATCAAAATTATCCATGATCATTCAGCTGCGATCCACGAAAACAGCAGAGCAATGCTTTCCAGCCTTGTTTCTGAAATATCTCAAATTGAACAGGGAGATTTTAAAAAAACATCCAACGAAAAAAAATGCGCTTTCTGTCAATACCGCTCTTTATGCGAGCGGGGTATTCAAGCAGGCGCGAATGAGGAAGCAGAAAATGGAACCGATAGCGATTGGATACCTGATGACCTGAATTTCGATCAAATTGATGAGATCGCTTTTTAGAAATGCATATGAAGTGGTTGGAACCTGAACCTGTAACACCCAGCATTGAAATCAGTGCAGCCTTTCAGGAAAAGTTGCTGATAGCTGAACAGCTTTCGAAAAAAGGAATTGTTACTATTGAACAGGCAAGACAATTCCTTACACCGAAGAGATCTGATCAATCATCACCCTTTGATTTTCCAGATATAGAAAAAGCCGTTGAACGTGTAAAACACGCTATAAAAAAGAATGAACAGATTGGTATCTGGGGGGATTTTGATGTGGATGGACAGACATCCACAGCTGTTTTAGTTGATGGTTTGCGCAAGTTGGGTGCCAATGTTAAATTCCATATTCCAGTTCGTGCTGATGAATCCCATGGCATTCAATTGGCAAGCTTGCAGAGATTCCTGAGAGAATCGAAATCGAATCTGATCATCACTTGTGATACAGGAATTACAGAAGTCGAATCAATTCAATACCTGACTGCATCAGGAATAGATACAATTATTACCGATCATCATATCCCTGGTGGTATTCTTCCGTTAGCATTTGCCACTATCAATCCCCATCTGCTTCCTCATAGTCATCCTTTCCATTCTTTGGTCGGGGTTGGAACAGCTTTTCAACTCATACGGGCATTATTTTTGTCCGAAAATATGGATGGAGCAGAAGATTCCTGCCTGGACCTGGTTTCACTTGGAACCATTGCGGATTTGGCTGATCTTACAGGTGATAATCGCTATTATGCTAAAGCGGGTCTGTCAATACTCTCCAAATATCCCAGGCAAGCATTTAAAGCAATTGCCAATTCAGCAGAATTTCATAGTCCAGTAATAAATGAATCTCATATTGGCTTTCTATTTGCTCCCCGCCTGAATGCAGTCGGGCGATTGAGTGATGCTAATCCTGTAGTGAATTTTCTGCTTTCAAATGATGAAAAAGATGCACTGATTTTCGCAAGAAAATTGGAGGAATATAACAATCAACGGAGAATCACATCCGAAATGGTTTTCAAGTCAGCAGTTGAGCTGCTTGAAAAGAACCAGGAGCTGAGTCAATATCCGGTTATCGTTCTTGAACATGAAAAGTGGGAAAAAGGCGTGGTGGGAATCGCAGCAAGCCGCCTGGTTGAAAAATTCAATAAACCGGCAATTCTTTTATGCAGTCAGAACGGAATCGCCTCCGGTTCGGCTCGATCAATCGAAGGGGTGAATATCATAAATGCAATCCAGGAAAACAGTCAATTTCTAATCAAATTTGGCGGTCATCCAATGGCCGCAGGTCTTTCGATAAATGTTGAGAATATTTTCGAATTCCGTGAGAACCTTTCAAATACAGTCTCCCGGGCGATCTCCGGATTAACAATGGAAAGAAATTTGGAAATTGACGCTTATCTGCCATTAAATAATATCAATGAAGCTCTGCTCCTGGAAACTGAACAACTGGCGCCTTTTGGTCCAGGTAATCCGCCTGTCGTTCTGGCAGCAAGAAACCTGGAGATAGAAAAAGCTTCATTCATCGGGAGGTCGCAAGAGCATCGAAAATTGATTTTAAAAGATATGAATGGATTTTCAAGAAATACAATTTGGTGGGGATCCTCTGACCAGAGCCTTCCAGATGGCTTATTTGATCTTGCGTTTTATCTGCGGCGTGATGATTTTCGCTCAAATGGTGAGGTACTGCTTGAATGGCTTGATCATAGAGAAGCGAGATCAGATTTACTAGAAATTCACAATGAAAAAAGTAAATTAAAAGTTCATGATTACCGTTTTGCCCTGAATCAGTATGAAATTCTTGAAAAAATGGTAAAAGAACCTGAAATCGTCTATTGGGCTGAAGGCATTAAAATTGATCGAATCCGTCATTCCAATAGACTTGAAATCAATAAATCTATAAAACTCGCCCTGCTTGTCTCTCCACCAAACATGGACACGCTTAGGGAAATTTTTGAAATAACAGACCCGCTTGAAATATATCTTTTCAACATTGCATCAATTGATGATTCATTTAATACCTACATGAAAAAAATGATAGGGCATCTCAATTACTGCATCAAACAAAAAAATGGAGAAGCGAACATAATTGAGCTTGAGGTTGCGATAGGGCAAACCGATAAAGTGATAGGAAAAAGTCTCGAATTCCTGAGAGAAAAAGGGGACATTGAATTCTTATTAAATGGAAAAGAGATGGTAGTTACTCGTGTAAATAGACCGAGATCGTTAAATCTCGAGAAGGTCAAGCAAGACCTGATTGATCTGCTAGAAGAAGTTGCAGCCTTCCGGTCCTATTTTCTGCGTGTTGATCCGCCTTATCTTCTTTCTGATCTCAAGAAGTAAATCCCACTATTTTTGTCCACATTCTTGGTATAATGCCGCTTGTGAAAAGAAATATTAACCGTCGTGAATTCCTTAAAGTGAGCGGTCTTGGATTGGCAATACTAGCGATCCCTGGGCAATTAATTTCTTCTGCTTCTGCACCGATATCAAAGTTGGGCAGGGTCACATCAGAATCATTAAGCGTTCACCAGGAAGCATCTGATAAGAGCAAAATCCTCTTTCAGCATTTTCGCGATGATATTTTAAACATTTATCAGGATGTGATCTCAGAGGATGGCCCTGGGTACAATCCCCTCTGGCATCGAGTTTGGGGAGGTTATGTCCACAGCGCATGGGTGCAAAGGGTCCGCAATCAGCTGAATCCGATTATCAAGGAGTTCCCCTCCTCGGGACTATTAATGGAAGTCTCTGTCCCCTTTTCACAATCCTACCGAATTCGGCAGAACGGCAGCTGGGAATCATTCTATCGTCTATATCATACTTCAACTCATTGGGTTTTTGATATCGTGGAAGGGCCTGACGGTGAGGCCTGGTATAAGGTTAACGATGCCTTGCTAACTTTATCTTATTACGTACGCGCCATTCATATGCGTAAAGTTGAGGATAATGAATTGCTGCCTATAAATCCGGAAGTAAATCCAAAAGAAAAGCGCATAGAAATTCCAATTGACCTGCAGAAAGTTCGCGCTTTCGAAGGGCAAACTTTAATCAAAGAATTCACAATTTCAACCGGACTGCCCAGCACGCTGAAAGGACCCGGCATTATCCCCACGGATACACCCAAGGGGGATCATATCATTCAAAACAAGCGCCCGGCGGTGCACATGGGTGATGGCAGTATTGCCCGGTTTGATGTGGAAGCTTACGAGCTGCCAGGCGTTCCATGGGTATCCTACTTTGAACCTACCACAGGTGTGGCAATTCACGGCACCTATTGGCATAATAACTTCGGGATGACCATGAGCCACGGATGTATAAACATGCGTTCAGAGGATGCTAAATGGATCTACCGCTGGAGCACCCCTGCGCCTCAAGACAAAGATAATTCCACCTTTCACACACCCGTAATCGTTTATTAACCATTATTCACGAATGAATTCCAAAAACACCTGATTTCCTAAAAGCCTTCCTTTTGGTGTTAAACGCAAGAACCGCTCATTTCTGTTGCCGATCCATTCAACCAATTCGCGCTTTTGAAGATAACCAATTTCTTTTGAATAAATATCCTCCAACCGAACTCCAAATCGTTTGGCAAAAATTGCTGAATTGATCCCCTCTTCGGTCAAGCGCATGCCCATCATCATCGTTTCAGACATCTCATCTTTTTCAGAAAGCGAAGAGAAATCAATTGCAGCAGGTGAAGCGTGAGATTCATTTTGATTTTCCACCACCGAATCAATATAGGCTTTGATCTCCTTGTGATTCTCCCACCTTGATTGCCTATGATGGCTATGCGCACCAGCTCCAAATCCCAGATAATTCAAATTTCGCCAGTATTGCAGATTATGAAGGCATTGGGCTTGTTTGCCGCAGGCCCAGTTTGAAATTTCGTATTGTGAAAATCCTCTGCTACACAGGAATTCCATCGCGAATATGTACATGTCCGCAGCCAGATCATCATCCGGCATCGGCAATTCCCCACTCGCTATCTGTAGTGCCATTGGAGTTGATTCCTCTACCGTGAGCGCATACAGAGAAAGGTGTTCCGGAAATAAATTGACCGCTGCTTTTAAAGAATCCTCAAAGGAATCCTGGGTTTGAAATGGAATTCCCAAGATCAGGTCCAAATTAATGTTGGAAAAATCTGCTTTTCTCGCGTTTTTAACACTATTACAGACATCCAAAAATGAATGTGTCCTTCCAAGAATTTTTAAATCGTTTTCGGACGCCGATTGCATCCCCAGACTGAGTCGATTGATACCAATTCCTCTTAATAAATCCAAATACTCTCCTGTCAGGCCGGTAGGATTGGCTTCAATGCTGATTTCCAGATTGGATAGGCAATTAAAATTCTCTTTAATTGCATCCAGTATTTTCTCCAATTGCCGGGGATGAAACAAACTGGGTGTTCCTCCACCAAAATAAATGGAGTGAACTAACTCTGTTTTGCCTATCTCTTTTCCGGCAAGGGTAATCTCTTTAACTACAGCATTAGCATAAGCATCTTTTAAATGGTCATATCCTGCATATGTGTTAAAATCGCAATACCCGCAACGTTTCCTGCAAAAGGGTATGTGAATATAAATACTTAATTTTCTGCTCATACGGTTCATTTGTCTAATTCATGATTTTAATCGATTGACCAAAATGGTATAATGACTCGATTTTTTTGAGGTAAATCCTTCTATGTCACCTGAACTGAATTCCCAAACTAAAATATGCCCTACGTGCGGTACTAAGCTATCTGAAAATGCCTCGCGCTGCATGGTGTGCGGGCGGACATTCACGGTTAAATCCGCTCCAAAAGCCAGGCAGACGGTTCAAATCCAAAAGCTTCCCGAGCTAAAATTAAGCCTGCCATTGGCAATTGGGCTTCTCTTTATCATTCTGGCAATTGGTGGCGGTTTGATCTTCATGGTTCTGCGCGGAACCGGCCAGGTTACTCCACCGGAAGTGACAGCCACTGCCAGTCCATCTCCCACATTTGAACAAAGCCCGACTCCAACCATCACTTCTACTCCCGAGCCAACTTTTACACCACTGCCTCCAAAAGAATATACAATTCGCGGAGGTGATTCATGCCTCCTGATTGCTGCGATCTATGAAGTCTCAGTTAAAAGTATTGCTGATTTAAATAATCTTGCCCCGGATTGCGGTATCCTTACTGAAGGACAAATAATAAAGGTTCCTCAACCCACACCCACCGCTTCTCCCATGGCAACCAGCACTCTCAGTGTTAACCAGGCAACAGAGTCAGCCTGCCAGAAAATTGATTACCGTGTGGGAGATAATGACACACTCAGTGCTATTGCGGCCAATTATGCAGTAAGCGTTGAGACCTTAAAAAACTATAATGGTTTGACCTCCAATAATATTTTTACAGGTCAGGTGATCACAATACCTTTATGTGAACGCCTGCCAACTGCTGGTCCTACTCCAACAGCCACCCTGCCAGCACCATACCCGCCAGCAAATTTGCTGCTTCCCGCCGACGGTACCATTTATACCGGCACAAGCGATACTATCTCCTTGCAGTGGGCAGCTATTGGTGGTTTGTTGCAAGGTGAATCATATGCTGTGACCATTGAAGACCTTACAGAAGGTCAGGGTAAGAAACTGGTAGATTACACCAGTGATACCAAGTATATTGTTCCGGTCACCTTCCGGCCGATAGAAAACTCACCGCATATTATCCGCTGGTGGGTTCAACCCGTGAGGCAATCAGGCACTACTGAAGCCGGAGATGCCATTTGGGTGCCAGCCGGCTCGCAAAGTGTTCCAAGGGTTTTTTCCTGGTCCGGGATCGGTACGGTTGTAACACAGGCGCCGTAAGAAAAAAGGAGCTCCTATGAGCTCCTTTTTTTATTAGGATCATCAAAAATTTTCCAAATATCGCGTCGCTTCAATCGCAGCTGCTGCTCCCATCCCCGCAGATGTAATCACCTGCCGGTAATAGGGATCGCATACTTCACCGGCTGCAAAAACACCGGGCACATTTGTGCGCAGGCGATTGTCAACAACAACATAGCCCTTATCATCCAGTTCAATCTGCCCTTTAAATAATTCAGTATTGGGTGTATGACCAATAAAAAC
>CAZBNE010000004.1:0-62729 GCA_964493155.1 uncultured Pelolinea sp.
TTAATGACATTTGGGCCTGTTATAAACATATAGGATTGCTTTTCGACCATGATGATGAAATCGGTCAGAGCCGGAGAGTATGCAGCACCGCCTGCGCAGGGGCCGAGGATAATGCTGATCTGGGGAATAACACCTGAATAGATTGCGTTGCGCCGGAAGATCTCACCATAACCCCTGAGGGAGAAGACTCCCTCCTGAATACGGGCGCCACCAGAGTCGATCAGACCGATAATGGGTGAGCCATTCTGAGCTGCTAGATCCATCACGCGGCATATCTTTTGGCTTTGCGCTTCACCCAGGGAGCCGCCCAAAACTGTGAAATCCTGGGCATATACATAAACTGTGCGGCCATTGATTTGCCCATATCCGGTGACTACGCCATCACCTAAAAGAATGTGGTCAGGATCTTCAGCCAGATCAGAACGCTGGGATACAAAAGGCAGGAGTTCCTGAAAGCTGGCGGGATCGAGCAGTTCATCCAGACGTTCGCGTGCTGTAAGCTTGCCTTTTTCATGGTGTTTGGCGATTCTTGCTTCGCCACCGCCGGCTTTTGATTCAGCACGAAGTTCTCTCAGTTTGGTCAATCGCGGATTTTCTTTTTCCATATGCACCTGATTCCACTCCCATTAATAATGCTTTTTTCATAGTATAGCAGTACAAGTTTCCACGAACTGGGGCTTGACTTTCAATATCGAATACTGTAATATATTACATATCACATGTTATATATTATCATAGATGATTACAACTAATCCGACAGACCTAAAACCTTCAGCGTTAACCGACTGGACCTATCATTTTCTCAAAGAGAAGATCTTAAACCTCGAGATTCAACCCGGGGAGCAGGTCAATATCGAGGAAGTGACAGAAAAACTGGGGGTCAGCCGCACACCGGTTCGCGAGGCATTTCTAAAATTGGCATCTGAGGGATTGATCGAAGTGCGCCCGAGGGTGGGGTATTTTGTGGTGGATATCACAGAACAGGACATCAAGGATCTCTTTGAGGTTCGCGAGATTATTGAAACACGCGCCACAAAAAAAGCTGCCGCACTCCTATCTGATCAAGAATTGAAAAACATGCAGGCATTGATCGATGAAAGTTATGATGCAGTCGAGGCGGGTGATTACCAACAATTTCTTGCAAATGAAATTAGGTTCCATGGATATTTAAAGGACCATATTGAAAATAAACGCTTGTCTGCTGTCATGGACAGCTTGAATGACCTGACGCATCGTGAGCGAGCGATGTCCATTTTGTCAGTTGAAAATATTAAAGAAACGCTGATCGAACATCAGCGCATCTTGGACGGTTTGATCAAACGCGATGGCAACCTCGCAGAGTGGTTTATGGGGGAGCATTTGCATAATGTTAGCGAAAGATTGGTAGGACATCTAAAAGAACACAAAAATTCATTTAAGGAGATAACCAATGGGAAAATGGAAACTGCCTCCTGATGGAGGTCATATGGAGCGTCCCAGTCAGATCTATTATCAGACCATGACTGGCCGTGAAATAGAAGAAAGACTCAAAAAGAACGATCTCATCATCATCCCGATCGGCAGCACTGAGGCGCACGGAGCGCATGCCTGTAGTGGAGAAGATACCTTTTTAGTGAGCCGCATGGCTGAGATGGTTGCACAAAAAACCGGCTGCACGGTTGCTGAGCCAATCTGGTATGGATCGCACCCCTATCATCACCTGGGTATGCCTGGCACGATCGTTGTACCCGAAGAAACCTTTATCGCTAATCTGCGCGCGGTTATGGCCGGTTTTTGGAACGCGGGTTTCAGGAAGCAGATCTTGTTTAACGGACATGGCCAGGATTACGCCATCCCGATGGCTATGCACCAGTTTGGTAAAAAGTATCAGCTGCCCATGCTGCTGGTCAATGTGAACTGGTGGTTTGTTATCCCCGAACACATCCGCGATAAGGCCCATGGCGGTCCCTTTGAGACTCCCTTTGTTCACGGCGATGAATGTGAAACATCCTTCTCAATGGCGCTATTCCCTGAAATGATCCAAATGAAGGACGCACTTGATACTCAGGGCATCAGCTTGTTCCCGCCTGGCCACATTAATATGTCAGGCTCGGCTTACAATCTGCCGATCCCCTTCTGGCAGCATGTTGGCGGTTCAGCCATCGAACCCATCGCCACGCCCGAAGGCATTGTCGGTAAAGCTACTCTCGCTGATCCCAAGAAAGCCTTTCCTGGTGTTGAGGCCATGTGTGATTACATGGAAAAACTGGTCAACGATATTATGAAAATGTATCCGGCTGGCAAGCTGCCGCCAGTTGATCTGATCACCATGCGCAAGCCGGAAGAGATCGAAGATGTAATGAAAAAACCCTTCGAAAAAGGCTGGCGCCATATTTATACCATTGCGTATCCGCCATAAATCGTTGTTTGAAAATAAAGAGGATCAGTCGAATTTTTTCTGGTCCTCTTTTTGGAATTATCTGAATCTTAAATTTATAAACTAGATCAGGAGAAAAAATGTCACCAAAAACAGTAGGTGCGGCAGTAATGACAGCACCGGGAAAATTAGAGTATCAACAGCTTCCTTATCCAGACCATCTGGAACCTGGAGCGGTAATCATCAAAATGGAAATGTCGGGCATCTGCGGCACTGACAAACATGCCTATAAAGGCGAGACCACCTTATATGGCGGAACAGAATCTGAGCAGGATATGGTTTTCCCAACAGTGCATGGCCACGAAAATGCCGGCATTGTTGTGGAAATGAATGGCGAAGGCAGAGATATTGAATACAGCGGCCAGGACCTGAAAATCGGCGATCGTGTAACCAACTGTCCCAATGTGATTTGTGGTAAATGCTGGTCCTGCCGCAGTGTCCATGGATATCCGTATTGCTCAAATCACCAGGGCATTGGTATGACCTATTATTCCAATCAATACCCCTACATTGTGGGTGGTTGGGGTGAATACATGTACCTGCCCCCGAATGCTTGGGTATATAAGGTTCCGGAGTATCTGCCGGTTGAGTATGCCTGTCTTTCGGAACTGATTGTGGTAACGGCTTTGCTTGACCGCGGCAAGGAATATGCTGCTTATGGCGGCAAAGGTTTTCATTTCGGCGATACGGTGGTTGTGCAGGGAGCAGGGCCGATCGGTATGCTGATGGTAGCCAAGGCGCGCATGCTTGGAGCCGGAAAGATTATCGCCTTGGATTCATTTGACAAGAAACTGGACATGGCCACGGAATTTGGCGCCGATGTGACATTTAATGTTGGCAAGATGGATGACCAGGCGCTGGTTCAGGCAATCAAGGATGAGACGGAAGGACATGGGGCAGATGTGGTGGTTGAAACCGTCGGACAGCCCGGAGTCGTGAGAACCGGCCTTGAAATGCTGCGCCGCGGCGGCACTTACCTCGAAACAGGCAACTTTGCGGATACAGGCGAAGTTTCATTGAATATTCACCGCCATATTGCCGCCAAAAACGTGCTGATTTACGGCAATACCAATCATCCGCATGATGGCTATTACGCGGCCTTCGACATGATGTGGCGCAACCGGGATCGCTTCCCATTTGAGAAATTGATCACGCATCGTTATAAACTAAGCCAGGCACAGGAAGCAATTGACAAGTCCTTTGAAGAAGATGCATTAAAAGTTGTTTTTGAAATGTAAAAATAATTTGCTTATTCTTTATAATAGATTATGGAGAACAATAACCTGAATACACAAAAACGCCTTCCGATTCTTGAAATGAAGCAGATATCCAAAGCTTTTCCGGGGGTACAGGCTTTGGATAAAGTTGATTTTGATCTATACCCGGGCGAAGTGCACGTTCTGGTTGGGGAAAATGGCGCGGGAAAATCAACGCTGATGAAGGTCCTGGCAGGGGCATATATTGCCGACCAGGGCGAAATTCATATTCATCAAAACCATATACCCCATTGGGGGCCTGCGGCTGCCCGAATGAATGGCATTTCGATGGTTTACCAGGAATTCACCCTGCTTCCATACCGCAATGTTGCAGAAAATATCTTCTTGGGCCGGGAAATCATTAAGAATGGTATTTTTCTGAATAAATCCCAAATGCATAAAGATGCCAGGGAACTCTTGCATTCGATAGGTGTGGATGTCAATACCCGATCATTAATTATCAACCTGGGTGTTGCTGACCAACAGATGATCGAGATCTCGAAAGCATTGGCCGTCGAAGCCAGCATATTGGTTTTGGATGAACCTACATCCGCCTTGAGCTTGCGCGAAATTGAAAAATTATTTGCTACCATCAAACTGCTGAAATCCAAAGGGGTTGGGATCATTTACATTTCTCATCGGCTGGAAGAAATTAAACAGATCGGTGACCGGGTTACAGTAATGCGTGATGGAAAGCTAATTGATACTCAAAAAGTATCAGATATGTCTCTCAATGAGATCATCCAAAAGATGGTCGGTAGAGAAATTAAAGATCTTTATCCCAAACATATTTGCTCCCGGGGAGAGAGCGCGCTCAAGGTGAGCGGTTTGAGTTCAGGCAAGAAAGTAAAGGATGTCAGTTTTGAAGTTCACTTTGGCGAGATTGTAGGTTTATCGGGTTTGATCGGTTCAGGAAGGACGGAGTCAGTTCGTGCAATTTTTGGCTTGAATTCAATCAATTCCGGAACTATTGAAGTTATGGGTAAAAGTTTTACTTCCCTGACCCCGCCCAAAGCAGTTGATTTGGGTATTGGGCTTGTACCGGAAGACAGAAGAAGAGATGGACTTTTTCCAATCCTCTCAATGCGGCAGAATATCGTGATGTCCAGTCTCAGGAAATTATTCCCTTCCGGTTTTCTTTCCTTGAATAATGAAAAACAAAAAGCTGAAGAATATGTCGAGAAATTTAATATTCAGCCCGCTTCCCTTGAACGATTTGTTCAATTCTTAAGCGGAGGAAATCAGCAAAAAGTTGTCCTGGCAAAATGGCTGGCAGCAAACCCCCGAATTATCATTATTGATGAGCCGACACGGGGTATTGATGTTGGCGCCAAATCAGAGGTTCATAGCTTCATGGACCAATTGGCTAATGCCGGCCATGCAATATTAATGATCTCTTCTGAACTTCCTGAAATTCTGGGAATGAGCGACAGAATTTATGTGATGCACGAAGGCCGCATCGCGGGAGAATTTAACAGGGGTGTTCAATCAGAAGAAATACTTCGATGTGCAATGGGTGTGGAATGATTCAGAAAAAATTTAAAAAAACAGATATAAACCTATTTCAAGTGCAACCAGTTGTCTGGGTTCTAGTGATTATGCTGCTCTTCTTTTCCATAATTGCACCATCATTCCTGACCCTGGAAAATGCCTTGAGTTTGGCGCGGCAAGGTGCTATTTTGGTCATTCTTTGCATGGGAGTTATCGTCATAAAAATCACTGGTGGAATGGATCTGTCGAATGGAGCAATCATGACCCTGGCTGGTATGATCATGGCCTGGGCAATGGTTAAAATGAATATCTCTGTGCCCATAGCATGTTTAATGGCTGTTATTACGGCTGTGCTTTTTGGATTCTTAAATGGATTTTTGGTTTCAATTTTAAAGATTCCCTCATTCATTACGACATTGGGTACACAGGGAATAGCTGTGGGATTAGCCCTGGGAATAAATAATGGGAATGTAATCGGAAATTTACCCAAAAGCATCAGTGTTATCGGAGAATCGGATATATTGGGCATTCCGCTTCCTCTCATTATCACCGCAATAGTATTTGCATTATCCTTCAACCTTCTCAATAATACAAAATTCGGTACTTATATTTATGCGATTGGCGGAAATGAAGAAGCTTTAAAATTAACAGGTCAACCCGTCCTTCTTTATAAAATTCTTGCATACGCTTACTCGGGATTTACAGCAGGGATAGCCGCTTTAATTCTGACTTCCAGAAATATGGCCGCCCAACCAACAGTCGGCTTGGGGATGGAATTTCAGGCTTTTGCCGGAGTGGTTCTTGGAGGCAGTTTCATGGCTGGTCGCGGTACTGCTGCGGGAGCACTCATCGGTTCACTGGTAATCATTATCCTTAGAAATGGACTCAATTTGATCGGAATTCCGACTTATCTGCAACTGGCGATCTTTGGTTCAGTTCTGATCACCGCTATCGTTATTTCAACCCTTGTGGAACAAAAAACTCAAAAAATGGTGGAAGGTTAAACGATGAAGAGTACCATCGCAAATAAGATTGGATCTAAGGAAAAGGTATCCTTCCAAGATTTTGTGATTCGATTTTCCCGGATTGGCATTTTATTGCTGCTTAGTCTTGGAATATCACTGCTTAATCCAAATTTCCTGAAAATAACCAATCTGGTAAATGTTTTAAGGACCGCATCTCCACAAATCATTATCGCTTTCGGAATGACTTTTGTCATGCTCACAGGTGGTATTGATTTATCGCTTGGTTCAGCAGTTACCCTGACCAGCGTTATTGCAGGTTATTTTTTAACTCAAACTGAACTGCCTTGGTTTTTTGCAGTTCTGGCATCCTTAGGTGTCGGTGCTTTATCGGGTTTGATCATTGGCCTTCTGATTTCAGTTGTTAAACTTCCACCAGCAGTTGCAAGTTATGGGATGCTTTGGGTAGACAGAGGGCTTGCCTTTGCGATTATGGGCGCGAAACCATTTTATGACTTTAATGAAAGTTTTAGATATTTGGGGCGTGGTTCCTTTTTGGAGATTCCGGTTCCAATCTGGATAGTATTCTTTATCGCAGTGTTTTGTATGCTTTTGTTGAAATTTACGGCAATAGGCAGGAGTTTTTATGCCTTGGGGGCTAATCCACATGCTGCCAGAGCATCAGGATTAAAAGTTAAGCAAACGCTTTTATGGGCATTTATTTTTAGCGGTTTAATGGCTGCATTAGGCGGTATTATTCTGGCGGCACGGTTAAATGCTGTTGATCAAGATTTGGGAGCACCCTTTTTATTGCCGGCAATTGCCAGCCCTGTGATGGGTGGCACAAGCATGGCAGGCGGCCAGGGGGGTGTTGGCGGGACGATTATTGGAGCATTAATAATGATCGTAGTGACCAATGGAATGAATCTGGTGGGGATCAATTCGTTATGGCAGCAATTTGTGATCGGCGTAGTCGTAATTCTTGCGGTGTGGTTTGATATTTCACTTAAAAAGAAGGCCTAAATTGATATCGACAAAAAAAGCTGTCAAAGGAGGTGATTTGGAAAACAATCTGTTGGGTTAAGTTTGTCAAAAACAAATTAAAAATGTGGAGAAAAGTGAGATGAAAAATTTTAAAAAAATCAGTTTTTTGCTTGGGATGATCCTGGTATTAAGCCTGGTTGCAGTAGCCTGTCAACCAGCCGCAGCACCAGAACCAGCCGCTGAAGAAGCTCCGGCTGAGGAAGCCCCTGCTGAAGAAGCACCAGCCGAAGAAGCACCAGCTGCTGAACCAGAAGCAAAGTCATATAAGTTTGGTCTGGTGACAAAAGCATTGAATAACCCATTCTGGGAATTAATGCATGAAGGTGCGAAAGCTGTTGCCGCAGAGAATAATGCAGAAATACTTTACTTTGCACCGACGACAGCCAATAACCTGGAAGAACAAACCCGGCTTGTAGACGACCTGATCACCCAAAAGGTGGATGGCATCGTACTTGTACCGGTTGATTCCGAGGGTATCATTCCTGCTATCGAACGCGCGAATGCTGCCGGGATCCCGGTTGCTTTGGCAAATACCAAAGCCAATGGCGGAGAATTTATTACCTTCTCGGCTGTTGAAAACTATGACGCCATGTTAGAAGTTGCAGAATATATGGTTGAAAAACTTGGCGGCAAAGGCAAAGTGGTCATCATTGAAGGTACCGCAGGCGCACAGACCGCTATTGACCGCCTGAAAGCCATTAATGACGTGCTTGCCAAGAATCCTGATATTGAAATTCTTGCATCACAAACCGCTGAATTCACACGCGCAAAAGCACTGGAAGTCATGGAAAACCTGCTTCAGACCCATCCCGAGATCGATGCAGTTATTGCCTGTAATGATGAAGAGGCTTTAGGTGCAATCGAAGCCATGGATGCCGCAGGCCGCCTGGAAGGCACCCTGGTTTCAGGTTTCGATGGCAACAGCGACGCATTAAAAGCAGTCACTGCCGGTCGAATGACCGTGACCATGTTCCAGAATGCTCCTGCGCAAGCAGGCGATGCTGTCCAGGCACTGCTTGATCACCTGGCTGGCAAACCGGTGGAAGAACGAATTCGAACTGGCGCAGTATTGATTGATTCAACCAACATAGCTGATTTCGAGCAATATATCACGCAATAAGAGCTGAAAAAACCTAATCAATATTAGGTAAAAATGGGTGCCAAATCAAAAAATTTGGCACCCATCCATAAAAATTATTTTTGATTGCAATGGCTTCGCTTTTTTGTTCTTTGGAGATTACTGTTTAGACAAAGCAATTATTCTTATAAGTTGAATTCTATTATCTAATATCTTTTTTATGATCGGATACAGGCAAATGAACAATAAGATCTTTCCCGGAATTGCTCTTTCTCCCAGACCTTCGAAATTTGGTCCAGTAATGTTTTCTGGCAATCTTGGTGATGGGTTAAAAGCCGTCCACGAAGCTGGTTTTAAGTATGTTGAACTGAGTCTGAGATCAACCAGCGATATTAACCCTGATGAGCTAAACAAGACTTTGAATAAACTCAATTTAAAAATCACAGCTATCGCAACTGGACAAGCGTGCCTTTTTGACCAACTTTGCCTGGGATCAGAGGATGAACAAATAAAAAGCAAAGCTGTTGAACATTTCAAAGCCATCACATTACTGGCTAAGAAAATAAATTCAGGGGCGGTGATCATTGGCGGTATTCGCGGGAGGTTATCGGGAAGCGGAGATGATTTCCAAAGAAATTTCGATAACGGAGTGAACGCAATACGGCAATGTGCAGAATGGACAGATGCGAATGACATCCCGTTGTTGATCGAACCCATTAATCGTTATGAAACCAACTGGATCTTTACAGCCGCGGATGGAAGGGACTTGATTGAGCGAATAGGCATTAATTCCGTCAAACTCCTTTTGGACACCTTCCATATGAATATCGAGGAATCGAATATTGCTGATGCTATCCTGAAAACTGGCGACCAGCTTGGTTATGTCCATTTTGCCGATAATACACGCCATGCGCCAGGCCAGGGGCAGACTGACTTCAAAGGTATTCTCTCGGCTTTGGAAAAGATTGGATATTCAGGTCCAGTAGTAGCTGAGGTACTACCGCTGCCCGATGACAATACTGCTGTGAAGGATACAGCCGGATTCTGGAAGAAAATGGAAATTTTACTTTAAGTTATTGTTAAAAATATGGAAAGTATGAAAGGATAAATGATGACCACTTATAAAAGCCCATTGCACCAAACGGTTTTGACCACCAAAACTGACCTATGGAATGATTCATGTTCAACCAAAGAATTGGCTTATGCGATTGAACATGGGGCGGTAGGCGCAACCTCAAATCCGACCATTGTGTTGAATGTTTTGAAGGAGGAGCTGCCATCCTGGAAACCGCGCATTTTGGAAATTATCGAAGAAAATCCAACCTGGTCTGAAGTTGAAATTACCTGGAAGATTTTTGAAGAGATCGGCGTTAAAGGATCCAAAACCTTGCTGCCGGTTTTTGAAAAGCTTCAGGGAAAAAAGGGAAGATTGTCAATTCAAACCAATCCAGCTAATTATCGCAATTCCGATGCGCTGACAAAACAAGCAGTTCATTTTGATTCTCTCGCTCCTAATATCCAGGTGAAACTTCCGGTAACCAAAGCTGGAATTCAGGCAATTGAAGAATCGACCTATCAAGGTGTGAATATCAACGCGACGGTCTGCTTCACAGTTCCTCAGGCAGTGGCTGTTGCCGAAGCAGTCGAAAGAGGGCTGAAGAGAAGAAAAGCGGAAGGAAAATCAACTGAATCCATGACACCGGTTTGCACGATCATGATCGGGAGAACAGACGATTGGATTAAAGTAGTTGCAAAGAAAGAAAAGATCACGGTCACTCCCGGGGATATGGATTGGGCTGGGATAGCATGCATTAAAAAAGCGTATCAGATCTATCAGAAACGCGAATACAAGACGCGCTTGTTAGCAGCCGCTTTTCGTCATCATATGCACTGGTCGGAACTGATAGGCGGGGATCTTATTTTGACAATTCCTTATGAATGGCAGCTGCTCTATAATTCCAGTGATATTGAAGTGAAAGAACGCATGAACAATCCGGTTGATGAAAAGATTGTTAATAACCTGTATTCACACTTCGGTGAATTTCGTAAGGCGTATGATGAAGATGGGCTAAAGGTTGAAGATTTCGATGCTTATGGTGCCACTGTGCGTACATTGAGAGGATTCATCACTTCCTATCATGACCTGCAATCTGTAATCCGTGATTTTATGATCCCGAATCCGGATAAATAGAAGGTGATTATGGCTACTTTTATAGATGACTTGATTAATAAAGCAAAAGCGGCGCAAAAAACGATTGAATTTTGGTCGCAGGAAAAAGTGGATGAAATGGTTCTGGCTGTCGGCTGGGAGAATTATAAAATCGAAAATGCCCAGGAAATCGCCCGACTGGCTATTGATGAGTCTGGTATGGGTCTGTACGAACATAAAGTGCTGAAACACCAGAACAAAACCTTGGGTGTTTTGAGAGATTTAAAAGGTGTTAAAACAGTGGGTGTGATCGAGACAGATGAAAAAAAGGGATTGATCAAGATCGCCAAACCTGTTGGTGTTATCGGAGCCTTGATACCTGTAACAAACTGTGAGGCAACTTTACCTGTTAAGGCACTCTACGCATTGAAAACAAGAAACGCATTAATTTTTGCACCCCATCCAAGAGCAAAAAAAACCGCGAAGCTGGTTTGTGAAAAAATGTGGGCTGCATTAGATAAAGTAGGGGCGCCAAAAGATCTGATCCAGACGATCGATGAACCAACAATTGAACTTTCACAGGAATTGATGAGCAAGGTGGATCTGGTGGTGGCAACCGGTGGTGGGCCAATGGTTAAATCCGCTTATTCCAGTGGTACCCCGGCATATGGAGTTGGTGCAGGAAATGCAGTTGTTATCGTTGATGAAACCGCCGATATTCCGGCAGCTGCTGAAAAGATTTATAAAGGAAAGAGCTTTGATAATGCCACATCCTGTTCATCGGAAAACTCTATTGCTGTCCAGGCGTCTATTTATGAGAAGACAATTGCGGAATTAAAGAAACAGGGCGGTTATTTGTGTGATGATTCCGAACGTGAAAGCTTAAAGAAAACCTTGTGGCCGGATAATGTTCATCTGAATAAAGCTATTGTAGCCCAGCCTGTAGAAAAAATTGCTTCGCTTGCGGGAATTAATGTTCCTAAAGAAACCAAATTCCTGATGGCCGAAGGTAAGGAATTGAGTAACGAGAATCCATTCTGCAAGGAAAAACTTTCCCTCGTCCTTACAGTCTGGAAATATGACCAGTTTGAAGAGGCAATTGAATTAATTGAAACCATTACATCCTTCAATGGGCAAGGGCACAGCTGCGGGATCCATACCGCACGCGAGGACAGGATCATTGAATTGGGAACACGCGTGAAGGTCAGTCGCATTATGGTGAATCAATCCCAAAGCTTGGGAAACAGCGGAAACTTCAATAATGGTATGCCGTTCACTTTGACATTGGGATGCGGAACCTGGGGGGGGAATATAACCACTGAAAATGTCAATTGGAAGCATTATATGAATATCACCTGGATCTCAAAACCGATCGAAATCAACAGGCCTTCAGATGAAGAGATTTTTGGCGAGCATTGGGAAAAATTCGGAAAATAGAAATACATAAACATACAGAAAAAATCCAGCCTGATAAGTATTATTTGAGGCTGGATTTTTTATTTTTATGCTTCTATAGCACCACAAAAACAAGAATCCCCAGAAACGAGAGCGGCATTATTACAGAAGCGGCAAAAGAAATGTAAGACGCAATACGGTATCCCTCTTTACGGTATAGATAGGCACCCAAACCAATATCCAGGACCAACATCAATAAGGACAGTACAGGTAAAAGCAGCAGCCGCTCTGAAGGAGAACCTTCATTTCCCTGTCCTGTAGGATTAAATCCGAGCGGGATACTGGGGCGTGATGGAATGATAAAACTTGAAGCAACCAAAAGAGAAATAGTTAAGACAACACCGGATAGAAGTAAGATCCGAATAATTCTGTCTTTTAGAAGGGTAGTAATCAGGAAATTACCGCTGATTGATTTTTTTGATATTGGCGCGATAGATCCAAGTTCCGCACAATTGCTGAATGCTCTTAAAAATCCACGTGTATCTTTGGGTGAAATGGCATAGATTCGATCCTGAGCAGCGATTAAAACCAGATCCAGGGCGCTTGAGGCAATATATTCAATTTGGCCAAGATCGTTTTGAAACCGTGAACCAAGCACCGCACCTTGCACGCTGAAAGGCGGAAGCGGAAGTTCAAATGCAAGATCACTGGACAGACGAACCCAATCAATGTTCGCTATTGGGATCAATTCTTCCCTTAACCCCCATTGGATGCCGATCCCTTCGCGATCTACTGAATACTTTGAACGCAGCAAGGCAAATAGCCTGTAGGCTACCACGGGAATAGGCAGGAAGGAAACCACGCCAGCTATGAGGTATAGAATGAAGAATCCACGCTCTTGCTGCATGACGGCCTGAAGTATGCAAAAAACAATAATTGCTAGGTTTAATAGTAGCGCGCCGAAATGGAGAATAAATCCTCGCTGGCGAAGTGGTTTAAATTCCTGAGCCATTTTAAGTACTAAAATGCGTGTTTATTTATTCGCTGAGGCATTTTTCCAATAAAGAACAAACCAATTTAACCTGGCTTTCTGTCATGACGCCTGAGAAAGGAAGAGCCAAACTGCAGTTTCCCAAATCTTCTGTAACAGGATAATCACCCTTTTGATAACCGAATCGTTGTACCATATAGGGTTGTAAATGGATAGGCAAGAAATATGGGCGCACAGGAATGCCGGCTGCTTCAAGTTTTTCGGCTGTCCTGTCACGATTAAAGCGCTTGCCGATCCTGATTACATATACGAACCAGCTCATTCTTGATGTATCAGGGGAGACAAAAGGAATTTCTATTCCTTTAATGGTTTGGAGATACGTGTTGTACCATTGAGCCACGATCTCCCGTTTGCGGATCAATTCATCAATCCGCTTCATTTGCGATAATCCAAGAGCAGCGCTCATTTCATCCAGGCGATAGTTATATCCAAGGTGAGTATGCTGCAGCCAGTTATCTCCAGGTGCACGTCCCTGATTTCGCAAAGCGCGCATCATGTCAGCTGCGGCTGTCTTGTTGGTAACAACTATGCCGCCTTCACCTGAAGTCATTTGTTTGTTGGGATAAAAGGCAAAAACGCCGAAATCTCCAAATGTGCCTGCTTTTTTGTGGTTTAGCTCGGCGCCAATCGCTTCACAGGAATCTTCAATCAAGACCAGGTGATTAATAAGGGCGATTTTTTCCAATTTTTGATAATCAGCCGGTTGGCCGAAAACATCTACCGCCAGGATGCCTTTAAGTTGCCCATGTTTATCAATGCCTTTACGGGGAAGCCATTTATTCATTTTTTCCGCCTCCCCGGACAAGAGATCTGCAGATGCAATTTCTACTTTCTCGGGATCGATGTTTCCAGATGCCGGATCGACATCCACAAACACAGGAGTGATGTTTTCAAACAGGAGTACATTTGAAGAAGCCACAAAAGAAAATGGAGTCGTGATGACATAATCCCCGGGTTTGAAATCCGCAACGCGAACGCACAAATGCAATCCGGCTGTTCCGGAACTGACCCCGACGGCATGTGAGACACCAGTATACTCTGCGACCGCTTTTTCAAAATCATCAATTTTTGGGCCCATGCTCAGGTAATTGGTATGCAAAACATCAAGCACAGCTTGCCGGTCTGCTTGATTAAGATCTGGACTGGACATTGGCACTAAATATTCTTGTTTTCCCATAAATTTGGTCCCTGGAATCAGCTGTGGTTTTGTATCGGATTAGATCAGGATGTTTCCTGATTGGTTTCTATTTCAATTGCGGATTTTTCGCTGCTTTTTTCATCATTGCTCAAACCAAGGTTAAGATGTTCTTCCATGGTCACCTGGCCACGCAGGAATGCGCCTTCTTCAGTTGAAAATGCGGATACGGTTACATTTCCCCAAACCCTGCCTGTACTGCGAATTTCCAGTTTTTCTGCGGTTATGCCGCCATTGACCGCACCAGCGACTATGACCGTATTGGCAACCACGTTTTCACAGGTTACTTTTCCAGTTTCACCTATGACGACCAGACCATTGATCGCTATCTTTCCCTCAAAAATCCCTTCAATTCTTACGCCGCCTTTTCCAGAAATTTTACCGGTCCAATTAATGCCAACACCAAGAACGGATGTTACCCGCTCAACCTGGGTTGGCTGCTGTGATGGTTGATTTGCTGAACGTTTGAACATCAGGCTTCCCTAATTGAAGTGTATTTTTCAAGATTATATGGCGGCCAAATGGCTCCTGCATGAACTCGTGTTCCGTCAGGAAGGTCATTTTTTACAGTTGCACCATTGCCAATCAGGCATTCTCGTCCTACCCGAACCCCGATATTAACCGTTGCGTTCATACCCACTTGCGAAAAATCCCCAATAATCACGTCTCCTGCGATCATCGATCCCGGAGAAAAATTGGTGCACACTCCCAAAATACAGTCATGGGATATAACCACTGAATTATTGATTAAAGATCCCAATCCAATCTTTGCGTTGCCGCTGACATAACTTTGCGCGAGAACGAGTGTCCCGGCTTCGATCCTGGCCGAAGGATCGACATGTGCTGTGGGGTGAATGATCACCGGGCAAACAAAACCTGCATCACTGAGTTGCTGAAAAACATTCAGGCGGACTTTGTAATTACCTATCCCTCCAACAGAATTTACAGCCATACGGATGCCCTTTTTGAAAAGATCGGGGAGTATTTCTGAACCGCCCAAGACCGGAGAGCCAATAACCATCTCTCCCGGTTTTATGTTGTCGTCTATGATTCCTGCGATCTGGTACGAACCCAACACACGAACTGTCTCAATGATCATCTTACTTAATCCGCCTCCGCCGTAGATCACAATTTGGGTTGCGTCATAACCGAATCGCGGATATTTGATTAATTCATTTTGCATAAATTGCCTTTCCGAGATGATTATATCCTTTTAGGAAAAATATTGATCTTTTGAAAGATCAGCGACAAAGCGCCAAGGTTTGCTTAGCCATGGTTCCGGGGTTGACTGGATGCCAACTCTGGGTGTAGCCTCGACCATGCGTTCAGATATTTCCTCACCGTCCTCAATAAAGAGCAATCCTTTGGGATCGCATAAATCGCTGCCATTCAGAACATTTGAAATCGCAAGCGCTCTGGTCAGTTTTGCAGGCCCGTTGCACCACAATTTTTCAGGTACATTTGAACGTTGATCTTTAATAAAATCTATACCTTCTAATGGCAAAATAGCGCGAATTAAAACAGCAGATGGATAACCAATATTTCCAGTGACACAATTCAGCATCCAATGCATGCCATAGGTAAAGTACACATAGGCGTGCCCTCCCTGAAAATACATAACTTTGTTACGCTCTGTCCTTCCCACTCGGGCATGGCACGCCAGATCTTGTTCTCCATCGTAAGCCTCTGCTTCAATAATGATACCGCCTACTCTTTGATTTCCAATTAAATGAATCAATCTTTTACCGAGTATCTCACGGGCAACAATTTGAACCGGGCGCAAATAAAAATCTCTTGGAAGGATCATTTTTTTTGGTAACTAAGGCAAAATATTTCGAATTATTCCACTAGAGCCGCAAATGGATCGCAGTTTAAATGATCAGGCGCCGGAACTTCTCTGGGAACAAGTAATTCCAAACTAGTTTCGGGAGAGGAATACATTGGCTCATAAAAGCATAAAAGAGGCAACGTAACCCATTTTACGTAGGCATTGTTTTCTTCACCAAAGGAGGATTCAGATCCGCGAATGACCAAATTTGTCGGTTCATTAACGATCAGAACGAATCGCTTATTGGATAGATCTTCGTAAAATGCCGAGAAATATTCCTTGTTGTCAGCCATGGCTTGATCCATTAAATATTTCTTTTCATAGGCGTCAATCAAAGGTACTTTTTTCACAAGATTAAAGGTCAACAGCTGCCGGTGATCAATGAAAAGGATCTCTCCCTGACCGCTGTACTGCTCCACTTTGTTTTGAACTGCTGCCAACGCTTCGGCGATTTTTTCATTTGATGGTAAGGAAAGGCGGTTGCCATCGAGCAGGGAAAAAGTGACAGGGCTGATCAGCGTAATCAAGAGGACAATTGACGCGAAAGGAGAAATCTGAAAGGGATCATTGTTTTCTTTAAAAAATTGAATCAATACACTTGAGGCGATCATGACCAGGGAGACAAGGAACATATCCAGGTTGTGCAGGTTGCTGCCGCCGCCGATTTTAACACTGGCGATAATCCCAACAACCAGAAATGCTCCCGGAATAATCAATAATGCCATATTTTGAAGCCAGTTTGTATGCCATTTTTTTTGAAGGTTCGTAACAACCAAAAGGGCTAACACTGGTAAGGCTACCCATACCAAAGCCCATAAGATACCCGGAGGAAAGGTAGGATTGGGAAAAAGCCGATCCCACAACATCGGTTGGCGGGAGGTGGATGTTACTACGTCAGGAAGCAAGGCGATTTTTGATGATGTATTAGAACTTTTTATTAATGAAGGGACCAATTGTCCACCCAGATAACCTGCCATTCCAAGGGCAATTGGTCTGATAAGATTCTTGAGACCTTTCAGATCCAGCGATGGATCTTTAATGGCTAACAGAGAAAGTAATCCAGCCCATAGACCTGGCGCGTAGGCCCAGGTCCAGCGCGCGCTGTGAGTGTAAAAAGAAGCGATAAAAATTATCAGAAATGCGGGCATCAGTTTAAGGCGTAATGCAAGTAAAGTCAGAATAGCGCCGATCACCAGGGGCGCGTAAATCGGCCCTTGATCAAGAAAGAGAAAGGTCCAGGAGGCAAACACAAGAATAATTAAGAACGTGCTTTTGACCGATTTGATGGTTCTTGCTCCAACAACACCCAATGCAAAGGTCGGCAGGATCCACATTAATTGGTACCAAAATCTAAAATATTTAATGGTAAGGTTCGGGATCATGAACGGAATAGCCCAGGGGAGCTGCATTCCCCATTTGGTGAAGGCGTTTATTTCTTCATTTACAGGCAAGTTGTAACGAAAACTTCCGAACAAAGCAGAATAATCGAAGAATCGGTTGCCTTCAGACCAGTAAAGCGGGAAAGGATAATCAGTTACCTGGCAGAGTTTGTATAATACAGCGTGGCATGCTCCAGCGAGAAGAATAAAACATCCGATCCTGATCAATTCATGCCATGGAGACAGGATAGCCACATCCAATCGATGCGTGATAAACAGGGCAATCAGAAAGATTAGAAGAAATTCCATCCAAAAGCCAATTGCAGAATTCGCCGGGAGAGGGAGTATCCATTTCAGCAGCCCCGGGAGCAAGAGAAGGACAAAAATGAAAATGGCTCTTAACCAGGCTGGGAATTTGTTTTGTGAATCAAAAAAAAGAATTTTTTTGCTTTTAAGGATGCCTGTCAACCAATAAAATGCAAGAAGAAGCGAAAATATGGAAACAATCAAAAAAGCGATAAACCGTTTGGATTCCCAAATGTTTTGAGAACCTACATAAGGGAAAATGTTCAAATTGTAAAATTCATTAAAGGCATAGAAAGCCAGAATGATGCAACCAGCCCATTTGATCAGTAAAAAAATATTTTTATTTTTCACAACTTTAAGTCACCTTTATTTGCCATATTATAACGATTGAAGTGTAAGCTGACAGATAGTCTCATTAAAAACCAATTATTTGGAAATTTATTTCTTGATCAGTGAAGTCACTTTTTTATTGCTAGAATTCTAATTCGAAAAATTTTATATATTAAATTTTTGTAGATTCATGTCGACGTAAAAAGAGTATTTTTAAAAAATCGATGCTAAACCATTCTTTTGAAGTGAACAAAAAACCATTTGGAAGAACTTTATGAAAGAGATCGATTCATAAAATATTTGTTTACATACAATATGGTCGCGGAATCACACCGCATTAATGCGAATTGGTTAAATAACGAACGCGAAATCGAGGATTATAACGATAATAGTTACATAAATTTACGTAAGTCGTGACTACCTGTTGGTAAGTAAACAAATTGGTTCCAAGGTGATTGTTGTCAACCACTTTTTCTTATTGTCGAAGGTAACACACAGGAATTAACCGATGATAATCGCGTTCTTTTTGAGATGGGGGAAGAAAAAATAATCACAACTCGGCATGATTTTTTAAGTATGAAATGAGTCATAGAAAAACAAATGCCTTTCAGACAAATGAAATATTTTTAGATGTCCTGAGGATTTTTGACCAGCATAAAGATGATGCTTGAAATAGCCATAATGGATGCTGATGCGAGTTTAGTCTTGCCTGTTATAATCGCGATAGTGGAGAAACAAAGAGATGCAGATTCAGCAGCGGTTGTCATACCAGAGAATTCGGAAAATTTCTTCGACCTCCGGGTGCCTGATATGATCTGCATGTCATCGCTGACTCACCTCATCTTTAAATGATCATAGGGACCATAATATTATTACAAAATGTTAGCGATTATCCAGATTAACGATTTTTTGTTTTATTCAATATTTGGATATTTCAAAGGTTTATTCTATTTTGATACTTGAGTTTTGAAGGCTTTAAATTAATTCAAGATCCTTTCACAAGTGCTAACCATACCATTGAATGCAGTGCAGCTTGCCCAGGCACCGTTAAAATTGACCAGTATTACTGATTGCGAAATGGCCGGATCAAATGTGGCAACGATGAGGCGGCGAGGGCTGTTAAGATCAACATCCAATTTCGTGAAACGGCGGATAAGCCTTCTCTGGCTTTCGGACATGCTTGTCTGATTCATTTGTGACACCAGTTCGATCTGCTGATTTACATCCTGAACATGTTCCCTGAGCTGAATATTGAAATTGGAATCAGCCACATAACCCGCGCCTCCAAAAAAGGCTGCACAAATGAGCGCAGGCAGCATCCAACCAAGCACCCCTGAAGATTTAATAAACGCATCTCCTGCAGATTCAATTAGCATTCCGCCAATAAAGCAAAGAATGGTCGACATGACAATAGTTACAAACAACCTGCCGCTAATGCTATCGGGCAAGACATAATTAATCTGGTCTGCTATATTTGGGTAAAGAACTTTTGTGAAAAATTCTATTCCCCGAACAGAGACTATCGGCACAATTAAACTTATGATCACAGCTGTCGTTATCCATATAAAGGAACGGGAAAGCAAATTATTATTTCTCGCGCTTAACCAGGAAGCAAATAAAAAGATCAGCACGGAAGGAATTACGCCGATAAACAGTTTTAACCATGGAATGCTTCCATTATTCTTCTGCAGGATATAGCCATCTATCCCCCAGGCGAATATCGCATAGGCTAGACCGCCGAAAATACCAATTAAGATAATAAACTTGTTCTTCAAGTAGTGCAGATCTTTCTTTTTTTTAATCATCAAAGACCTCTATTATTAAATAAGGAAGACATCTCAGGCGTTTCTGGGATTCATCCAGTAATTTAGTTCATCTCCTATGATACCCCAGGTAAAACCAAAAAAGACCAATGCCATTGTAATCGGCAGGAAAATCCACCAACGGGTAAACAGATTTCCACCGGGGCCAATGATCCAATCCTTGCCCATTGATAATATTGTTGACCAGGCTGACGAATCTCCCACACCAATGAAAGTCAGGGAAGATTGAAGGACAACCATTCGGCCGATATCTCGTGTAACCATGACAACAGCTGGGGTGATCGAATTTGGCAAGATGTGTTTGAAAATTATGTGATGAGGCCGTGCCCCACAGGAATAGGCGGCTTCGATATACTCTTCTTTTTTTACGATCAAAACCTGTGAATGGATGATGCGCGTGTAACCCATCCAGGAAAAAAGGATGAGTGCGAACAGAACCGGATCGATCTGCAAAGGAAGGGTTTTAAAAAAAAATATCGAACGCGGATCAGAAACCACCAAACTTGAAACAAAATTGGTTCTTGATGCTTCAAGCAATGCAGCCAATTGCGCAAAAAGAGCCACCCCCGCAACTATGGGAAAAGCCATGAAAGCATCACAAATTCGCATGATCGCCTTATCGATCCAGCCCCCAAAATAACCTGATATTAAACCGAGCAATGTACCGATCAGCGCTGTGATCGAGGCTGTGAGTACACCAAAAACCAATGCCTGGCGTGTTCCCCAGATCAAAGTGTGATATACATCAAATTCTTTCACGGTTCCCAGTATTGATAAACCGCTTGGCGGTTCAGGAATGCAGCTGTGGCGTTCACAGATGACTTTGAACCAGAGTGGATCTTCAAGTGAGGTAACTGGAGCTAAAAGGGGAGCAGCAGCTGCAATTAGGATTATTGTCAACACACACACAACCGCTAAAACAGTCTGCCACCTTGAAAAAAATCGTTTGCTGTAAGTTTTTATTTTATTCTGATGGATTCCATTTCCATTAATCAGATCGAATTTTTTTCCAATAAAGGGAACTGTAACAGGGCCCTGTTTAGGCTCATCTTTAATTTTGGATCTTGCCCAATCCAGCCCTTTGATCGCCTTAACATTTTGAGGATCTAATTGCAGAACCTTCAGGAGATATGCAATGCTTTCCTCTGGTTCACTGCAAGCTGCCATGATCAACCATGCTTCTTCGAGCGATGCGTCCAGGGATAAGGCTTTTTTTGCCATCCGCTTTGAATAACTGCATTGATTATCTTTCAGCGCATGGCGCGCGCGCACAACAAGGATCTTCGCATATCTTTTAAAAAGATTCATATTTAAATGTCTCTTCATTAATTCGTGGAACAAATACAGCCTGCAAAATATCCAGGATAAGCATCAAGCCCAGAACGATCAATGTGGAATACACCGCAAAGCCTAATACTGCGGCGGCATCGGGAACCATTGGACCGTATTTTGTTACTAAATCCGAAACCCCCTTTAAATTGAATATCTTTTCGACAATATACACACTTGTCACCAGAGTCGCAGCAGAAACGGCACTATTGGCTAATACAGGCGCCAGTGCGTTTCGAAACGCATGCCGCCAAATAACCGTTTTTTCACTTATCCCCCTGGCATAAGCCGCGGTTATATAATCCTTTTTCATTTCGTCCAGGACCTGAATTCGTGTAATGCGCATTAGGATGGACCAATGTGCAAAGCTTAATGTAATAACAGGCAGAACCAGGTGACGTAGCGCGTCGAAAGCAATATCAGGGCGAAGGTTTAGCAGCCCGTCAATGGTGAGAAATCCCGTGTAGACCTTAAAAGCCTCAGATTGGATAAGCTGGTGATTGGCAACACTTAATCGTTCAGGAGAAAACCAGTGCAGTGAAATATAAAAGATCGCGAGTAAAACGATCGCCAAAATAAATTCAGGTATCGAAGCCGCGAGAAAGGCTGCAAACCGGGTGGCGTAATCCGCAGGATGGTCTTTTTTTCGGGCGGCCAAGACACCGGCAGTGAGACCTAACGGGATCTGTATCAGGAGTGCATAAAAGATCAGTTCAAGAGTCACTGGCGTCCTGCGAATTAATTCGGGAAGGACATCTTTATCCAGTGAAGGGCTGTATCCCCAATTACCCTCGACTAAACCGCGAATCCAGTAAAAATACTGTATCGGAAAGGGCTCATTAAGATAATGGCGTTCAACAATTTTTTCTCGGGCGCGTTCTTCCCAGCCTGGAATTTTGCTCTCAGATTTTGGCATATACAGGTCAATACGCGCTTCAATCGGCATCAGCATCACAATCCCATATAACACAAGTGTGATTATCAAAAGTGTTACCGGGATCACACTCAGGCGTTTGATCAAAAATTTGGCAATTGCGTTCATCTGTTGGTTAAGATTTTGTTATAAATCCTTTGACATCACGATGATACCAGTGCGTACCAGCCAACCCAACCTTTCCCAAAAATGTAGACCTTCCAGGTTGCTGCTAATAACGAAAATATGGCATTTTTTTACTCCTTGAGTTTTCATTGCTTCAATGCATTTTTCCGAAAGCTGACGACCCAGGCCTTTCCTTTGATAATCTCTGTGGACAGCCAGGTGATAAAGGTAACCTCGTCTCCCGTCGCTGCCGCCAAGGACCGTTCCAACGATTATGCTTTCTTTTATTGCTACAAAACAGGTATTTGGATTTTTTTTTAGAAAAAGCTCTATGGCCTGGCGATCATCTGCACTGCTCAATCCCAATCCCGGTAATGATTGCCAGAGAGCGATTGCACCTGGATAATCATCGGATTTCATGATCCGAATTTCTATAGTCATTTACCCTCCGAAAATCAAGAGATTACCAAAAATTAGTGTTACCTGTTCAAATTATGCATATTTTAGCAAATCGTTTCATCCATTTTAAAATAGAAGACGGATATTTTTCAAAATGGCTGTTGTGTTATAATTTTGCCGCCAGCCCAGAGGTTGGTTTTGGAGAGGTAGCGCAGTCTGGCCTAACGCGCGCGCTTGGAAAGCGCGTATACCGCAAGGTATCGTGGGTTCGAATCCCACCCTCTCCGCCTGAGGACCCTTATTGGGGTCTTTTTTTATTTGAAAGATATAATTTGTTTTTATGGCGCGAAATTCTAGATCTCGGATACTGTCTACCCCGCATGGATAAATTATTACGTGTAAAGGTACATTCGTTAGTATATGAAGGCTATGGATTAGGGCGCTCGCCTGATGGAAAGGCAGTATTTGTCCCTTTCGTAATTCCTGGTGAAACCGTTGACGTGCGAATCCTTGAGGAAAAAAAAGGACATGTATTGGCTGAACCCATAAATATTGTTGAACCTGATCCAAACAGGATACTTCCCACATGTAAACACTTTGGAAAATGTGGAGGTTGCCATTATCAGCACATCCCCTATGAACTGCAACTGCGAAATAAAAAATCAATTTATATTGAACAGCTGCAAAGAATTGCAGGTGTTAATTCTCCTGAATCAGTTGAAACTTTCCCTTCGCCTTACAAATGGGCTTACAGAAACACAATGCAATTCAGTCTTTCGGACAAGGGTAAACTGAGCTTTTCAGATTTTTACCGCAATACCCCATTTGAGATCGGTGAATGTTACTTACCCATGCCGGATATAAATTCATTCTGGCCGCAGGTAGATTTTGATCCTGAAACTTATATCAACAGGGTGGAGATTCGCCAGAATCAGGATGGCGAAATTATGCTGATTGTGCGAGGCAGTGACGAGGATTTGCCTGAGATGACAGCAGAAGCGGCTGTTTCAATTGTGCACATTGGCAGGACAGATCACGTTGTTTTGGCAGGAGATGATTTTCTTGTTATGCGCATTAAGGAAAAAGAATTTAAAGTTTCAGCAGGTTCTTTTTTTCAAACGAATTTGGAGGGCGCAAATCGACTGGTAGACATTGTTTTGGAATCAGTATCTCAAAACAATTGCCAATCTGTCATGGATGTTTATTGTGGTGTTGGATTATTTTCTGCTTTTCTTGCTGATCGAGTCGATCAGATCATTGGTATCGAATCTTCATCAGTGGCATGTAACGATTATGCTGTCAATCTTGATAAACATGAAAATGTCTCGCTTTATGAAGGCAAAGCCGAAAATATTCTTGCTACAATTGAAGAAATCCCGGATTGTATCATCGTTGATCCCCCGCGCTCAGGATTGAAAAGAGAGACCGCCTTGTCAATTATCCGTAAAGCTCCACGCTTGCTCATTTATGTGTCGTGCAATCCTTCCACTCTGGCGCGTGATGTGAAATTTCTCATCGAAGCCGGATATAAAATGGACTCATCTAAACTAGTGGATATGTTTCCGCAAACTTTCCACATTGAAACAGTAGTATTGATGTCAAGGGTGAAAGAGTAAGTGCAATAAGAAGCTAAAAAATTATGGCTTTCCGGTGTTTGATCGTGAAAATCGGATGAGCAATAATCGTGAAAATATCGCATTGTGGGAACTGGTCAAAAGGCATGATTTTGAACGTGACAGAGCGATTTAGATGTCAGTGTTTGACGATTAGTCAATTTAGATGTTGAGTATTCGTGAGTGGTCGATTCAGTTTTTTTTTGAAAAAGTTAAGGTGTGTGGTCAGATTGGATGTAGTCGTGAAAAAGGGTGTTAAGGAGAAATTGATATCAGATGAATGAGGGATTAAGGATGGATTCTTGGATGAATATCGACATTGCCTCAGATGATATCGAAAAAATAAAAATTGATCAATTACAGAGTTCACTCGGAGAATTACCTGAACCAGTAATTCGAGTTCGCGAGCTGATTACACGATTTGAAGTATGCCATTTCAAATATCAGCGACACTACTATATTATTTTGGATTCTATCCGGTCATTAAAACCTGTAATTGAGATTGATAAGATTGGCCTCAGTCATCCTAGACATAAAGACACCAACTGGAAATATGAACCATCTGGAAGAAGCAGAGATGCCAAAATGCATATACAGGCTTTATACAAGTGGATTGGACTAGTTGAGAATAGTCAAGAGGAAACGTTCGGGCTAGAATTTATTGAGTTGAAAGAAAAGATCAACTCATGGCTTGGCAGGAAAAATGAGAAGAAAGATAAACTCGTACACATGTTAATTTCAAGACTGATGTGGGAATCTGTGGAGCCTTATCGCAGTGGAGGGGAGCTATACGAACTTGAATATCAGATTGAAGCAACAGATATCTGTAATTATGCTTTTCCAGAGAATATTCATAATGTGATCAAAGCCATAGGTAAAATGGAACCAGCAAAGGAATTTGACGGTTGTGGCACCTGTAATGTTGAAATCTATTCGTTCTTGAACATCGAATTCAAAAAACTATGCAATTGGCTTAACGATGACACTTCAGGTGTGGAAAAATTTCTTGGCATAAAGGAACCGATAAAGATATGGCTGGTATTATGCCTGGCAAAGACGATAAAGACTGATCTGCATATTAAAGATCCGATTGCAAAACTATAGCAGAATTTGATGTATTACATTTTGGGATTGATACTTGGGGCGAATTTGAATCAATTGGATCATTCCTGAGAATACTTCAGAATATATTGGGGATGTATATAAGCAGAGTGGTTACACATCGAATGAATTCCCTGTTTTGAGGCTACTACCGAGCCATGGGGTCAACGTACATGTTATGTCTCTGACCTGGAAGGGTTTCTACTTGAAATTGGTTCATCAAATAAATGAAGCTTGAACCACAGAATAGAAGGATGATGGTAATACAATGAGCAAAATCAATTCCATAAAAACTGGTTGACCAGTTTCCTTGAACGCATGGTATTAAATTTTGAGTTAAGACATCATTTGGGATTGCTCCGGTCATATTGAGACGATCGTATTGATGTCAAGAAAAGATTTTT
Organism: uncultured Pelolinea sp.; assembly: GCA_964493155.1. Taxonomy (GTDB): domain Bacteria; phylum Chloroflexota; class Anaerolineae; order Anaerolineales; family Anaerolineaceae; genus Pelolinea. Next base: position 25,589 of record CAZBNE010000004.1, read on the forward strand.
TTTTACTGCGAAATTCCCATAATAAGCTTTAGCATGATTATAAAAAGGAAAGTAAAAAAAGGATTTTTGCACCTTCTTGACAATAAATTTTTATTGAATTAACCTTTTTTTAGGAATTGAATACTTTTACAAATTCCATAGGAGAGGAATAAATAAATGTATCATGCAAGATTTAAAGGAACACATTATGAAGCAGGCCTGAAATGGGGGCGGCTGTTATTTAACAAAGGGATCAAACTTGATTTCAGCCCAACATTTGAACTTACTGCAGAAAGGTCGGTATTTGCTGAAAAGTGCTTGGATGAATACCAGAGATACTTTCCAGAGGTGCTTGATGAAATAAGGGGTATTGCAGTCGGCAATAATGTACCTGAGAATTTGCTTCAGTCGATTTTGTTTAGTTTGTATTGTTTCGAACTTGACAACAGATGCACAGTTTTTGCAATCAGCACTGCGAATGCTATTATTTTCGGCAGGAACAGTGATTTTTTGAAAAGCCTTGAAAAGTTGTATATGAATTGTATTTATTGTTTGTCTGGATGCAATTCTTTCAATGCTAATTCCACAGCCTACGTGCAGATGGAGGATGGAATAAACGAACATGGTCTGGCGGCAGGGCTTACATTTGTATATCCAAGGATTAGAAAACCAGGACTAAATGCAGGTATGCTTGTAAGATATATACTGGAAAAATGTAGCACTACAAAAGAATCAGTGGAGGAATTGTATCGGCTTCCCATAGCCTCTGCACAGACAATAACATTGGCAGACAAGAAAGGTGATATTGCAGTTGTTGAATGCAACCCTGAAAATATTGTTGTCATAGAGCCTGAACCTGGTGAACACTTTGTTGCAACAGCCAATAATTTCAATTCCATCCAAATGCAATGCTGGCGTAACGGGGATATTGATGACTGGAGGTCAGATGAGCGTTATCAAACAGCATATAAGGCATTGAAAAATAATAAAGGCAATTATTCGGTTGATTATGCTAAATCCATTCTATCGGGGGAATATGGATTCATGTGTCAATATGATCGGAAGGGAATTGCAGATACTGTATGGTCGGTAGTATATGATATTAAGCACAGTAAAGTATGGAGAGTTGAGGGAAATCCTTCAAGAAAACAGTTCAGGGAAGATACCCGAAGCAGATGATTTATAAAATAGTAGAAATGGAAATAGAGGAGTCTTAAATATCAGAGTAGAATTACAGAAGAGAATTTTTCAATCAGTTGACGGAATATTAATTGATTTGAAATTTATTAAATTTTGAGACTGTAAGAACACTTATTATAGTTTGACCTTTTCCAAGAATATATACATCAATAATGTGCACTCGAGCCATGTTGAGTGCGTGATAATGATGTCGTGTGCGCAAAGTTGAAAATACAGTGATTTCTAGTGATATACAAATTGACTACTTGGTCAAAGGTGTGCCTTGCGTGTAGAGTAATATACTGATAGTCATAAAACAGGCAACTCAAGCAGGTTGCTACGTCCACAAGGGTAAGTATGCATAGCATGAAATCAGTATTTGAAAGGGATACTAATGAAATATTCAGGTACTTTAATTGCTGTTTCGGATATGGATAAGAGCAAAGAATTTTATAAGAATGTTCTGGGATTGAAGATAATGGCTGATTTTGGAGCCAATGTTATGTTGGAAGAAGGCATATTTTTGCAGACTCTTGATACCTGGAAAGGTTTTATTAGAAAAGAACAAGTGAATTTGCAGAATAATGCTTATGAACTCTATTTTGAAGAAAGTAATATGGACGCATTTTTAGAGCACTTAAAAAAATTTGATATTTCCTACATTCATGAACCGTTAGTACATGATTGGGGCCAGCGTGTTGTCAGGTTTTATGATGTGGATAAACATATTATAGAAGTTGCAGAGGAAATAACGATGGTTGTTAAGCGATTTATTAAGAGCGGTATGACTGAAGAAGAGACCGCCATAAGAATGGATGTGCCTATAGAATATGTTCAAAATTGTTTAAAAAAAATATAAATCAGTAAGTTTGAATAGTTTGTGCTTTTGTCAGCACCAATAATTGGCAGTGCAATACTCATATCGGGGGACATGATTGTCTAGTAAACAAAAAAGATTCTCCAAGCACGCATCAAAAAGGTGCGGGACCTCGGAAACCTTTGTTTTATGACTTTTTTGCCATGCTTGCTCCAGAGAAGGCTTTTTCTTTTTGTATCAAAATCAGTAGGACATAGAGCTGAGCCGTCATATGATACTGGAGGTTTTTCTAATTTACTTGTTTCTATGTACGGGAAAACCGAAATAATAAGTGGATTTGTTTCCACGAACGGACAATTCCATAAAAACCACTATCAACATATTCTCTTATCAAGAAAATCAGTAAAATCATACCCAATATCTATCTAAAAACACCGAGCAACATTGAGTCAATCAATATCTCAAGAAAATAACAGGCTGAAAAAACAACAATTCATTAAAAAAGCGCAGATGCCAACTCAGACCGGTATTCGCGAGTTTGCGGATCTTCGTTTCCCATCAGTTCCAGTATTCCAAGAATGACATCTCTGGGAAGTTTATTGTGGTATTGCTTATCCTGGCGGATAATATCCAACAATCCGTCCAGAGCCAGCGGAAATTTTCCCTGGCTTGCCAGATGGATGCTGTTGCGGAAAATTGCGTCAAGATCCGATTCCTCAGGAAGGTTGTTATTGTTCAGGTTCTGTAAAGCCAAAGCCAGTGGTTTTATTAACTCTGCGGTATGCAGCTCACGGCTTTCCGGAAAGCCTGTCAATAAACCCAACGCTTCCACTGGATTGTTCTGGGCGAGCAGGGCTTTGGCAAGACCTAATCTTGCTGCAGCTGATTCCGGTTTCTGGCTTAACGCGTTGCGAAGATTTATTTCAGCATCGCTCCAGTGATGCGAAAGCAGCATACCCTGGCCTTTCTCAATATCCAAGTCAACAGGGCTGGGTGGGGTGAGCTTACTGATGAACTCGCGCACGCGTCCTTCTGGTTGTGCGCCCGCAAATTCACCTGCAACTTGACCATCAATAAATGCCTTGACAGTTGGGATACTGCGAACATTGAATTGCCTTGCGAGATTTGGATTCTTGTCAACATCAACCTTCGCCAAACGCAAAGTGCCTTTCGCTTCTCCAACAAGCCTTTCTAAAATTGGGCTGAGGGACTTGCATGGTTGGCACCATTCCGCCCAAAAATCAACCAGTACAGGTATATTCTTCGAATAGGTAATTACTTCATATTCAAAATCAATTTCATTTACATCTATGCTGTTTCCTGAGGTTGCCATTTTTCCTCACATTCTTATTTAAACAGATTTATTCCTCTTCGCCCATCTGGGCTGCAGGCTGGTCAACCCTTACTACTTCGCCGTGATAATTGACCACTATTTTAAAACCAAGCATCCCGAGGTAAGTTCGACCACTTTCCGGCAAACCATTTTCCATCAAATGATTCAGCTGATCATCGATATTATCCAACTGATGGTTAATGATAGCATGCGTAAAAATGTCATCCTGACCGATCATTTTTGCAGTCTGCTCGCTGATAACATCCTTGTTTTCAGTAATTTGTGTACGCATTACATCGAGCACCTGAGAATCTACCTGCTGTGCAGGAATATGGCGCATAAATCCTGCATCATTGATCACATAGCAGGGCTCGCCGCCAACGAAGGTTGTTTCCAAAACGTTGTCATTTTCATCGAAAACCAAGCCTTCAAAAACTGCTTTACCTGTCATTTTTCACCTTAATTCAATTTTAAAAGAGGAAGTGAATTTTGGTTATTAAAAATTTCTATGAAGTTTAGATAATTTCAACCTTGGTTCCAAAGCGGGAAACGTATTTCTGTTCGCGTGGTGGAACTGCCGGCTGTGTCCAGCGATAAATCCATTGGGCAGCAGATATTGGCAGGTTGATACACCCATGACTGCGTGGGCGAGTGAAATTATTATGCCAATATGTCCCATGGAATGCAATGCCTGTATCAGTAAAATAAGAAACCCACGGTACACCGTAAAGTTCATCTCCATTAGCGCCTGTACGATCTGAATGAGCCATATGGCGTGAAGGGCGCTTGTAATTAATAAAATATTCTCCTGTTGGGGTTGTAAAATCCACTTCGCCCTTTAACTGCCCGGACGACAATTCCGACATGAAAACCGGCTCATTTTTTTCATAAGCGGTCATCACCTGCAGTTGTAGATCGATCAGGATGCGTTTCTTATCCAGTGGAACAGGTTCAGAAATTGGAAGCAATTCTTCATCTTGAAGAATGCGCATGTGGGTTGCATTAACATAATAGGAATAATTCCAACGGTCTTCTTTGACCAGGTAATAGAAATTCTTTTGTTCATCTTGACCTAAACCGTAAATCCAATGCGTGCTTCCATAAAAAAAGATCTGGTTAGATTTTTTCCCGTTGCTGGAATTGTTCCAGGCATCTGTGAATGGCACAGTCACTTCGGCTAACAAACCACTCGTGGGTATCTCGCTTTGTGGCGCATTGAGTTGATTTTTTACAGGTTGGATATCATGAGAATTTATGAAACTCCCATCGTCCAGGCGATACCACAACTCGCGTACATCGCTCTCGTTTTTTCTGATAATGGCATCTTCCAGGTTGAGTACGTCATTGTATTTATGAAGGGTTGATTGTTCCGATGAGTAAGCAGGATCTTTGAATGACGCGGTTCCATCTTTGAACACTCTGCCAAGCAAATCGGAGTTTGATTGCACCAATTTGGATATTGAGGAATATCCATTGAAAATTCGAAAATCTATGCCGAAACCCAATGTTGCTATCGCTGAAAATTTTATGAAATCACGCCGTGAAAGGTCTTTGAGAATAATAGTAGCCATTATTAATAATGTACTATTATATATGTTCCAACAGGAGCGTTATCATAGATCCAGGCGGCATCATCTGTATTCATATTAACACACCCATGGCTCATGGGGGTGCCAAAATTATCATGCCAGTAAGTTCCATGGATCGCATATCCTTTATAAAAGAACATTGAATAAGGTACACCCTTCAGATCATAACCGGGACCTGTCATCGTGATGGCCGGGTACTTGGAAAAGATTTTAAAAGTGCCTGTAACTGTTTTATGGCTGCTGGTACCAGTGGAAACTTTAAAACCATTAATGATCTGATTATCCTTATATGCAAATAACATCTGATTTGTCAGGTCAATATCAATCCAAAAATCATTTCCGGCGGAGATCTCACCAGGGATATCCCATGAGTGATATCGATATGCGGCATAATCCAGATCGGATTTTTCAGATTGCGATTCTTCTTTTTCTGATGGGGATGGTAGCAATGCGATTTTTTTGCCTTCCAAAGAGCCAGCCGGGGTTGGAGTTGGAAGTATATTATAAAAATCCGGATATGATCCATCCAAATTAGCGGAGGATTCTGCAATCGGCGTGTATGCCATATTAGTAAAAAAACCCAAAAGGATCAAGGCAACAACAGGGAAGCTAAAACCGACATTAGGGATTATTCCTTCCAGCATCCCCAAAAAATCCAGAAGTATGAATTTGATGGACTTATCTTTGGTTTTCATTTTTCTGTCCCAGGCTGACCGTTTAAGTAGCACATAATACCGGCCACGATTCCATCTGCAACTTTTCCAGTCTGATTGACCAGGAGGCTTCGGTCTGTTTTTAATGAACCTACTTCAATGAGGACGGCAGGAGTCTCGGGGTGAATATCTCTAAAGATATGAAACGACGGATGATCAGGATTAAGTATCTCATAGGAAAAAGAAAGTCCGGTAGATTTTTGATACTCCTCGGCAAGGCATACAGCCAGCTGGTTGACCTGTTCGGGGAGTTGAGAGGTCAAACTGGTGGCGACTTTAAAACCACTGGGCGGCAGAGGGCTATCGGAACACGAACCGGAATAAATTGCCACAAAAACAGCACTTTTATAATTCAGGAAGGACAGGTCATATTCCGGAAAAACATCAATCTCATACCCCATGTCGGTAAGCGTTTGCGAGACGCGGTTGGCTAAAGCTTGATTAACATCCGCTTCGATCAAGCCATCCGAACATACTTCTCCGGGATTATCCTGCCAGTGACCGACAAGCAAGCCGATGTCATTAGTGGTAACTTCTGATTGCGAACCTGTATTCTGTGGCTGTAATGCCTCTGCTTTTAACAAGGCATTTAGATTGGGCGTGCTGAGTAGTTTACGGGGATTCCAAAGCGTCAGCAGGGTGGCCATCACGATAGCGATGCTCAGAACCGATTGAAAACCATTCATCACAGTATATGGGGAAGGTTTTTTTTCGGCACTTTTGTCTGGGGCTGCTTCGGATTCCGGCAGCTCTTCGGATGGATTTGTATTTGTTTCTTCCATATTTTTCCGATTAATATCGTAATGCCTTTTTTAAACAAAGAAATGTATAATTTCAAAAATCTTCATGATTTTTAAGATTATAACTGTATCGTGGAAATATTAATCCAAAAAGACACCTTGGAATTGACCCATGTCTCATAAACTGACAGATAAGGATAAGATTGAATTATTGAAAGTTGCCAGGTCAGCTATTCGTTCTGCAGTAAATGGTTGCCAACCAGAAAAAATTGACTTGAGCGCTTTCTCTGATGAATTAAAAGCTGACGGAGCTTCTTTTGTTACCTTAACAAAGATGGGAAAATTACGCGGTTGTATTGGCGCTTTGGAAGCCTATCAACCGTTGGTTCTGGATGTGCGGGAGCATGCCATTGCTGCGGCACTGGAGGATTTTCGTTTTCCACCAGTCACTTATGGTGAGATTGATTTATTAAAGATTGAAATCTCCCGCTTGTCTCCATTATCCAGGTTGGATTATAAAGATAATCATGACCTTATAAAAAAAATGCGTCCGGGGATTGATGGTGTTCTTATTCGGGACGGATCACGCCGAGCGACATTTCTTCCCCAGGTATGGGGGCAGATCCCGGATATCAGTAATTTTTTATCGCACCTTTGCGTAAAAATGGGCGCTCAGTCTGAATTATGGCAGAAAAAGAAACTCGATGTTTTTGTTTACCAGGTTGAAGAGTTTAATGAGGAATAAGCATGTTGGAAAAAAACCAACGTAAAGCAGATAAAGAAGAACAGGAGACTGTGGGTGAACGACTAAAGCGCCTGCTTGATGATACAAAAAATGAACAGGCGGTTGAATCCTTGAGCGATTTAACAAAACCTGAAAAAGTGAGCGCCAAAATGCTTGAAGATACTTCTCCGATACGGGTATCAAATTTCAAAACCCCAGATTTTGCATCTGACATAAACAATGATAGAAGAGCTGAAAAAGTTTTTAAAACCAGACAAAGCACCTCTGAAGTAATTAAAGAACAATTTCAATCCATTAAAGAAACATTCCGGCGGATTATTAGGAAAAAAGGAACAAAACGAAATTTCGGTAATAATGGCAATCAGCCGCCCAATAACGGTGAAAAATCAGGATTGAATGCCCGTTTTGGCAAGAATTCAAAATCATGCCTGCTTTATGGATTATTGGGATCAATTCTCGTTTTAATAATCATTGGAATACTCATAACTTCGTTCATAATAATCCAATATTTTCGAATAGCTGCTGGTTTACCAAGTGTTGATGACCTGAGGCAATATGCTTCACAGTTCGAAACTACTCGCATCTATGATCGAAATGGCAACCTCATTTATGAGATCCTGGATCCTAATGCAGGCAGGAGAACCTTTATCCCCCTGGATAATATTTCTCCGTATGTTATCGCGGCAACCATCGCCACTGAAGATAAGGATTTTTACACGAATCCCGGATTTGATATCTGGGGCATCATGCGCGCATTCTGGCAGAACTATACAACAGGTCATGTCGTGTCAGGGGCTTCTACGATCACACAGCAATTAGCCCGCAGCTTGCTGTTATCTCCTGAAGAACGCAATCAGGTAACCACGCAGCGTAAAACGCGCGAGATTGTATTGGCGGCTGAGATTACACGCAAGTACAGTAAAGATGAGATCTTGGAGTTATATCTTAATGAGATCTATTACGGCAATATCGCATATGGCATAGAAGCAGCAGCTGAAACTTATTTTAATACCAGCGCGGATCAATTAAACCTCGCTCAAGCTTCTTTTTTGGCTGGACTTCCCCAGTCACCCGCGGTCTACGATGTATTTTCAAATCATGAGAGTGCGTTGCTCAGGCATCAGGATGTTGTCAACTTAATGTATCAATTGAGCAAGGAAAGAAACTGCATCAAGATCAATAAATTGGATGTGCCGATCTGCATTAGCTTGGATGAAGCTGTGGCTGCAGTTCAGGAAATTGAGAAATTCCCCTTTGCCCAGCGCCCGATAAATATGCCTTTCCCTCACTGGGTCAATTTTATCCGAATGCAGCTTGAAGCGCAGTATGATCCCCAGACGATTTACCGTTCTGGCTTCAAGGTATATACAACATTGGATCCAGATCTTCAAAACTATGCCCAGAATGCTGTGAAAAATCAGGTTGAAATATTGGCGGAAAATGAGGCATCTGATGGAGCTCTGGTTGCGATTCGTCCGGCGACTGGAGAGATCCTGGCAATGGTCGGCAGTGCTGATTTCAATAATGAAGCCATTTCCGGACAGGTCAATATGGCAGTCTCGCCTCGTCAACCAGGCTCATCCATCAAACCGTTGACTTATACAGCAGCATTTGAAAAGGGGTGGACACCTGCGACGGTGATCTGGGATGTGCCAAGTGAATTTCCGCCGTCAGGGAATCCGGATGACAATCGCGAACCTTATGAACCGGTCAACTATGATGGTAAATTTCATGGCCCGGTTCGTGCGCGTATTGCCCTCGCCAGTTCATACAATGTGCCGGCAGTCAAAGTCCTGGATTTTATCGGTATTTATGATAAGCCTGAGACTTCCGATAAAGACGGCTTTATCTCCTTTGCGGAGCGGATGGGAATAACAACTTTAAATCGGGATGATTACGGTTTAAGTCTAACCCTTGGCGGAGGAGATGTTTCCCTGCTAGAAATGACAGGCGCTTATTCAATTTATGCGAATAGCGGTGTTAAACAGACACCCTTCTCAATCACAAAAATCGTGGACCATTTTGGCAAACTGGTTTATGAGCATGAATCTGTAGCCGGAGAACAGGTGATACGTTCTGAGCATGCATATTTGATCAGTGATATTCTTTCGGATAATAATGCACGTTCTCCTGCGTTCGGCAGAGATTCTGTCCTCAATCTCCCCTTTCAGGCAGCGGTAAAAACAGGAACCACAAACAATTTTAGGGATAATTGGACATTGGGTTATACACCTGATATTGCCATCGGGGTTTGGATCGGCAATGCAGATTACACGCCCATGAAAAACGTCAGCGGTGTGACAGGAGCTGCACCGCTATGGGCAGATGTCATGCAGTGGGAAATTAATCGCACTATGGGAGGAAATCCAACAGGTTTTAAAAGGCCTGAAGGTATTGAGGAGATCGTTATTTGTAAAGAATCCGGTACTGTTCCTTCTGATCGCTGTTCAAACCAGACATCAGAAATATTCGCAAAAGGGCAACCGCCTTTACCTGAAAAAGAGGACCTGTGGCGTGAGATCGCTGTAGATACATGGACCAACCTGCGAGCGGGTTCTGCATGTTCCGAATTTACCGAAGAAAAACTGACTTTGAATGTCACGGATAAATGGGCGAAAAAATGGATCAGCGAAGAAGAAGCTGGCCGCTCATGGGCTGAAAGCACGGGCTTTTCCGATCCGGTCATTTTTACTCCAACGAGAGAATGCAAATCGGATGATCCCCGGCCAACCATCGTTTTTGTAGGCCTTAATGATGGAACGACCATTAATACATCACCACTAGATATTTACGCGGTAGTAAAGGCGACAGATAATTTTAAAAGCTTCAAATTGCAGTATGGCGTTGGCAATAATCCTTCAAAATGGCATACGCTTTATAAAAGTGATAAACAGGAAAAGGAACCGGAAAAACTGATCACATGGGATGTCTATCAGGCAAGTTCAGCAAGGGTGACATTGCGCATTGTAATGACGAGTACCAGGGAAACAACAGCTGAGAAACGCATCCAAATAAATTTAAAAGTACCAACGCAGACACCTCAACCTGAACCAACAATGACTATGACTCCAGAACCAACCATGACGACCTTGCCCACTGAAACATCAATAATCGAGATTCCGACTGAAACAAGTATTCCCAGTAATACACCCGTACCGACCGAAACTTCTACAACGGAACCTTAATTTATTTGTACTTCTGTACAAAATTATTGCGTGATAAAATTCTATTCCGCAAGGTGTTGCGGAATTATTTTTAATTATTCTGATTTTTTTAGCGATAAACCTATCATTAATAAACCTTATCAGGAGAGTTTAAATGAAAGAAACTAAGATTGTTGTCAATAATAAGGTAGGGCTGCATGCTCGTCCGGCATCTGTTTTTGTTCAGGAAGCATCCAAACATGTTTCGGATATCAAAGTAACCTGTCTGGATCCTGAAACTAATGAAACACGCGAGGCTAACGCCAAATCGATCCTTGGTGTGCTGACACTGGGTGTTTTTCAAGGCATGGCAATCACCATACGCGCAGAGGGAGAAGACGAAGAACCCGCTGTTGAAGCACTGGTTTCACTGGTCAAGAATAATTTCGGAGAGGAATGATGAATCGCCTCACCGGCATTTCAGCTTCACGCGGGATATGCATCGGTCCGGTTTTTCCTTTTATCAGACAAGAACTCATAGTTGAATCATTTTGTGTAGATAACACTAAGGCTGAAATTGAACGCCTTGATGCAGCTATGGCCAAAGCCAAAGATCAAATTTCGCTGATCTACCAAAAAGCACTTGGCGAAGCAAGCAAAGCAGATGCGGAGATCTTTCAAGCTCACCGTATGATCCTGGAAGATCCGGAATTACTGAAAGAAGTAAGAACAAAAATCGAAAAAGAATCAACTTGCGCGGAATATGCGATGATGACAACTGCGCAGTCTTTTTCTGACATGATGGCTGCCATGCAAGATGAATATTTTAAGGCGCGCGCGACAGACATCATGGATGTTGGCAACCGTGTTTTACGGATTCTTTTAGGGGTAGCTGAAACACCCACAGCCGATCTTAAGGAACCCTCTGTGATAACCGCAGATGATCTGACTCCTTCAGATACGGTAATGCTTGATAAATCACTGGTTCTGGGCTTCTGCACTGTGCGCGGCTCTGCCACCTCACATACAGCTATCCTGGCTCGCGGATTGGGAATTCCTGCAGTATCCGGTGTGGGCCCTGAAATCATGAAGGTCAGTAAGGGCACACGGATTATTCTGGATGGTACACATGCAGAAGCTTTGATTGATCCTGATGATGATACAGTATCGCGTTACAGGGAAAAAATTGAAACGGCGCAAAATATTCATGATGCAGCCATGAAACACACACATGAGCCCGCCATCACCAAAGATGGCATCAGGCTGGAAGTTGTATCGAATATTGGAAATGTGGAAGGCGCCCGTCATTCTATCGAAAATGGAGCAGAGGGGGTAGGCCTCCTTCGCACAGAATTCCTTTATCTTGAACGTACCTCAGTTCCAAGTGAAGAAGAGCAATATCAAGCGTACAAGGCAATTTTGGATGTATTTGGCAAACTGCCTGTTGTCTTGCGAACGCTCGATGTGGGTGGAGATAAGGAAATTTCCTATCTCGGTCTTGCGGCTGAATCCAATTCATTCCTGGGGCAGCGTGCTCTGCGTCTGTGCCTGGTGCGTCCGGATATCTTTAAACCTCAGTTACGTGCTGCGCTTCGGGCAGGAGTGGGCAACAATCTGAAAATGATGTTTCCAATGGTGGCAACAGCCCAGGAGGTCCGCGATGCCCGTAAAATTTTGAACGAATGTATCGGCGAATTAAAATCGGAAGGAATACCCTTCGCCAAAAAAATTGAGGTTGGCATCATGGTGGAAATTCCATCAGCGGCTCTGGTTGCTGACCAGTTGGCAAAAGAAGTTGATTTCTTTTCCATCGGTACCAACGATTTAAGTCAGTATACAATGGCGGCTGACCGGACCAATCCAAAAGTATCTCAACTTTCCAATGCGTTTTTCCCCGCCGTACTCCGCCTGATCAGGGATGTGATTAAAGCGGCGCATGCCGAAGGAAAATGGGTTGGCATGTGCGGAGAACTTGCCGGAGAACCCCTGGCAGCGCCAATACTTTTGGGTCTTGGGTTGGATGAGTTCAGCATGAATCCCCCGATGGTGCCGCTGGTCAAGCAGATCCTGCGCGGCCTGGATGCTGGTGAAATGAAATCGGTGGCTGAACAGGCGTTGGAACTCGAATCTCCAAAACAGATCGAAGAGCTGGTTAAAGAGAAAGTGCCATTTATTGCTCAACTTGTAGATTAACCAAAGACGCGGAATCAATTCCGCGCCTTTTTTTTATAATAATTGAAATTGGATTGGCGGATTCCATAAGGGAGGATCGCTGATCAGCAATTCTTTCCACAGGTTTAAAGTCAGGTTGTCATGCTGAGCCAGGCGGCGTAAAGTACGAAATTTAACAAAAGACCAGCTTAGATTTGCCGCAGCTTCAAGGCGTGGATCATGATTCAAGCGGTAAACCAGCAATCGTGACCGGCTTCCCGGAAACAGGATCACATTATTCACCTCTTCTTCGTCTGGTGTCTCCTGAATGAATTTAATGATTGAGCATGAGTCTGTAAAAAAGTAACGATAAAGAGTAAGGTTTTCATTTGTTTTCCAGGTAATAGATTCTTCGGATAATTCCTCTCGAATCCCAAGTTTTTCTGCACACATAGAAATTAATGAACGCATTTCAATCAGTTCAAGACTTCTTTTATTTAAGTTCTCATCCGGAAGTATCAGGTAGTGGTGGACAGCTTTGAATATCGGGTCTGCATAAGATTCCAGACATATTTGGATGAGTTCAGCAGGCGGAGTTCTGCTCCCGAGAAATTGCTCACAAACCTGCTTCTCCATTTTCCGTTTTTCGACAGGGGCACCTTTAATCAGAATACTTCTAATGTATTGCTCAATTCTTTCAGAAAGCGGAACCTGTGCCTGGCTGGTATCGCATAACCACCATTGGCTCCCTCCAACCTGACTGCTGTTTATGGATTTAACAAATTGTTCATCATTGAGAATGGTTGTGATCTCATTCTGGATTTTGCTGAAAAGTGAATCATTCATCATGCTGACCGGTTTGGGCAGATCCCCGGAAATACCTAACTCAGTCAGGCAATTCGTAATTATTTCCTGATAGTTGGCAGGTTCCCCGCGATCTATTAAAAAATCAGCGATCGCAGATCTTAAGTTGAAATCACTATCGAAATGAGGGTAAGTTTTTGGAATCCAATGACATTGGATGAGATCATCGGCAATGCGGGCTGCTGCGCCAATAGATTTAAATCCGGCATTGTGCATTCCTGTGAGTAGACCAAGGTAAAAATTCGGAGTAGATTGCGGGAAAAGCCCGAAGACTTGAGTATTCCGGCTTACTTTTGTGGTGATTGATTGAAAGGTAGCATGAATAGCTTGAGCGAACCAATCCCAATCATAGCGTCGTCTCGAGAGTGCACTGCGCATAGATGTTGCGCCCTTACTTCCCCAAAGCCATCCAGACCATAAAGCTGAAAGTGTCCAGAAAGCCTGATTGGGGCGTGGAATTACAGTTACCAGCGCAGCAGGTTCTTCACATTCCAGCAGACTTTTTTGATCAGCAATCTGACGTTGATATAAGCAAATTCCCCCCTCGGATGGTGGAAGTGAAGGCCAATAGCTGAGTGGAACTGACCTGCCTTCCTGCTTCCAGAGGGTGGGCGCGGTATCCAGGCATGCCCACAGATTCTTTTCTATGAATCGTGACGGAAGGGTTAATTGAAGGTACCTCTGGTTTTTTTCGGGCCAATGCCATAAAGATGTAGCTTCATCAAAAACAGAGACCAGGATTGCCTGAAGCAGCTTGCGTTCAGGCTTTTCCAAAACGAGTCCTTCCAACCGGTTGACAAGAAGCATGGATACATAAATCGCGCGGGGCAGATAACAGTCAAGGGCTGTTTCGATGCTTTCTTTTTCATAGTTTCCCCCCTGCATTACCCTCTGAAAAGCGCGCGTACGATGAAGCCCAATCTTACCCAATCGCTGTAAATTGTAAATGTCTGATTCTGTTACTGGTTTTTCACCTGAATCACCACAATGAGGACAGGTATAAACTTTTGCGATTGGGATCTCACCCTTGCTCTCCCAGATATAACCTGCTGGTTGTATTCTATTGCCACAAAGGTTACAGGCGGTTTGGTAAATGGATTGTAGATGTTGATCAAGTGTCTCGTCCAGGTGGCGGGATAAGAGCAATTTGTTTACAAGCAACCGTAGAACAGCCTCTGATGGAGAGGAAGCAAAGGCCTCCAGCAGCAACCAGAGGATCGGGTTGTTGCGTGCAAACAGTACCCGTCTGGATGCATACGCTGCTTCGATAGCAGATAACGGATTTGCGCCGAGTGGATCCAGAATCAAATCACCGGGCTTTGTGTTTTCCTCAAGCCACTGTGAAATCACCCCTCTGGGTAAAGCAGGAAGAAAACGCCCAAGTGGTGGCTGATAGAACCCATCGAAGGCAGGCAAATAAGTAAGCTCATTCCTGGCCATTTATTTAACAGTATACAAGAAATGACAAAATCTCATCCAAGAGGGATGTTAGAATAAAATGATGCTCGAACCTTCTTCGTTCTTCAGAAATCTTTTGGAAAAGAAACCGAGGCCGCTATTGATGGCACATCGCGGTAACCGTGTTCTTTTTCCTGAAAACACAATTGCTGCATTCAAACAGGCATTTTCCGATGGGGCGGATATATTGGAAACCGACCTGCATCTCAGCTTGGATGGCGAATTCATTTGCATACATGATGCTACCGTAGACCGAACAACTAACGGGCTGGGCAAGGTAAAAGATTTTTCATTGAACGACTTAAAGACCTTTCGGATTCTTAATACGCAATCATATCTTACCGAATATCAAATCCCTTCTTTGCTTGAGACACTAAGGATCTTACCCGAAAAAAAAGCTCTGGCATTGGAATTAAAGACTGACCGCTTCCTTGAACCAGATATCTGTAAAAAGTTGGGTTCAATATTAAGGGAAAATAATGTCCTTGAGCGAACTATTGCACTTTCTTTTAGTTTGCCGCGTCTTCTGATGCTTAAAAATATTATCCCTGCAATGCCCATTGGCTGGATCAGCATGACTCACTATACGCCAGATAAACCGGTTGATCTGATCGGTGTATTTTGGCCTGTTTTTTACCTTAATCCCTGTTATACGGCTGCAGCCCATCGCAGGAGTATGCTTGTTTGTCCATTAGATCCTACTCCAGACACAAGGTTAAAATACTACTTGCGTAAAAAGGTGGATGCGGTTTTATCAGATGACCCGGGGAAAACGAGAGACGTATTAGACCGTTTAATGGCTTGGATTTAGAAACATGGATTTCGAAAATATTAGACCAGCATGAATTTCTAAAAAAGGAAAAATGGAATTAAAGATTACTGAAATGATCCCGCAGGCAACTATTATCCATCATCTTGATGGAGATGGTGTTGTTTGGGCTTCAAGCGGAAGAAGAATTATTTCTCGTAAAGATGGTGACTGGCAAAAGGTCGCGGTTTTTCCGTTTTCTTACCCCAGAGACCTTTTTGCTTTTTCCAGACCAACCGCTCGTGCAATGCGATCGGATAAATGCAATATATATGTCAACCGCAGAGGCAGGGTATTGGGGATCCGGGCGGGGTGGGTTTATGCAGTTGAGGGAACAAATCTTTCCCCTCTTTTTTCAATTCGGGGCGATTGCGTTCTTCATGGATCAATCACTGAAGATTTAGAAGGCAACATTTATTTTGGGGAATATTTCATGAATCCTGACAGGCGTCCTGTTCGAATCTGGAGGCTGTCTGGGGACCTTGGGCATTGGGAGGTTGCTCATGAGTTCGGCGCTATTCGACATGTTCATGGTGTTTACACAGATCCTTTTCAAGACCGAACATTTTGGGTTACGGTAGGGGATTTTAAGGGAGAATGCCACATTCTGCGGACCACAGATAATTTCAAGTCCTTTTCAGCATTTGGAGATGGTAGCCAGGTTTGGCGGGCTGTAAAACTTTTCTTTACAAAGGACCATATCAACTGGTTGACTGACTCAAATCTGGAACAAAACCATGCCTGCCGAATGGCGCGTTGTTCAGGTGAAATTGAGGTAGGCCAGTCTCTGGACGCATCAGCATGGTATGGATCTACCTCGATCGAAGGGATTCATCTGGCATTCACCACCATTGAGCGCGGGCCTGCGATTCGCAGTAATGCGAGTTCTGTTCTTGTAAGCAAGGATGCTTTTCATTGGGAAAAAGTATTTGCATTCAAAAAAGATTTCTGGAAACCTGTTCAGGTCTTTAAATATGGGATCATTTCATGCCCATCAGGATTGATGAGCATTAATAATATTTATCTCAGTGGGGAAGGATTAACTGGTTTGGATGGTGTAAGCATCAAAGCCAAAATATATTAGGTTCATTTATGTTAAATCCAAATTACCAAAAACCATCCTTTATTGCAGACATACTGGAAGGAAATTATCTTTCGGCTTCAAAAATAAAAATGTTCGTTCTAAAAAAATATGATCATCTGGGCAACGAGCAGGAAAGGGGCGAAGGATTTGAGGCTGAATGGATGGAACTCAAAACAAATTTAGCCATTCTGAATTGGATCAAAGGTGAGAAGTCTGTAGTCGCTCAAAAGAAAAAAAACGATGAAAAAGAAAAATCAAGTGTTACTCAATGGGTTCATGGCCTTAAGAACAACGCAGTAATCAATCACGGATTCATCGCATGGGGAACTGGTAAAAACCTGGATTGGCTTGATGAGAATGATATGGAACTGAATGGTTTCAGAACTTGTGCGCTGGAATCCATTTTAAAAATTGTTGAAGTCAAGCGAAAAAAGATTATTAAAGCATTTCCTCAGGATTTAACACAAGAGGAAAAGATTTGTGAAGGATTGAGCATATCCATTCTGTTAAGCCGCGCCGCACACAGGCATAAAGATTTGAGATTCTTGAACGCGGCATTTAAGCTCAATGATTGGTATTATCCGATATTAAGGTCAGCAATTTCTAAAAAACCATTGATAAATTATTTATTGGCTCTATCTGAGCAGGAAAAGACCGCTGCGGAGTTGCTGCGCTGATGAAAGCAGTATTACTCGCACCTGTTTATAACAGTCTGTATGCCCGGTTAATTGCTGATGAGCTTTCGAGGGAAACAAACATTGAAATTTCTGCTGTTATTGTTCGATCTATTTGGAATGCTCAACGTGTGAGATCGGAATTTACACGTGATGGCGGACGATTGATTAGAAAGATAGTCCAAAAACTGATTATCGGCGATAAGAGATTTTCATCTGACAAAGGAATGAATTTATCAGTATTGGCACAACAGCAGGGTTTACGTTATAAAACTCTGTCAAAGATGGCAAGGATTCTAAAAATCCCTTATCATTCGGTCAAAGAATATAACCACCCCAAATGCCTGCAATTGCTGCAAAGGATCCAACCTGACATTATCATTTTTACAGGTGGCGGTCTTTTGCGCAAGCCTTTGTTGGAAATTCCCCGGTTAGGCGTACTCAATTGCCATACTGGCATCCTGCCTAAATACCGAGGAATGGATGTAGTGGAGTGGACAGCAGCTGAAGAAAAAATCGATTGTATAGGTTTTGGGGCAACCCTGCACTTCATGGATAGAGGCGTGGATACAGGTCCAATTTTATTAACAGAAAAAATTACCCTCTTTCCAGACATGACTTTTGATAATATCAGGTCTGAATTGGAATCAATTATGGTCAAATTGATGTTGCAAGGAATCCGGGGTTTAAGCGATGGGTCTTTAAAACCTATCCCTCAGGAAGCTGTAAAAGGCCGACAATATTTTGTGATGCATCCGCGAATCAAAGAAGCTGCAGAAGCGAGGTTGGAAAGAAAACGATCTGAAATCCAAAATTCTTAGGTTGATACTCTTCAAAATTTTGAAAAATCACAATTGAAAAGGTTTTTTACCGGTTTAAAATTGACAACTCCCATTTGAACAGCATGTACATGCATTGGGAAAGGTAAAGCCTGACATAACCGGATAATTTCCGCCTGGTGTTGGAGTTGATATCCCATTGCGAGGGTACAGTGCGGTACCCAATTACCAGGTTTATAAAGATCCCAGGAATTCTTTCCATCATCGGCAAGCTTCACTTGTAGGTCAGAATGAAAATCAAGTAATGACTTAGTGGCAAGCGGAGCAGCAAAAATCACCGGATCTGGATTGGTGAATAATCCCAAATGTGTTAATTGAATTGAAAGTGAAGAAGTTTTGCTCGTTATCTTTAATAGTTCATTTTCACAAGGTTTGCATTCAAGCTCCTCATAAATTGCCAATGTAATATGCGGTCTTATCCCCGCGTCTAACATGCCAGAAGAAAGATTTTGCTCAGCCAGTATCTGCCAGATATCGTAAATGGTTTTTTCTGTGTGAACATCGAAATAAAGCATAACTCCATATGGCATTTGTGGTCTCTGCTTTACATCACTGGTAACTCAATGAACTGCCGCCAATAAACTCACGTATGACAGAATCGCCTGGAACAAATGAATCATCATCAAGCGTAACGAATTCTGTCAGCATGCTGAAAATTCTTTTTGCCCTTTCATAGGCATCTTCACGCAGTGCATCTTCCTTGAATTTTGATTCCCATACCTTAAATTGATCAAATAAACGAGATTTATAAATTGATATTTCATAAGGCATAGCGCTGTTAATGATCTGATCAGCATGGATCATATTAGGAATGATATGCCGCATTTCACTTGAGCGTACATAATGCCAATGCGTAAGTGTTTTTTCTGGATCATAAGCTCTGTAGGCTGCATCCCTCAGCATTCGGCGCATCAGGCGAATATCCGTCCAGCGAACATACTGGCCGGAAACACTCTTCATTTGCATAAGAGGTTCCAGATAGAGCTTAAATTTTTTCTCGGGAGCAATATCACCAGTCATCGGGGGATAAAGCCCGTGTAAACTGTCAATGAGAATGATCTCATTTTCACCGATTTTCATGGGTGTCTGGTTATCATGTCGATGACCGTTTTTAAAATCATAGAATGGAATAAGCACTTCCTCACCGGCGATCAGGCGGCTGAGATGGTTGTTGATCAGTTCCAGGTCCAAAGCCTGGGGAGTTTCATAATCATAATCGCCAAATTCATCAATAGGATGCTGATTAAGATCAAAGAAGTAATTATCCACGTTCAGCGCCACCAGGTTGATGTTCATCTGTCTGAGCAGTTGGCCAATCTTGATGGTAGTTGTCGTTTTTCCTGAAGAAGAGGGGCCCGAAATTAATACGATCTTCAAGGTTTCGCGCCGCGCACCGATCTCCCGGGCTGTGTTCTTAACATCTTCTTCATAGAACATTTCGCTCTCAGAAGTGATTTGAGCCAGCTCGCCTTTAATGACACGCTGATTATATTTTTCTACTGTATTCAGATCATGCGCCGCCGCCCAGTCCAACACCTGCCAGATCTTTTCCCAAGGAATGTTTTGAGAAGTGCGGAAGGAGATTTTATCGCGCTGATCGCGCAATCTGGCGCGTTCGTCCCTGTAAAGGATATAAGCCTTGGCAACGCGGGCATGTGCGTTTTCAATTAGAATTTTTTCGACAGCATCCTGGATTTGTTCAACATGTGGGATTTGTCCTTCAGGAAGAGTATTTTCGAGGTATTGAACAACCTGATCGCCCAATTTCTCAGCGGTTTGACGATCGCGTCCTCCAACTGCAACAGCTGCGCGATAAATTGCATTCGCAATACGCTGGGGTGTAAAAGGAACTTTCGCCCCATTTCGCTTAATTACATATTCAAAGCGGCTCATCTGATCCTTCCCTTGTTCAATTCATTATAGCAATTCTTAAATTGTCAGAAAAAGATCACACCACCTGGTCAAAAAATTCGGAAGAGATCGATTGCCAGCTCTCGTCGGTTTCTGGCTGGAAATATTTGGCAAACAGGGGATATCTAAACTTTATCGCATCTGCGATTTTCAGGGCAACCCTGCGAATCGCAAAATGAGCGTTGGGAGCGGAACGCAGTTTGATGAAATGGTAAGCGCTGCGCAAATTCATATGCAGCAGGACCCTTCGATTAAAGGCATTGGGTACTATGTATGAAGCGATATTGGCATTAAAGTTATAAAGCTTTTCGAAAAATTCTTTAACCGAATTCATATCTGCAATAAAAAGTTCGGCGATGCCGCTGTCTTTGATAAGTGAGGGGACTGCATAACCTAATTGGCAGTTGAGATCCTGAGGCGATTGGCTCATCATGCGATGACGTTTGAGTTCAAAAAAGGCGCCTTGATCCAGGATCAAATCAAACGAAATCGACGCGAGCTCCAATTCGCGTAAAGGAATATCATGTTCACCAAGGCGTTCAAATAAATCAGCAGCGATGTTCTCTTTTTCAATTTGTGTCAGAGAATTTAATCCTCCCTTCACAACTTCAAAAGGCTTGTTCCCATACCGGAACAGCAGGGCAGCCAGGATACGTTCTTCTCCATCTGCATCGCAATCGATGCACTTAAACCAATCTTCACCCTCTACCGTGGAATACTTTTCCCTTTTGTTGTATGAATTAAAAATGGAATAAGATTCTTTAATATATGCATTTTCATTGGCATATTTAACCAGTGTTGGAACGATCTTCTGAGCTTCAAATTTCACTTCTTTTCCGATATTCTGGACTTCGATAAGCGGGTGGGAAAGCAGCTTGGCTATGGCATGTTCCAAAGCCCTGGCATTGATAGTCATGCCTACATTTGCCAAAGCGCTTGCAGGCAGGTAATACCGGCAAACATCCGCGCTGCAAGTTCTGACGCGCTGCATGAAAGCGCGCTCAGATTCATTTTCTAAACAGGGTTGTTCAATTTTAAGGTGATCGGTCACCTTTTCAATTGCGGATTGATAATTCCTAAAAAGGTGTTTATTCAGAACGATATATTCCTCTCGCAGTGGAATATCGTCCAATTCCTCAGGAACATAGAAATGTTCTTGGTCCCAAATCTGATAGCGCGAAGATTTTTCAGTATATGACGCCAGGCGATTCGATTCGATGCATTCCACTGAGAGCCTTGACACATTCTCCAAGGCGATATGCAATACCGCATGTTCCGCGACTGATGAGTGGCCATAGCCCACAACCCATTTTTCATGAAAATCGGCTGATTTTTCATCAGAAAGCTCGTGGGCAATTTCCCGAAAAGATTGAGGCGATCGGGATGTTTTTGCAAATGCTACCGCAATGGTCTCCGGACTCAAAAATCGGGGGTCAAGCAGATAAATTTTTCTAGGCTGTGGCATTTTCGAGCACCTCCCTCGCATCCAATATGTCTTTTCTGATCTGTCTCATCAATTCTTCAGCGGAATTAAATTTCATCTCATCTCTGATTCGCTTTATAAAACTCAATCTGAGATGTGATCCATAAATTACTTTATCAAAATCCAGAAGATGAACTTCTATCGTTTGATATCCAGGTTGGTCATAAAAGGTCGGTCGGCGGCCGATATTGACCACTGCTTGATAGCTGATACCTTCGAGGTGTGCAAATGCGGCGTAAATACCTGCCTGTGGGATCAATTTTTCCTTCCAGGGTTCAATATTGGCTGTAGGAATACCTATATGCCTGCCTCGCCCATCTCCATGAACAATATTCCCGCTGATCGAATATGCTCGCCCAAGCAGGTCATTTGCACTGGTGATCCCGCCTTCAGAAATCAACTTTCTGATCAAACTAGAGGAAACAACCTGTAATGTTGATTGAAGTGGTTCAATTGTCCTGACACAATAGCCAAGACGGTCACCGATCTTCTGCAATTCTTTAAGATCACCCTCGCGATTTGCTCCAAGCCGAAAATCATAACCGATCAACAAGCAGGAAAATCTTAGCTGACGGTATAGAATGCTCATGAATTCAAAAGACGTCAGGCTGGCAAGGGCAGGTGAAAATTTTAACGTGAGAACACTGGTTAATCCAAGGTTTGTAAAAATGGCATCTTTTTCTTCGGGGGTGGAAAGGTAAAAAGGATCTGGAAAAGGTCTGAGAACTTTAGCGGGATGCGGGTAGAATGTAACAATCACCGATGCAGAATTCTCTGCTTTTGCTCCTTCAGTCAGTGTTTTTATGATCCTTTGATGGCCCAAGTGGACGCCATCGAAAGAACCGATGGTTACCCAGGCTCCCTGTCGCGTTGATTTTATGTCTGTGTAATCAGGACCCATTTATGCAAAGAAGACTTTTTTCGGCTGATATTCACCGCTTTCCTTATCAAACTCCATGAGTGCAACGAGTTCACCTTGTTCGGTTATGGCGCGGATCATTTTTTCATCACCCTGATTTCGGGCAATGCGATGGCCGTGGCGCACAAGGTCAACTTCCTCATTTGTTAGTATTACTGCCACCCAATCCGAAAGTGCTTCTGCAGCCGGAATCAAATATTGATACCAGGAGTTGTTCTCAAATGCATCTGTTAATTTACTGAGAGGGTTGGCGTCTTTTAGTGTAAACCTGCCGCTTTTGGTTCTGCGTAAGCCGATCAAATTAGCACCGCATCCCAGCATTTCCCCAAGGTCATGAGCCAGTGAGCGGACATAAGTGCCAGATGAGCAATGAACATCCACAACCGCTTCAGGACTGTTCCATTCTACCAACTCAAGGCTGTGGACCTTGATAATCCTCGACTCCATTTCAAATTCTTCACCATTACGTGCCATATCATAGGCATGCCGGCCTTTAATTTTTATGGCAGAATATGGCGGTGGAGTTTGTTCGATCTCACCCACAAAATGGGATAATGCTTCAGTGAATTGTTCGCATGATACATCTACTTCTGATGTACGCGTTACCACACCGTCACCATCATAGGTATCCGTGCGCTCACCTAGTTTGATGGTTGCTTGATAGCGCTTGTCCTCAGCAGATACATACTCACTCAAGCGAACTGCCGGCCCAACCAGCACAACCAAAACACCTGAAGCGCGGGGATCCAGAGTACCGGTATGGCCAGCTCTTTTGATATTGGTACCCCGGCGAATAACCTGCACAACCTGGTGGGAAGTCATGCCAATAGGCTTGTCGACTACCAGAACTCCGGAGGTCGTATTATTTGTTGGATATCGTTGATTATCCATTTTTTTGATCTCCCTGGGAAGATAATTCTTCCATATATTGTTTTGTTTGAGAAATTACTTTTTTCTCCACCTCTTCAATAGAGTCTTTTATCTCAGCTCCTGAAGCTTGCGGATGCCCCCCTCCCCCAAATTGCTGCGCGATTTTCGATACATCATAAGGTGCATTTGATCGCCAGCTAACCTTTACTTTACCACGATTTTGTTCATTAAAAACGATGGAAACATCACTGCCTTCGATCGCTGATAAGACATTCGTCAAATCGGCATCATCACGACCGATGTACCCTGCTTTTTTCCTATCCTCCAAAGTTATTTTTGTCCAAATCAGTTTATTTTCCCTAACCAATCGGCTCAAAGCCAACCCCCAGATTAGACTTGCCGGAAAAGATTGTGAAACCAGGGCTTGATTATATATTTGTGATAAATTGGCACCAGATTCCATCAATTTAGCAGCCTGACATAATGTTGCAGGTGTGACATTGCCAGTTCTAAAACCAATCGTATCGGTTACTATTCCCATTAAAAAAGCACTGGAAGAATCCAGGTCAAGGGGATGCCCCCAATCGGGAAGATACTTTGCCAGGATGGCACATGTTGCCGGATATTCCGGTAGAACCAAATTAATCTCACCAAAACTCTCGTTTGTTATATGGTGGTCAATATTGATATCAACACTAAGTCCGGAAATTGAATCACCCATTCGTCGCAGATCAGAACAGTCCAGAACCAGGATGAGGTCATGTGCATCTGGAAGCTTTTTGGAAATCATCTCACTGCCTTTTAAAAAGCGATATTTCGCAGGAAGACCGTCTTCAAGAACAAGATGGGGTGTCTTCCCTGCTTTTTTCAATAGCAACCCTAATCCTACGATTGATCCAATCGCATCGCCATCAGGGCGCATATGTGAAAGGATCAATGGACTTTTTGATATACGTAATTTTTCACGTATCTGATAATGGACCTGATTCAATTTATTCAACCTTATCCTCGGAAGTTGGTTTTGACTCAGAAATGCTATCGATCAGCCGCTCTATTCTTTCCGCTCGCTCCGGGGTTGGATCCCAAAAGAAACGCAGCTGCGGGAAGGATCTCAGTTCGATCCGTTTGGCGAGTGTGCTTCGCAAGAATCCGGAGGCATGTTCCAGGCCTTCAAGTATGCTTTTGGATGTCTCATCATCTCCAATGGCTGAGACAAAAATATTGGCAAAACTTAATTCTCTGTCAACTTTTACATCTGTGATAAAAACATCCTTTAAACGCGGATCATTTATCTGCCCCATGACAAGCATTTCGGAAATCTCCTGCTTAAATCTGTCAGATATCCTCTGAAGCCTTAATTTGGATGGCATATTATTTCCCTACCCTTACCTGGCAACTTCCTCAACAGTGAAGCTGACTACTTTATCACCAATCTCAAAATCATTGAATCCTTTTACTCTTAATCCGCATTCAAAGCCGGTTTTTACTTCCTTTTCATTATCTTTTTCGTGTTTCAGAGAGGCCAGTTCTCCGGTAAAAAGCACCTCTTCACCGCGAAGAACACGCACCTTGGCATTTCTGCGGATCTCACCTTCGGTAACCCGGCAGCCGGCGATTGTGCCAACCTTGTTGATCTTAAAAGTTTGCAGTACATCGGCCTTGCCGATGATGGATTCTTTCATTTCAGGTTCAAGCATGCCCTTGAGGGCTTTTTCAACATCTTCAAGCAGCCGATAAATAATATCGTAGGTGCGGATAGAGATCTTTTCAGTCTCTGCCAGGCGCTTCGCCGCAGCCTCGGCAGTAACATTGAATCCCAGGATAATTGCCTGCGAAGCTGCCGCAAGCATGACATCGTTTTCTGTAATGGTTCCAGCTTCAGCGTGCAGAATATTTACCTTGATCTCGGTTTGCTTAATATCATTTAATGAATTAATAATGGGTTCAAGCGATCCCTGAACATCTGCTTTGAGGATCAATTTCAATTCTCCCATTTCACCCGCTTTGACCCGGTCAAAAAGATCTTCGAGAGTTGTCATCGGCCTTGCGGCTTTTCTTTCTTCCAGTTTTAGTCTTCTTTCATGAATGATCGCGCGCGCTTCTCTTTCGGATTCACAAACCTGAAAGAGGTCACCCGCTTTTGGAACGCCATTTAAGCCCAGGATCAGTGCAGGTGTAGCCGGTCCGGCTTGATCGATCTGGTTTCCCTTGAAGTCAAACATTGCCCGAATATTTCCACTTGCCAAACCAACAGCAACCGCATCTCCAGATTTCAAAGTCCCGTTCTGGACCAGCAATGTCGCAATAACACCACGATTTTTATCCACTTCAGATTCAATGACTGTACCAATTACCGTGCCGTTGGGATTGGCAAGAATTTTTGTATTATCGGCTACTAAAAGGATTGCTTCGACCAGATCATCAATTCCGGTTTTCTTTTTCGCCGATACTGGAACGATAATGGTATCGCCATCCCATTCATCCGAGACCAAACCGGCATCTGCCAGCTGCTGCTTAACGAAATCCGGATTCGCATCATCAAGGTCGATCTTGTTCATGGCGACTATGATGGGTACTCTGGCTGCGCGGGCATGCGCGATCGCTTCGCGTGTCTGAGGCATTACACCATCATTGGCTGCCACTACTAATACGACGATATCAGCGCCTTGGGCTCCACGGGCACGCATGGCAGTAAATGCTGCGTGACCGGGAGTATCCAGAAAAGTGACGAGCTTGCCTTTGTGCATGATCTGATAAGCGCCGATATGTTGGGTAATTCCGCCGGATTCTCCAGCAGCAACATTGGTATGGCGGATTGCATCCAGGAGCGTGGTCTTTCCATGATCCACATGCCCCAGAATTGTGATCACCGGGGGACGCGCAACGAGGTTTTTGGGATCTTCCTTATCGATCAATCGGCGCCAGAGGGGGACTTCACCAGTCAGGCTTTCTTCTGATTCTATGACTTCAAGAGAGGCCTCGTAACCTAACTCTGCCAGAACAACTGCAGCAGTATCAAAATCAATTTGCTGATTGATATTGGCCATCACCCCATTGGCCATTAATACCTTGATAACCTGGATGGGTGTTGAATTAACAAGTTTTGCCAGATCACGGACTGTTGTAATGCTCGGAAGAGCAATTGTTTTTGTTTCGTTCTCG
Source organism: uncultured Pelolinea sp. (assembly GCA_964493155.1). Lineage (GTDB taxonomy): Bacteria > Chloroflexota > Anaerolineae > Anaerolineales > Anaerolineaceae > Pelolinea. The sequence continues at coordinate 52,050 of CAZBNE010000004.1, forward strand.
CTCATAATTACCTCCAATGATTATTCCCCTTTGGTGATTCACACTACATTTCGGCTTTGTGGATCTCCCGGCATTAGAGCGAGCTATTTAGTTCAAGTATTTATATTCCACCCCACTTTTGAACCAAATTTGACCATTTTGACGGAAGCGATGCCATAACTACTCTTGCATGTCACTCATAAATTCAATGAGCTGGCTTTTATCTTTAATTGTCAATTCGGTCTTTAATGCATGCGCCAAACTTCCCTTTAATGCCTTCTCCCAGCATGACCGTTTATCATGCAGGTAAGCGCCTCTGCCTTCCAATTTGCCGGTCGGATCGAGCTGCACCCCCTCAGGAGTTCGCACAATCCGTAACAACTCTCTTTTGGAGAGTACTTCCCGGCAGCCTACGCAGGTGCGCTGCGGGATGTGTTTAAGCCGTTTCTGTTGTTTTACCACCGCCTTTAAGTGTCTTCTTTAAAAATCTTCCCACTCACCAGTGTCGCCGCGTTTGTGTTTCTTTTTGGCAACAATCATATCTTTATCGGGGTCATATTCCAGCTCGCGGAATTGCCCTGCTTTTTTATTCTTTTTCTTTTTCTTCGGTGCTGTCTCTGAAGAACCTTCAGTTTCCTCCTCGTCTTCTTCAGCAGCAACTGGTTCGAAAACCTCGGGTTTCAAGGTGAAAATCTCATCGAAGGAAAGTTCTTTTTCAGGAGCTGCTTTTTCATCGACCGATCCCGATACCAATTCAATGGTATCTTCTGCAGCAATTGGCTCCGAGGATTCGACAGCCGTCGATGCTTCTATTTCGGTGGAGATTTCGACACCAGGCTCTTCAGTAGATGGTGCCTCCGGTTGTGCTTCAACTTCTGCCGTCGGTTCTTCAGGAAAGACTTCTTCAACTTGTGGGACAAGATTGGGGAGTTCATCTGCGAATTCCGCGATCCGTTCTATTGTTTTAGGTCCAACACCGCTAATAGCAAGCAGCAAATCTGGATTTACTTTGCTGGTCAGGACCAATTTTCCTGCATTATCAAAACCTGCTTCTACGAGTGCTTCCTGAATATTTAATGGAAGACCAGTTCCATCAATACCCATTTCAAAAGCACCTTTTGGCAAGGAATCAAAGACTTCCTTGTGGTGTTTCTGATATTTCTCAAACCGTTCCTGCTGCTTTCGGACTGAACGTCTTTCAAGCCGATCATTAAGGGCGGCTAACGCGTCATTTTCTTCAGGTGAGATGACGCGACCTTCAGCTTTGCGTGCCATAATGTCTTCAGCCTGGACAATCGCTTCTTTTTCTTCAGCAGCGATCTCTTTCAATTCCTCGTTGTTTTGGAGGTTGAAAAGCCAATCCGAGATTGACTCAGGCAGGCTCTTGATATCAATGCGCCAGCCGGTAAGTTTTGCGGCTAGCCGCGCGTTTTGCCCATCACGGCCGATGGCAAGGCTAAGTTGATCTTCAGGTACAACTACCAGAGCGTTTTTCTGTCCTTCAACTGTCTCGCGCAGATAAACACCGTTCACCCTTGCCGGACTGATGGCTTTGGAGATGAAGATCGTAGGATCGGCATTCCATTCAATGACGTCGATCTTTTCATCATGCAGTTCGCGAACAATGGTTTGGATGCGGACGCCGCGCATTCCAACACAGGCTCCCACAGGATCAATACCTTGTTGGGTTGCGGATACAGCCACCTTGGCGCGTTGTCCAGGTTCTCGTGAAATGGAACGAATTTCCACCACACCATGAAAGATCTCGGGAACTTCATTTTCAAGCAGCCTTCGTAAAAAGTCTCGATGCGTGCGCGAGAGGATTATTTGCGGCCCACGGCCGGATTCTTTTATTTCAGCAACTACAGCACGGACCCGGTCATGTATCCGGAAATGCTCTCTGGGGATCATTTCTTTACGGGGCATGCTACCTTCAGCATTTAATTCAAGGGCAATGGTAAGTCCTTGTGCGTTGGTAGCTTGTACAACACCACTGACAATCTCTCCCAACTGCTTTTCATAAAAATTCACCTGGGCTGAATTCTCGGCATCACGGATCTTCTGTTGAATTACCTGTCGGGCCTGTTGTGCAGCAACTCGGCCAAAATCCTCGGGGGTGCTGTCTACCATAACAACATCACCTAACTGGACATCCGGGTTGTCTTTTCTGGCTATATCCAGAGTTACTTCGGTCAGGTCGTTTTCAGCCTTTTCAACAACCTCCTTTTCAACAAGGATGGCAAATTCACCTATATCTAAATTTATCCTGGCTTTAATGTCCTGTGCAGCAGAGGCGTTGACAGATTTCCGATAAGCGGAAACAAGGGCTTGCGCAAGCGCATCAAGGATTGTCTCCCTGGGGAGCCCTTTTTCTTCCAATACTTCATTGAAAGCCAGCGCGAATTCGTTTTTCATGCCAGTAATACTCCAATTTTTTTACTATTTGTACTATATGCAGAAAAGTGGGGAAAACCCACTTTTCGACGTAGACCATAAAGATGATACTTACGGTTTGAATTCTAACATATTTTAAGGTTCGGTGCAAGAAAAATTTGTGCATTAATAAAACCTTAATAAATTTTAGAGTGGTTATATATACATACCTGAGGAAAAAAAAGGAAGGACGAGGATTAAGAAAAGTGATTGATCAAATACAAAAATAAGACCAGTATAAACAACTAAAGATATTCTCTATCAGTTGGTAATAACAAAGAAACTTCGCTAATAATATTTCAACTGATGATTCAGGATTCAAACATATTTTGCGAGAGGCCCAATAATTGGCTCCCAAACCTTTTTATAATTTAACGTAGGATCGATTAACCCCAAATCACCATCAAAATCATCCGGTACGCCAATAATATCGTACGACTCGTTAAATGTTTTTGGTTTAATTTTATATTCATACACAAATTCGAAATCAATAATTTTGAATTCGTTTTTGGAAGTAATAATAATATTCTTAGGGGTGAAATTGATATGTGCGAAACCCTCATCATAAAATAATTTTAGAGCATCGATTATCTTGTGAGCATATTGTTTAATTATTTTATTTCTCTCAAAAATATCAAGATCTTCCAATACATTCCTGTAATATTGTGAGATGAAATAATTCTCACCAAAATCGATCAATCCTGGCAATAACAATTCCCTGTAAGCGAACTCCCGATAAAAGGACAATTCACGTTTCAAGAATCTTTCACGTCCATCCTTGAAAGTTTTCTTTATCGCCTCAATATTCTTATACTTAATTAACTCAATTTTTGCTCTTGTAAAATTTGAATCAAAAGTTTTTATTATTGGGAAATGAGTAGCAAATTTAGCCCTAATGTTTTTTACCGTGTTTTTCAGATTTTCCTGTTCATCCGGAATAACAAATTTTATGTATTCCCATGATTCAACCTCATCATCAGCTGCATGGATACAATTTGTGTGTTCCCATGGCAGATGATCAAAATTAATCTTGTCCCTTATCGAATTCTTCAGCAAAATATTTTTATTTTTAACATTGGGATATTTTATTTTTTCCTTTTTACTCAAAGGCTTTGGATGATAATCAAAGCAAACCAATATATATACTGGTAAACCGCCATTGATAGGAAAAGGTCCCTTATCCCATTTTCCCCCTCGAATATTCTTTGCTGCGCTTGCTTTTTCTTCATCCTCAAGTGGTTTTTCGAAGAGGATATCAAATTTCTTAAGCAGTTCATTTTTTATTAAATCGAGCTTATTAGACCTGATTGCGTACTCCCTGATAATAAACACCGCAACTTCACCTTCATCCACATTTGAATCACTTATTACCTTCGGAAGAAGCATTGAAATCCACGCATCGTTAACCGCTAATTTTCTGAAAGTGTCTAATTCAGGCACCCATTTTTCAGATTGTAGATAATTAAAAACATCTTCATATTTATCTGTATTAATTGCCACCCTATTAATTTTTGCCAATGATTTTATTTCGGACGAGTAATTATGATCAGATCCTTCAACCTTATCACTCCCAGGAAAACACAAACCTGAATTCTTACCCTTATGAAAAATTGCATGGTATGCCATGCTTAAAAAAAATCTTTTCTCATCGGGTACTGCGTACAAATCATTAAACCAGATTCTATGGTCTAAGATAATTTTCGCCAAATGGGGCGGATAATAAGGTAATCCTTGATAATCCGAACCTGGATTTCCTGAAACAGAATAAATATCGAATTTCTGCCTGTAAGGAAAGCTTACAAACAGATCTAAGATCTGGGGCAAATCCTTGTCATCAATTAACAAATCTAAATCTTCACCCTTTTCAACATTGGGTAATTTATCCCACCATCTGAGCACGACGTAATTAATTTGGCGCTCTTTTAGAATTTTAAAAAGTCTGTCAATACTCAACTTCGGGGAAAGGTATCTTCTCGTCAAAGGTTTTCTTAAAATAAATTGATAGATAAGATCCTTCAAAAATTGTGATATTTTTTTTGGAAAAAATTTTTTTACCAGAGTGGATAGTGTTAAAACAATTCTTCTTAAGCAGAAAAATAAAATATTCAATAAACGAACCAATATTATTGAGAAAGGGGGTATAGCTTTTATCAATATTCTGATTTTTTTAATATCAATTCTATAAAATTTCTCTCGAATCATAAGAAATGTTTTTATCATGCAAAAAGTTCCTTCGATATGTGCTTGGATGCGTTCTTAAAAAACGTCTACTAAGGTATCTTTAGAAAAAAATTATTAAAGATATTTTTTAAATAAACTAAAAACCGAGAAGATTTCTTTCCTGTCAAAAAGTATTAACACACATATATAGATTATGGCGAAAATTAAGAATTTAATAATCGCTTCCGGAAGATCGGCAATAAATTTCCCAAAAAATTGCTCATAGGCGAAACAAAGCCCTAAACCCAAAAACAAAGCTAATGATGGGAAAACAAAAAATGATTTCAATGAATAATCCACATAAGATTTGGCGCGATGCAGGATCAAAATAATTCCAATAACCATCATCATGTCAACAGCTAATGCAACCCCTTCAATCCCCCAATTTTTGCCTAATCCTATCAAACCTGCAATTAATATAGCCATTTGAATTGTTCTAATCTTAATGTTAATTTCCGGTTTTCCAACCGCGATGAACAAATTGGACATAGACTTTTTCATGGGATCAAAAAGTGTAAAAGGCAGCATTAGCCGAAATGTGAGCATCATTGGCATCCATCTTTCACCTATGAGAATTCGTATGAATTCTGGGGCTATGACCATAAAGGCGCCCACAAGGAAAAAACCCGACCTGATCAAAAATGAGTTTGTGCGATGAAATGCCTCGGATAATTTTGCGCGTTTGCCTGCAACCTCTGCGTAAGTGCTTTCTGCCACAGCGCTGATTGGTGTGGATAATATTTTCGATGGATAAAGTGCGAATGAATAAGCTTTTGAGTAAAATCCCATTGGCACAGTGCCTAAATACAATTTTGTCCAAATATCATCAATATGGTCCAGGGAATCTGATAACAATCGGGATAATAATTGCTTACTGCCAAAATTGAGAAAGTATTTGACCGTAGACTTTACCCAAAGCAATCTTGGTTTCCAAACCGGTTTTAGAATATATAGAATTAAAAAATCAACCAGAAATCCAACAATATGGGTTGTCAATAAGGCCCAAAGCGGTTGATTCATAAATGCCAACACAACAGAAATTATCAAAGTGCATATAACCGTTGTGATGTCAACAATAGCCAGTTGTTTAAACTGGACCGATCTCATCAGTATAGCTTTTGGAGTACTGGCAAAATTGGCAGCAGCTTTGCTTAATATCAAAACAAGGAAAACTAGCAGGTAACCATCATTGTTGGATTTAATAAAGATTAATCCCCCTGCCACCATAATCACTGTCCAGACAAGCGTGATGACAAGCTGCAACGTGAAATGAACGGCTGCTGTTTGTTCAATATCTTCTGTTTCGGGGCAGCGGTATTTTAATGCCTCGCCTAATCCGAATACTGAAATTCCGCCAAGCAAGGTTGTGAGCGCTAAAGCACCCGAATAAATTCCAAAGGATTCGATGGGTAATAAGCGTGCTAAAACAACCAGTTGAATAAAACCGACAATCATTTGAAAAAAATTGCCGATTCCATTCCATTTGATAGAGTGGATACTGCGTCGAGCCAGGTCTTCGTGCATGAGTTATTGTTCTTTACATTACGTAATTAATTGAATGAATTGATGATTGGTGACAGGAAATCCTGAGACAATTATTAAATAAACCTAATTCAATATTTTTACTACCTTTTAGAATTTTCACATCTATTGTAAAAGAAGAATAGTGAAAAACCTCCTACAAAAAAGCATTCAGGGTGTTTTTCAATCCAAAAAAAAATACATCCAGCGTCATAGAAAATTGATTATTGTATTTTTCATAAAATGCATGTAAAGTTTCGCGGTTTATAGAGTCCAAGCCATCAATGCCATGACAAAAAAGGCCAGCTCGATATTACTTAAATAATATCCATTCCAATGTTGCGTTCAATTTAGGATTTTTAATTATATATCCCAAATTCAGAGAATAATTTCCTGGATTATGAGGTAAAAAAGGTAAATGGTTTTCTTAATATAAAATTAGGATACGACTAATTGTTAGATGGTATTTTTCCCAATTCTTAAGACGATCAGCAAATAAATGAAATATTAATTTGGAAAAAATCTTGAATACTTCAACCATTCGGCTTCGCGCACAATCTGAAAATTTGGCTTATGCATGCCTCGGAAGGCAATTGGAAAGGGGATATGGCAATACAACTGCCTTTACTTGGATTCATGCCGATCTGCACCAGGAAGAAATTTCATTTAGTCAAATAGAAAATAATTCAAATAAGATCGCAAATATTCTTGTGGATTTGGGAATCAAAAAAGGAGACAATGTTTCAATTTTTTTACCAAAATCACAGGAACTGATTTATTCATTCTTTGCGATAATGAAAATCGAAGCGATCGCTTGCGTCCTTTTTTCTACTTTCGGAGAAGCAGCTCTATATGATCGTTTAATTGATAATGAGACCTCATTAATCATTACCAAAACGAGCTTATCCAGGAAGATTTCAAAAATTAAAGGCAACCTGCGGAATCTCAGGACAGTTTTGGTCATTGATATGGAGGAGGATCAAGATGATATGACCTTAAGCTTCCCAAAATTTTTCGCAAAATCCTCCATTAATTTTAAATATGCTCCACAGGTCAAATCCGATACACCCGCCTTTATTCAATATACCTCGGGATCAACAGGCAAACCAAAAGGAGCGGTGCATGTCCATGGCGCGATATCTTCGATCAAAGATTCGTTCATTGAAGTTTTTCAAATCAGGGATGATGAAGTCTATTGGTGCACAGCGGATCCCGCATGGATAACAGGTCTTGTCTATGGAATTATGGCGCCTATGGCAACCAATACACGCCAAATACAATTTGGGGGAAACTTTAATGCAGGTCATTGGCTTAATTGTCTGCAAGATAAAGGAGTAAATGTCTGGTATACCGCGCCAACCGCACTCAGGATGTTGATGCAGGAACAAGATGCATTATTCTTACAGTATGATTTTTCCAGGTTAAAAAGAATTTTTAGTGTTGGCGAGCCCCTTAACCCGGAGGTTTACCGATGGGCAAAGAGGATTTTTGGTTGTGAGGTTTATGATAACTTTTTTCAGTCAGAAACCGGATCTATTATGATCTCGAATCGCCCGGGGATCAAGGTCAAACCGGGATCGATGGGTAAACCTTTAAAACCTATTGGCGCAGAAATCCTTAATGATGAGATGAATCCCGCCGCTGTCAATATTCAGGGGAAGCTTTGCTTCAATAAAGGCTGGCCTTCAATGTTCATTTCATACCTGAATAAACCCGAACTTTACGCAGAAAAATTCTCGGGCAATTATTATGTGTCCGGTGATCTGGCAGTAAAAGATCAGGATGGATATTTCTGGTATGTATCCAGAGCGGATGATGTGATCAATACCGCCGGCCATTTGGTAGGACCATTCGAAGTGGAAAGCTCACTGCTGGAGATCGAAGAAATCAGTGATGTCGCTGTTATTGGAGCGCCCGATGCGATCCTGCATGAAAAAATAGTAGCTTACTTATGTCTGAAGAATTTCGCTGAATGGTCGCGAGCATTGGAATTAAAATGCAGAATAAAAATTTCTAATGACATTTCATCAACTGCCATTCCTCAGGAATACAAGATCGTTCCGAAAATCCCTAAGAATCGCAGTGGGAAGATCCTGCGAAGAGTATTAAGGGCTTGGTATGAGGGTAAGGATCCTGGTGATTTGTCAACGATGGAGGAGCAATGATGATCAGTGAAAAATTGACGAAAGTTTTCAGAGAGGTCTTTGGTGATGACACCATAACACTTGAAGAGCAAACCACTGCCGATCAAATCGAAGGTTGGGATTCAATGTCACACATCAATCTGATCATTGCCATTGAGATGGCTTTTGGAATCGAGTTCACAAACGAAGAAATACGCTCTTTCAACAATGTAGGAGAAATGCAAAACTGTATTGAACGTAAAATTTTGTAGGGTATTGGGCTTCAAGTTAACAGGGTATAAATCTTTTCCTTGATCCACTTTTTGCAGAAATCCCCTGGAATCGGTGGATCGAAAGGCAAATACTTGCGTTTTTAATTAAATGATAAATAGATCCAGTAATCATTCTTGAATTAGAATCAAATAATTCTGAAATTTGGAAAATTCATGGCTGGCAAAAAAAACCTAAAATTTCCTGTTGAGCAACAATCAATAAAAAAATATATGTTTTGGCTGGATTTAGTCTCAATTCAAGCCTTGCTTTCTTCTTTTTGGCTCCTGAGTATCCCCAAAGAAGCTGGGAATGCCATTTTTCTTGGATTCTCCTTTAAAAGGTTGGCACTATTAATTCCATTGATCCTGCCTGTAATCGCCGCAATGCTTTTGAAATTGAAATTAAGAAAGAATCCCGACAAACAGCTTTGGAATTCTGATGCCAAAAAAAAATCAAGATTTGGGTCGAGCCTGACATTATGTGGTTTTTTACTCGCGCTCACCATGCTGAACGCTGGTTTTCTTTATCATTTCATGGCAATTCCCTTTGATTTCAACATCTATATCCGCCTGCTTCCGATAATCATTTTTTATTTCCTGTTTGGCATAGAAGCAATTCTATTTGTACCTCTGACAATCTTTCCTTCCGGGAATGTGCAAGTCCAGGAAAAATCCTCGTTCCCCTGGCTGCCATTCGGGATCTTCTTTGGGATCTTAACCGCAGGATTACTGATCGTGAAATTAACAGGTTTGGGGATTAACCCTGTGCGAGTTTCAATTATTTCACTCGGATCACCTTTGCTGGAAGGGCAGATATGGTATATCGCAGCAGTTCTTGCTCTGTTGATCGTGTTTACATATGCCTGGAAGTGCATCCCCGATTCTCCACACATAGTCTTCCATGGAAAGATTGACCTGACGATCGCGTTGATTTTATGGATATTTGCTGTTGTCCTATGGATGAGTCTGCCGCTCCCCAAGAACAATTATTTTGCCCCGCAAGTCCAGGCGCCAAATTTCGAGAAATACCCATTTTCTGACGCCGAACAGTATGATTTTAATTCATTGTATGTATATTACGGCAACCTGAAGGATTTCGTTATTTCAAAACCCCTTTATGTGTCACTTCTGGCACTGTTTCACGCGATTTCAGGTCTCAGTTATGAAGGTGTCATTTTCCTGCAAACACTTTTGGTGGCGATTTTTCCCGCAGTACTTTTTTTCATCGGTAAAGAACTGCACAGCCGGATGGGAGGGATTGCGATAGCCTTGTTTGCCATTATGCGGGAGGTGATCGCTATTCAGGCAACCAGCATTGCGAATATTTCCAGCACAAAACTGCTGCTTTCAGACATGCCCGCGACATTATTGGCAAGCATTTTGGCATTAATGCTTATCCGCTGGTTTAAATCAGATAAGAAAAAGATCAGCGGGTATGAATTCATAATAGGGGGGCTGATTGGGATGTTCATTCTCACCCGCATCCAGACACTAGCGCTCATCCCCTTTTTTCTGCTGCTGGCAATCTTTCGATATTATCGAAACTTTAAAACCATTATTTTTTCGATGCTGATCCTTTTGTTTGCTGTAGGTCTGGTTATTACACCTATCCTGATTCGAAACCATGCCATAACTGGCGTCCTTTGGATCGATAACCCATCTTCTTCTTCTGGTTTATCCAGAATTATGACCGAAGGTTTAGATTTTGAAGACGATGCATTTACTGAATATGGCAAAATGCAGGCTCTTCAAAAGAACACGAACCTCATTGGTTTCTTGCTGCAAAACAATTTAGCAGATTTGGCAAATTTTACATTTGATAATTTTTTCCGAAATGGGATATCATCCATTTTGACGCTTCCAGTTAGGATGGGCAATCGCATTGAATTTTTGGATTTTCTCAAAATTGGTTCGCCTTTTTGGATGGAAGTTTATTCAAAACCAAACATACTGAATCTGATAAATTTTCTGATTAATTTTGCCGTTATTGCCTTTGGTTTTAGCGTTGTTTACAAGAATAATCCCCTGGCATCGCTCTCTCTCCTGGGACTTTTTGTTGTTTACAGTCTCAGTTCAGCAGTAGTTCGTTTATCAGGTTGGCGGTTTATCCTTCCGATGGATTGGATTTTTTA